>DQCI01000328.1:15989-17337 GCA_003545125.1 Paracoccaceae bacterium
TATTGCGCCCTGTCGGCGCTGTTCTCGGACTGGGACCGCACCGGTCGGGCCGATCTCAGGCTGTCCAACGACCGGCAGTATTATGTCCGCGACGGCCAGGAGGAGCTTTGGGCGATGCAAGCGACGCCCCGGCTCTACACCGAACCCGAAGGCTGGAAGCGCCAGTCGCTCTGGGGGATGGGCATTGCGTCGCGCGACGTGAACGGCGACGGTCTCCCGGACGTATTCCTTTCGACCATGGGCGATCAACGCCTGCAACTGCGCGAGCCCGGCGGGCCGATCTGGCGCGATGTCGCCTACGCGATGGGCACCACCGCCCAGCGCCCGCATCTCGGCGACGACGGGCGGCCCTCGACCGGGTGGAGCATCGTGTTCGGCGATGTCGATCTCGACGGGCGCGACGACGTGTTCATCGCCAAGGGCAATGTCGAGCAGATGCCGTCGAACGCGATGGAAGACCCGAACAACCTGCTCATGCAAGGAGCTGACGACATTTTCCGGGAGGCCAGCATCGAGGCCGGTGTCGCCTCGCTCGCGCGCTCGCGCGGTGCGGTGCTTGCGGACTTGAACCTCGACGGACGGCTCGATCTTGCCGTGGTCAACCGGCGTGTGCCGATGGAGGTCTATGCCAACACGACCGAAACGGACGGCCATTGGCTCGCCGTGGACCTGCGCCAGCCGGGGCCCAACATCCGCGCCGTGGGCGCCTGGCTCGATCTGCGGGTCGCAGACCGCGTGATCGTGCGCGAGGTCACGGTCGGCGGCACCCATGCCTCGGGCGTGGCCCTGCCGGAGCATTTCGGGCTTGGAACCGCCGCGCGCGCCGAGCTTCGTGTGACCTGGCCGGACGGCACCGTCACGGAATGGATGCCGGTGGCGGCGAATGGCACCATGCGGATCACCCGTGGCACGGATGGCGTGACACAGGAAAGGCTCTAATCCACCGGCAATCCGCTTGGGACGCTCTGCGGCACCCCCAGCCTGCCGGTCAGGCTCACCGTGTCGGTCAGACTGTGGAGGAAGGCGACCAATGCGGCCACTTCGTCGTCGGTCAAGGCAACCGGTTCGAGCTCATTCGCGGCTGCGATCGCCGCCATGTCCTCGGCGCTCGACAGGATGATCCGATCGGTTCCCTCCGCGCCCGGCAGGTCCGGCAAAACCGCCTGGCCGATGTCATAGGCCTGGAGCGAGGCCACCGGATCGAGATGGTGGCGCACCATGGCTTCGAGCGTCGCGTAGGCACCGTCATGCCCATAGGGCGCGGTCAGCGCGATGTTGCGCAAGGAGGGCGTGCGGAACCGGTAGGCGTCATCCGGGTCGCCGGTCACCCGGAAGCGGCCAATGTCGC
>DQCI01000328.1:17357-24961 GCA_003545125.1 Paracoccaceae bacterium
CGCAGATGCCGGTCAAACGGGCTGTCGTCGGTGCGCCATTCGAAGACGATGAACTCGGCGATCACGTTGGAAATATCAGTGAACAGGATCGGGCGCGGGCCGATCACCGCGTCGAACATCTCGCGGTAGTCCGGCACCGCCTCGACCCGTTTCGCTATCAGATCCCAGGCCCCGCCCGGTCCGGTCAATAGCCCGGTGCGTACCGCCTTGGAGATGTCGCTCTCGCCATAATGCCCCGCCATCTCGTCCTGGCTCAGAACCGGGAACATCGCCTGTGCCGACAGCACGCCGGTGAAGCCCTCGACCATCTCCTGGCCGAGCGGCGTGCGGATGCCGCCGGGCTTGGTCGGGTCCGCCTCGAGGCGGCCAGCATGGAACATCGAGGTGAACGCGTGGGCGCCGAGGTTGAACAGGCCGGGCGCGTTGCGAGGGATGCGTTGCTCGGGCAGGTTGTCGCCGACAAGGCGGCGCTCCGGGCCAAGCCCGACCCCGCCGTCGCCGATGCCGAGCGACAGACCGTCGGAGGTGCCGAGCGACGGATGGTGGCAGGTGGAACAGGCGACCGTTTTCGACCCCGAGAGCAACGGGTCGTAGAACAGGAGCTGCCCGAGCGCCACCTGCGCGGGTGTGGTCATCACGTAGTCCGCATCGGTGATCGGGTCGGGCAGCCCCCCCGCCCGGGCGGCCGAAGCCAGCAGCAGGAGGGCGACGGCGGCGCGCATCACGTAACCTCGATTGTCAGTTTCTGCCGGTAAGGGTTCTCGGGCGTGACGATCTGGGAGGGGAAATCCGGGTGGTTCACCGCATCCGGAAACCCCTCGGGTTCGAGGCAGACGGCGGTGAAGGGAGCGAAGGGCGCCCCAAGCGTGTCTGCGTTGTAGACCTGCATGCCCGGCTGTCCGGTGAAAAAGCTGAGCGTCGGCCCGCCTGGCACCGACAACACGGCGCCGGGCGCGCCGCTTTCCAGCACCAGGCAGCCGTCGATCCCATCGCGCCCCGGGTCCGCGGCGCCGATGGAGCGGGCCTCGCGGAAGTCGAACTTCGTGCCCGCGACCGATGAGATCAGGCCCGTCTGGATCAGATCGTCGCCGGCCACCAGATAGCTCTCGGCCGGCACGCTGAGCACATGATCCCAGATCTCGCCACCACCTGCGAGGTTGTAGTAATTGTGCTGGGCGAGATTGATCGGTGTCGGCCGGTCTACCTCGGCGCGCATGTCGTAGATCAGCGCCGTTTCGGACAGCGCAACCACGATTTCGAACTCTGCGCGCCCCGGGAACCCGCTCTCGCCATCAGGGCTGACATAGGCCAGGCGCACCGCGTTCGCGGTGGTATCGGCCTCCATCTCCCAGAACCGCGAATTGAGCCCTTCCGGCCCCCCGTGCAGCGTGTTCGGCCCGTGGTTCAGCGGCAGTTGCACCTCTCTGCCTTCGTGCGAAAAACGGCCGCCCCGGGTCCGATTGGCGAGCCGTCCGCAGATGGCACCGAGGTAGTAGCGGTCGGTTGCGTACTGCGCGGGGTCCGCGTACCCCAGCACGATGTTGCGCGGACCGATCCGCCAGGCTTGCGTGATCGCGCCGTAGCTCAGGAGCGTCACGGCCATATCACCCGCGGTCAGGCGGGCGGCGTCCACCGCCCGCCCGCCGATCGTGGCTATGCCCCGCGTGATCATGGCTCAGACGAACCTGTTGACCACGTTCTCGAGGTATTCCTGTTTCCCCGACCGCGGCTCCGGTTCGATCCCTTCGTCTTCGACCTTGCGGGCGATCTCGTCGAGCGAGCCGCCGCCGGCGAGCACGCCTTGCCAATAGTCACTGTTCCAGCCGGAATAGCGTTCGTCGACGAAATCGGACATGGTCCCGTCCTCGATCATCGCGGCGGCGGCCTTGAGGCCGCGGGCACAGGTGTCCATGCCGCCGATATGGCCGATGAGCAGGTCGTCGGCGTCGATCGACTGGCGTCGCAGCTTTGAATCGAAATTGGTGCCGCCGCCAGCCTCGAAGCCGCCGTGCTTGAGGATATGGTAATAGGCCAGCGCCACTTCGGGCACGTTGTTGGGGAACTGGTCGGTGTCCCAACCCGACTGATAGTCGTTCCGGTTCGCGTCGATCGACCCAAAAATCCCCAATGTCTGGGCGAGCGCGATCTCGTGCTCCCAAGAATGGCCGGCGAGAATCGAGTGGCCTTGTTCGATGTTGACCCGCACCTCGTTTTCGAGCCCATGGCGCTTGAGGAAGCCGTAGACCGTGGCGACATCGTAGTCGTACTGGTGCTTCGACGGTTCCTGCGGCTTGGGCTCGATCATGATCTGCCCCTCGAACCCGATCGCGTGCTTGTATTCCACCACCATGTGAAGCATCCGGCCCATCTGCTGGTCTTCGCGGCCGAGATCGGTGTTGAGCAGGGTCTCGTAGCCTTCGCGCCCACCCCAGAGCACGTAGTTCTGACCGCCGAGCTTCTTGGTCGCATCCATGCAGGATTTGATCGTCGCGGCGGAATAGGCAAACACTTCCGGGTCGGGGTTGGTCGAGGCGCCGGACATGAAGCGGCGATGGCTGAACAGATTGGCGGTGCCCCAGAGCAGTTTGACGCCGGTCTCTTCCTGCTTCGCGGCGAAGATCTCGACGATCTCGTCGAACGCCCGCTTGTTGGCAGAGAAGTTTCCGAGGTCGGGTCGCATGTCGGCGTCATGGAAGCAGTAAAACGGCGCGCCGAGGGCGGAGAACAGCTCGAAGGCCACGTCGGCTTTCACTTTGGCGTTCTCAACCGAGTCCTGCGGATACCAGGGCCGGTCGAAGGTGGGGCCGCCGAAGGGATCGAGCCCCTCCCAGGCGAAGCTGTGCCAATAGGCGACGGCGAAGCGAAGTTGGTCTTCCATGCGTTTGCCGAGAACGATCTCGTCGGGATCGTAGTGGCGGAAGGCCAGCGGGTTGGTGCTGTCGGGCCCCTCGAAAGGGATCTTGTCGGTGGAAAAGAAACCGGTGTTCATAGGACCTCCTTAATGGCCGGGTAAAGGGCGCGGAATTGGGCGTACGCGTCCTCGTAGGCGCCAGCGAGACCCTGGCGCGGTTCGATGGTGCGGGCGACGGCGGGACGGGTCATGATCTCGCCCGGATCCGCCCCGGTGTCTCCGACGATGGCGAGGCGGGCGGCGCCGAGTGCTGCGCCGAAATCACCGGCTTCGGGCAGGTCGATCGGCACATCCAGCAGGGTGGCGATCAGCTCGACCCAATAGTCGGAGTTCGACCCCCCGCCGATGCCGAGCAGGCTTTTGAGCTCGGTCCCGGTCGCTTTGAGCGCTTCGTGGTTGTCCTTGAGCGCAAAGGCCACGCCCTCGACAACCGCCTGGGTCAACTCCCTATGCCCGTCGCCGATGCCGATACCGGCAAAGGCGCCGCGGATGGCCGCATCGTTGTGCGGGGTGCGCTCACCCGAAAGGTAGGGCAGGAAGCGGACTTGACCGGGACCCTCGATGCTGTCGCCGAGCAGTGCACTCAGCTCCGCCGGTTTCTTGCCGGTCTGTGCCGCCAGCCAATTGAGGCTGTCGGTCGCCGACAGGATTACGCCCATCTGATACCAGGTGTCCGGCACCGAATGGCAGAAGGTGTGAACCGCCGTTTCCGGGCTCGGCGAAAAGCCCGCCTTGGCCGAGAGCAGCACGCCGGAGGTGCCGAGCGAGACAAAGCCGTCGCCCTCGTCAAAGCACCCTACCCCACAGGCCGAGGCTGAATTGTCGCCACCGCCGCCAACCACTTTCACGGTACCTTTGATGCCCCAACGGTTGGCCAACTCGGCCCGCAGCGTGCCCGACACCTCGGTGCCTTCGACGAGCCGCGGCATCTGGTCGGCCCGCATGCCCGATTTTTCGAGCAGCTCGTCTGACCAGGCGCGCGCACCCACATCCATCCAGGACGTGCCCGCGCTGTCGGACATGTCGGAGACGTGGTCGCCGGTCAGCCAGAGGCGCAGGTAATCCTTGGGCAGCAGCACCATCGCCACCTGGTCGAAGAGCGCGCGCTCGTGAGCCTTCACCCAGGCGAGCTTCGGCGCCGTGAAGCCGGGGAAGACAATGTTGCCGCTGATCTTGCGAAATGCCGGATCGGCGTCCATCGCCGCGGCCTCTTCGGCCGAGCGGGTGTCGTTCCAGAGAATCGCAGGGCGCAGCACTTTGTCGGCCCGGTCGAGCAGTGTCGCGCCGTGCATCTGGCCCGAAAAACTGATCGCTTTCAGCGTGGCAAGCTCGGATGGATGGCTGGCTTTCAGCGCATCGAGCGCGCGTTCGGTCGCCGCGACCCAATCGGCCGGATCCTGTTCGCTCCATCCCGAATGGGGATGTGAGACGGGGTAGGCCTGGTCGGATGCGACGAGAACATTCCCGTCGGCATCCACGAGAATTGCACGCAAGCCGGAGGTGCCGAGATCAAGTCCGAGATACATTTAATCTCCCGCTGGCGATTTATTTCACTCGTCAAAAATATTGAACCGAGTCCGCCTCATTGTCAATCGTGAACACTGCGCGCGACCGCGACAGCCCAGCCCTCCAGAGGGAAACCCGGGATGTTCAGGTTGGTGCATTCTTCAGTTTCACCGCAGGGGTTGACGACCCCGGATGTGGCGCCGTTGACATCCATCCGACGAGACCCGGGTATTGTGCTCGTTTGCGGAGTTTGCATGGTGCTGCACAGGGCGCGGGGAGGTGCTGTGTCACATACCGCCCGAGGCGACCGCTCCGACCGGCCTGTGTTACGGCTCTATTCGGCGTAACAGTGTCTCCAATGACCGTGTTCGAACGCAAACTGTTTCCGGGACGCGTTCGGCACTGGACCCCGGCGAAGATACGGCCATGGCAGTGAAAACAACCGGGACTGCGCCAAACAACGAGGCTCATGTGAGACTAACATTTGGACAATCGCCGAAACGCCCTGGAATGCTCCCCTTGCGGGATTGCCAATCCGGCGCTTCTCGGCGCGCCTGTCGGGATCCGACCCGGTTCGTTCGATTTGTGTCACTCGAAGTCCTGCGGCACAGACAAGAATCCCGTGGCCGTTAACGGCCGGTTTACCAAATCACGCGACCCTGTCGCCATGACACGCCGCGAGTCGCATTTTTCAGAAGCCGCCCTGCCCTTGTTCGCGCAGGACGCGGCCGAGCCGCGTCCGGTGGGCCGGGAGGGGCGCTTGCCCTCCTATGTCACCGACCATCGCCAGCGCCTTCGGGCCCGGTTTCGCGACCTCGGGGCGCAATCGCTCCCCGATTACGAATTGCTGGAACTCGTGCTGTTTCGCGCCCTGCCCCGCGGGGACGCAAAGCCGCTCGCGCGCGCGCTTCTCGACCGTTTCGGCGATTTCAACGGTGTCATCTCCGCGCCGGAACCCCGGCTCCGGGAGCAGACCGGCGTCGCTGACGCGGTGGTGACGGAACTCAAGATCGTGGAAGCGGCGGCGCAACGGCTGGCGCGTGCCCGGGTGATCCATCGCTCGGTGATTTCGTCATGGGACGCGCTGCTCGACTATTGCCGCACCACCATGGCGCACCGCGATACCGAGCATTTCCGGGTGCTGTTCCTCGACCGCCAGAACGTGCTCATCGCCGACGAGGAACAGGCGCGGGGCACGGTCAACCATGTGCCGGTCTACCCCCGCGAAGTGGCGAAGCGGGCGTTGGAGCTCAACGCTTCGGCCGTCATCCTCGTCCACAATCATCCCTCCGGCGATCCGACGCCATCGGACAGCGATATCGTCATGACCGAAAAGGTGCGGGCCGCGGTCGAGGCACTGGAGATCACCCTGCACGATCACCTGGTGATCGGCCACGCCCGCGAGGTCAGCTTCCGCGATGCCGGGCTACTCTGATCCGATCCGCTGGCGCAAAACCGCGTCAGACTGAAACACTCTGATCTTAGGTTCTTGCCCAAATTCCTGAATCTGGATCAAATCCTTTTTCAGATTGGTTCGATCTGAAACGTTTTGATCTAGTCGACCCAGACTTCGACGCGCCGGTTCACCTGCCGACCCCAGGCGGTGTCGTCGCAGGCCATCGGCAGCGCCTCGCCGAACCCATCCGTCTCGATCTTCACACGTGCGGGGTCGTGGCCTTCGGTTCTGGCAATCACCGCGGCGCGCACCGTTTCGGCCCGGCGACGCGACAGGCGGAGATTGGCCGTGGCCGATCCCGCGCTGTCGGAGAAGCCCGCAAAGGACAGCTTCCGCCCGTCAAAAGCCCCTGTCTCCAGGGCCGCCGCCAGGATCGCGACATTGGCACGCGACGGGGCGTCTAGCGCGGTCGAGCCGTCGAGGAAGCGGAAGGTGACCGAGAGGCGCCGTTTGCCGATGAACAGCGGCATCATGCGCTGCAAATCTTCGAGGGTGACCTCGGGCCCGGCGGCCCGAATTGCATTGGCGAGCCGGCCCCCTTGGGCGGCAAGCGGGATCTCGGCGAAGTCCTGATCGACGAACCCCACGCCCCGGACGACGCCCTGAGCCTCTGGCGAGCGCAGGTAAACCAGCAATTCGCGCGCCACCTTCGGCAACCGGCGTCCTGGCAAGTAGAGATACAACGGCAACGTGAGCGGATAATCCCCCGCCTTGACCGTCACCTGGTCGGCAGCGACGTCGAGGGCGCACGCGCCGGTGACGGTCAGCGGGCGGGCGACGCCGACGTGGGACAGGGTCGTCACGCCAATTCCGCGCGGATCGCGCTCCAGGGCGACCGCGAGAGCGTCGACATTGGTATGGACGACAAGCGCGGAGGAAAGTGCCGTGCCAACGCCGCCAAGGACACGTTCAACGAAGACCGCGCCGGCCCCGGTCTGCGGATCGGTGAGATGCAGGGTGATCGGGGCGTTTTCGCCGCCGAGGGCGGACCAAGTCTCTATTTCACCGGAAAAGACAGCGGCCAGCTCTTCCATACTCACACGTCGGACCGGGTTGGCGGCGTTGACGGCGGGCACAAGCGCATCACGCGCGAGAACCCGGTACTGGCGCGGTCCCTGAAGGTCTCCCAATCCCGCATCAATCGCGATGGCCCGTTCGGCACTGGTGACTTCGCGCAAGGCAAGCGCCATGTCGGCCTGATCGGAGATCAGATCAACGAAGCCATCCGCCGTGTTCGAGCTGCGCAGGGTGATCTCGGCGGCCTGCGTGCCGGAGCCTGGGTCGTCGAGGCGGAACACCCGTTCCGCAGCGCCGGCGTCGCTCTCGGCCAACGCATAGCCCGCCGTATCCGCGAAGCCCTCGATCAGCGCGGGCAGGAGCGCCTCGGCCATCACCCCTGCGCCGGCCAGGGTGAACCGAGCCACGTAGGCGCCGGGTGTCGGACAGGCCGGGCCTTTGCAATCGACCCGGGATCCGTCGAGAGTGAGCACGCCGAACGCGGTATCGACCCGGAAAAACTCGCCGTCGAATCCGAGCAGCGTTCCGCTGATTTCGATCGCACCGTCTTTCGATTGCAGGGTGATGTCATCGGCCCGGGCGGAGGGGACCAGGGCAGCATTAGAGACAAAAAGTGCGGCGAAGATCGCCGCACGCAGGATTTTCATCTCGGACCTCGGAACTTGCGCGTTACCTCCGTGCGAGTTTCAACTCAACAGGCAGGTTTTTCAACAC
>DQCI01000328.1:24997-33547 GCA_003545125.1 Paracoccaceae bacterium
CGGCTCGGGTTGGTGCGCAGGATCCAGCCTTCGATCTCGCTTCCACAGGTGTTTTCCATGACCTGCGCCTCAATCGAGACTTCCGGTTCCAGCCCCTCGCGCATGAGCGCGGCGGGGTAGGTGTAGACATCGGCCGCGAACCCGCTGGACGTGCTGCCGAGCACGGACACGAACCCGCTGGTCCCGGCAACGGCCGCGTCGGGCGTGCCCGGCGTGTCGGCCCAGATATGGCCCGTTTCGCCGTAGCTTGCGCCGCCTTCAAGCGCGTGGAGTTGAAGGCCGGTGGCCCCCTGCCAGATGACGGCGATCCGGTCGAAGGCGTCGAAATCGGGCACCGTCACTTCGAGATCCTTGTCCGCCCCGTCGGCGAAGCCAAGAGACACCTTGGCAGAGCCGGTCATCGCCGGCACTTCGACGGTGAGCGAGCCGTCGGGGCCGAGTTGTTCGCTGAACTTCAGCCCGGCGTGCTCGAAAGCGACGGATTCACCCGAGTTGCAGGGCGCGGTGATTTTGATTTCCAAGAGCGCGCCGGGTTTCGCGCTGCCCTCGATGTCGATGGCGCAACCGGCAATCTCCGGCTCGGCCGGTGCCATGGTGGCGGCCGGCGGCATGTCCAGCTCGTCGGATGCGGCGGCGAACACACTGTCCTTGGCGCGTTCCGGCGCGGGTTCGGTGATGGTCAGGAGCGGAGCGGACGCCGCGCGGGTCACCTCTTCCAGCACCAGGTCGGCCTTCGGCGCGGGGTAGATCGCGGTGCTGGCAGTGCCGATTTCAGGGATGATCGCGGGCTTGGGCGCTGGTCTCGCGGTCACGAGGGGCGCGAAGGCCACGATCTCCGCCGTGGCACTATCGATCGCCTCGGCCACGGCGGCGGTGTCGGTGTCGGTGTCGGCGATCGTTTCTGCGACCTCGGGCATCCTGTTACCAGGCGCACCCGGCGCGGCATCGGCGATGCTCTCACCGGCGGGCGCGGTCTCGGGTTCGGCGGGCAGGATTTCCGGCACCGGCACGGCCGTGACGATTGCGGGTGTGCTCGTCTGCGGCGTGGCGGCGACGATCTCCGGCGCATCGGTTTGTGGCGGCGCGGCGAGGATTTGCGGAGCCGATATGGCCGGGACAGATGCGCTCATCATCGCGGGACCCCGGGATCCCCCGGATGTCTGTTGCATGAAGTGTCCGGCGGCACCGGCGATCAGAAGTGCGGCCGAGGCCGTGTAGACCCGCTTGCGGTCAACACCGGCGGCCTTTGCTTTCAGATCGGCGAGCATGGCGATCTCCCTTGGATTCCGTCGGCGTGCAGTCTTCCGCAGCATTGCGCCGACGAAATGGACAGAAGGTGGCCATTTCCAGTTTTGTTTCGATTCGTGAACATCGAGTAAATGCTTGGACTTCAAGCATTTTCCGGGCCTTCGTCGCCTCGGCGCCCGTTTCGGGACGTGCCCCCGCCGCGGAATCCGGGCGGGGGCCTCATTCTTGCCGCAATTGCCTCAGAACGACCCGTGGCAGTGCTTGAACTTCTTGCCGGAGCCACAGGGGCAGGGATCGTTGCGGCCCGGATTGCCCCAGGTTTTCGGGTCGTTCTCATCGAATCCGGCCTGCGGAATACCCTTCGGCAACTCAGCACCCGGCCCGAGCACCTGTTCGGCCGCTTTCTTCTGCGCATCCGCCAACGCCTGCTGTTGGGCGAGCATCTGCTGCATCATCTGCTCCTGCTCCTCCGCCGACATCGGGCGCACCTGGCCGAGCTTCTGGGTGACTTCCACACGCAACGAATCGATCATGTTCTCGAACAGCTGGAAGCTCTCGGTCTTGTATTCGTTGAGCGGGTCGCGCTGGGCATAGCCCCGGAATCCCACGACCGAACGCAGGTGTTCGAGCGTGAGCAGGTGTTCGCGCCACTTGCCGTCGATCGTCTGGAGCAGGATCTGCTTTTCGATCCCGCGCATGGTTTCGGCGCCGAAAGCCTCGGCCTTCTCCGCCATCTGGGTGTCGGTCGCCTCGTAGAGACGTTCACGGACCTGTTCGTCGTCGACACCCTCTTCCTTCGCCCAGTCGATGACCGGCACGTCGACATTGAGCTGTTCGATGATCGCCGCGTAGAGCCCTTCGGTGTCCCATTGTTCGGCATATGACCTGGGCGGCATATGTTGCGTGACCAGATCGTCGATCACCGTGTGGCGCATGTCCTGGGTGACATCGGACAGGTCTTCGTCTTCCAGGTATTCGCGGCGCTGGCTGAAGATCACCTTCCGCTGATCGTTCATCACGTCGTCGAATTTCAGCAGCTGTTTGCGGATGTCGAAGTTGCGCCCCTCGACCTTGGCCTGGGCCCGTTCGAGCGACTTGTTGACCCAGGGGTGAACGATCGCCTCGCCTTCTTGCATACCGAGACCCGAAAGCACCTTGTCGAGCCGTTCGGACCCGAAGATCCGCATCAGATCATCGTCGAGCGACAGGAAGAAGGCGGAGCGGCCCGGATCGCCCTGACGGCCGCCTCGGCCGCGCAGCTGGTTGTCGATCCGGCGGCTTTCGTGGCGCTCGGTCGCCAGCACGAAGAGCCCGCCTGCGTCCTTGACCTTCTGTTCCCAGTCCTTGTGCTCGGCTTCGATCCGCGCGCGCACCTCGTCGGGGTTGGCCTCCGGATCGGCCGCCAGCGCTTCCATCACCTTGAACTCGACGTTGCCGCCGAGTTTGATGTCGGTGCCCCGGCCGGCCATGTTGGTGGCGATTGTCACCGCGCCGAACTTGCCGGCATCGGCGATGATCTGGGCTTCCTGTTCGTGCTGGCGGGCGTTCAGCACGTTGTGCTTGAGGCCTTCCTTGGTGAGCAGATCGGAAAGGAATTCGGACTTCTCGATCGAGGTGGTGCCAACCAGAACCGGTTGACCCTTTTCGTTGGATTTCTTTATCTCCTCGACGATGGCCGCGTATTTCTCGTCGGCCGAGCGATAGACCGCATCATGTTCGTCGACCCGCGTGATCGGCAGGTTGGTGGGTACCTCGACCACCCCGAGCTTGTAGATGTCGTCGAATTCTTCGGCTTCGGTCAGGGCGGTACCGGTCATGCCGGCGAGCTTGTCGTAGAGACGGAAATAGTTCTGGAACGTTACGCTGGCGAGGGTGACGTTCTCGGGCCGGATGTTGCAGCCCTCCTTGGCCTCGATCGCCTGGTGCAGGCCATCCGACAGGCGGCGGCCGCTCATCATCCGTCCGGTGAACTCGTCGATCAGGACCACGTCGTCGTCGCGGACGATATAGTCCTTGTCGCGCGTAAACAGCTTGTGGGCGCGCAGGCCCTGGTTGACGTGGTGAACAAGCGTGGTGCTTTCGGGGTCGTAGAGCGTCTGGCCTTCGGGCAGCAGTCCCGCAGCGGAAAGCCGCTCTTCGAGAAACTCGTTGCCTTCGTCGGTGAAGGTGACGTTGCGGGTTTTTTCATCGAGCGTGTAGTGCTCTTCACGAACCTCGGGAATGAGCTTGTCGATGGTGACGTAGAGCTCGGAGCGGTCCTGGCTGGGCCCGGAGATGATCAGCGGGGTACGCGCCTCGTCGATCAGGATCGAGTCGACCTCGTCGACGATCGCAAAATTATGCGCGCGCTGATACATCTGGTTGAGCTCGGCCTTCATGTTGTCGCGCAGGTAGTCGAAACCGAGCTCGTTGTTGGTGGCGTAGGTGATGTCGGCCGCGTAGGCCGCCTGCTTCTCCGAGTCGGGCTGTTGCGGATAGACCACGCCGGTGGTCATGCCCAGCGCGGCATAGACCTTGCCCATCCATTCCGAGTCGCGTTTGGCGAGGTAATCGTTGACCGTGACGATGTGCACGCCGTCGCCGCCGAGCGCGTTGAGATAGGCGGCAAAGGTGGCCACGAGGGTCTTGCCCTCGCCGGTTTTCATTTCGGCGATGGATCCCTGATGCAGGAATATCCCGCCCATGAGCTGCACGTCGAAGGCACGCAACCCCAAGGCGCGCCTGGCGGCCTCGCGGCAGTTGGCGAAGGCTTCCGGCAGCAGATCTTCGAGGCTCTCGCCATCGGCAACGCGCTTTCGGAAGCTGTCCGTTTTCTCGATAATCCCCTCGTCGGACAGCGCCTGGAACTCTTCTTCGAGGGCGTTGATCTTTTCGATGATGGGACGGGTAGCCTTGATCTTGCGGTCGTTCGGGGTGCCAAAGACTTTTTTGGCCAGTGTTCCGATACCCAGCATGTTTTCTCGCCCGACTATATTCGTTCACGTCTGTGCGCATGGCCTTGCCGGCACCTGCACGGCCCCATATCAAGGACGCGAGTAGCGCCCTCCGCGGGACCCTTGCGATGTAAGGGCGGGGGTCGGAAGTGTCAACGACGCCGGATACCGGCAGGACCCAAGGAAACCCTATGAAACTTATGGTCAAACCCACCGCCCTTCTTGCCGGCGCTGCGATCGCCTTTGCCGCCGCCAGCCCGCTTCGGGCGCAGGATGCCGAGCCGGCCACCGAAGCGCCGGCGGAGATGCAGGACGTGACCGCCGAAACCGTCGTTGCGACGGTGAACGGGGAGGACATCACCATCGGTCACCTGGTGCTGGCACGGTTCTCGCTGCCGGACCAGTATCAGGCGCTGCCCAACGATGTGCTGTTCGAGGGGCTGATCGACCAGCTCATCCAGCAGACCGTGCTGGGGCAGGCCGTGGGCGAGATGACCCAGCGCGCGCAGGCCCAGCTCGACAACGAGCGCCGCTCGATCGTTGCCGCCGAACAGCTCGGCAAGGTTGTCTCCGGCGCCGTGACCGAAGATGCGGTCGCCGCGGCCTACGAGGCCGAGTATTCCGATGCCGAGCCGAGCCAGGAATGGGATGCCTCTCATATCCTGGTCGAAACCGAGGAAGAGGCCGCGACCCTGCTCGAAGAGCTGGAAGGCGGCGCCGATTTCGCCGAGCTCGCACAGGCCAAGTCGACCGGCCCCTCCGGACCCAACGGCGGCGCGCTGGGGTGGTTCGGCCCGGGCATGATGGTCAAGGAGTTCGAGGACGCGGTGACGGACATGGAACCGGGCGCTGTCGCCGGTCCGATCAAGACCCAGTTCGGCTGGCATGTGGTCAAGCTCAACGATGCGCGCATGAAAGGCGCCCCGGCGCTCGGCGAAGTGCGCGCGGAGATCGTCACAAAGCTCGAAAACGATGCAGTCGAACAGGCGCTCGCCACCTTGATCGGCGCCGCAGAGATCGAGCGGGCCGATGTGTCGGCGATTGATCCGAACGTGCTCAGCGATCCCGCCATTCTCGACTGACGGAGGCACATGATGGCTGAAGGGGATACGCTCGAGGCGCTCGAGGCGCGTCTTGCCGGATTGATAGCCGAGCTGAAGGAAACCGAAGCCCGGATCGAGGCGCTCCGGGGGCCAAGAGTGTCCCCGCTCGCACCGCCGGACGGGTTTCCCGCGCTGCCGGCGATCGGCGGCGTGCGGTTCGCCGCGGTTGAGGCGGGGGTGCGCTACGGCGGGCGGCTCGACGTGATGCTGGCGGTCTGCGATCCCGGCACGACCGTCGCGGGCGTCTTCACCAGGTCGTCGACCCGGTCTGCCAACGTGCTCGATTGCCAGGCGAAGCTTGGCTCGGATCCCGCCGGCGGCGTCGCGATCATCGTCAATTCCGGCAATTCCAACGCCTTCACGGGCAAGCACGGCGACGGCTCGGTGAAAGCAATTTGCGCGGCGGTCGCAGGGGCCACCGGTGTGGCTGAAAACAGAGTCTATTCCGCCTCGACCGGGGTGATCGGGGAGCGGCTGCCGCATCAGCGGATCACCGCGAAGATCGCCGATCTGACCGCTGCGCTTGATGCGAAAGGCATCGAACGGGCCGCGCGCGCGATCATGACCACCGACACCTACCCCAAGGGCGCCGCGGCCGAGATCGAGATCGACGGGCGCCCGGTGCGCATTGCCGGATTCGCCAAGGGCTCGGGCATGATCGCGCCTGATATGGCCACGATGCTGGTCTACATCTTCACCGATGCCGCGGTCGATCAGGCCGATCTCCAGACGATGCTTTCTCAGCTGACAGGCCCCACCTTCAACTCCATCACCGTCGACAGCGACACCTCGACCTCCGATACCCTGCTGCTCGCCGCCACCGGCGCCTCGGGGGTTGCGGTGTCTGCGGACACCAGCGAGTTCCGCATCGCGCTTGAACTGGTCATGCGCAATCTCGCCCACCAGGTGGTGCGCGACGGCGAAGGGGCCACGAAGTTCGTCGAGGTGCAGGTCAGCGGCGCGGCCTCGGACACGGACGCGCGCACCCATGCGCTCGCCATCGCCAATTCGCCGCTGGTCAAGACAGCCATTGCTGGCGAAGACCCCAACTGGGGCCGCATCGTCATGGCGATCGGCAAATCCGGCGCTCTGGCCGATCGCGACAAGCTGACGATCCGGTTCGGCGATACCCTTGTGGCCGAGGCCGGTTGGGTCTCGCCCGACTACCGCGAGGAACTGGGCGCGGCCTACATGAAGAACGCCGAGCTCGTGATCGCCGTCGACCTCGGCCTCGGCGCGGGCACGGCGACGGTCTGGGGCTGCGATCTCACGCACGACTACATCCGGATCAACGCGGACTATCGGTCGTGACGTGCCAATGAAGACCGTCCTGGTCTCTGCCGTTGCGCTCATCGACATCGATGGGAGGGTGCTGCTCGCCCAGCGCCCCGAGGGCAAGTCGATGGCGGGGCTCTGGGAGTTTCCCGGTGGCAAGGTCGAATCGGGTGAGACGCCGGAGGCCGCACTGATCCGGGAACTGCGTGAAGAGCTTGGAATCGACACCAGCGCCTCCTGCCTCGCCCCGCTCGCTTTCGCCAGCCACACCTACGACGACTTTCATCTTCTGATGCCGCTGTTCGCCTGCAGGCGTTGGACCGGAAGCGTAATTCCCATGGAAGGTCAAAGACTTGCCTGGGTTCGGGCGGGGGATCTCAAGACCTACGAGATGCCTCCGGCCGATGTGCCGCTGATCCCGATCCTGCGCGAATGGTTGTGAACCAATAGCGCGTACCGTCAGGTAATTGTTTACAGAGTGCCTGTTGACCCGGCAGTATCTCGTGGTCTGAAGGGGGAATGGACATGGTCAAGACAATCACCGTAGGCGACTACATTTCGGTTCAGGGCCTCTGGGTCCGCAACCTGGCCGACGGCCGCATGGTCGTGCGCGTCGGGCAAAAGGAATTCGTCGGTCGGCCCATCACGAAGGTCTTGCCGAAGAGGGTCCTGGTGGATGCCTGAACGCCACACAGCCTGAACGCCACACTGGCCAGGAATGAAAAAGGGGCGCCGTGGGGCGCCCCTTTGTCTTGAACCATTCGTTTTGAACCGGTGGCCCGCAATCACTCGAGTGTGCGCTCGACCTCTTCGCGCTCGAAGATCTCGATCACGTCGGCCGGGCGAATGTCGTCGTAGGCTTCGAACGCCATACCGCATTCCTGGCCAGAATGGACTTCCTTGACCTCGTCCTTGAAGCGCTTCAGCGTCTTCAGCGTGCCTTCGTGGATCACCACGTTGTCGCGCAGCAGGCGCACACCCGCCGACCGGCGCGCAACGCCTTCGGTGACGAGACAGCCCGCGACCTTGCCGACACCGGTGACCTTGAAGACCTCCTTGATCTCGGCATAGCCGATGAAGTTCTCGCGCACTTCCGCCGAAAGCAGACCCGAAGCCGCCTGTTTCACATCGTCGACGAGATCGTAGATCACGCTGTAGTAGCGGATCTCGACGCCCTTCTGGTTGGCGCTGTTACGCGCCGGCGCGTTGGCGCGGACATTGAAGCCGATGACCGGCGCGCCGGAGGCTTCGGCCAGCCCGATGTCGCTCTCGGTGATGGCGCCGACACCGTAGTGCAGCACGCGCACGCGTACCTCGTCGTTGCCGATCTTCTCCATCGCCTGGACGATGGCTTCGGCAGAGCCCTGCACGTCGGCTTTCACCAGGATCGGCAGTTCCTTCACGTTCTCGTTTTCTTTCGCCTGGGCGAGAAGCTGTTCGAGCGAGGTGCCGGCACCGGCAGCGGCGCGCTTGTCCTTCGCGGCCTGATGGCGGTATTCGGCGATTTCGCGGGCCTGGGCCTCGGTGTCGACCACGTTGAGCACGTCGCCCGCTTCCGGGGTGCCGTTGAGACCGAGCACCTCGACCGGCACGGAAGGCCCGGCCTCCTCGACCCGGTCGCCCTTGTCGTCGACCAGCGCACGAACCTTGCCCCATTGCTCGCCGACGACGAAGATGTCGCCCCGACGCAGGGTGCCGTTCTGAACGAGCACGGTGGCCACAGGACCACGTCCGACATCGAGCTGGGCTTCGATCACAGCCCCTTGCGCGGCACGTTTCGGGTTGGCCTTGAGTTCGAGAATCTCGGCCTGAAGCGCGATGGCTTCGAGCAAGGCATCGAGGCCCTGGCCGGAGATGGCCGACACTTCGATATCCTGCACGTCACCCGAGAGCCCTTCGACGATCACCTCATACTGAAGCAGGTCGGTGCGCACCTTGTCGGGGTTGGCATCGGGCTTGTCGCATTTGTTGATCGCCACGATCATCGGCAC
>DQCI01000305.1:0-1578 GCA_003545125.1 Paracoccaceae bacterium
GCGAAACGCCCGGCCAGCGCTCACGCCGGGGCCATCACCCCCGCGACACGGTAGCTCAGCGCCTCGGCGAGATGCGGCTTTCTCACCGCCGCCTCGCCCGCGAGATCGGCGATGGTGCGCGCGACCCGCAGCACCCGGTGGTAGCCGCGCGCCGAGAGCCCGAAACGTTCGGCAGCTTTCAGCAGCATCGCGCGCCCCTCGGCGTCCGGGGTCGCCACCTCTTCGAGGGCTGCGCCCTCTGCATCGGCGTTGACCCGCGCCGCCGTGCCCGCAAAGCGGGTGGCTTGCCGGTCGCGGGCCGCGGCGACCCGGGCGGCGATCGCGGCCGACCCTTCGCCCGGCGCCGGCAGGTCGAGATCGGTGAACGCGACGGGCGGCACATCGAGGCGCAGATCGAACCGGTCGAGCAGCGGCCCGGAGATCCGCCCGAGGTAGTCTTCGCCGCAGACCGGCGCCCGGCTACAGGCGCGGGCGGCGTCGGCGAGATGACCGCATTTGCAGGGGTTGGCGGCGGCCACCAGCAGGAAACGGCAGGGATAGGCGACATGCGCGTTGGCCCGCGCAACCATCACCTCGCCGGTCTCGATCGGCTGACGCAGGGTTTCGAGCACCGGTCGGGGAAACTCGGGAAACTCGTCCATGAACAACACGCCGTTATGGGCGAGGCTGATCTCGCCGGGCTTTGCGCCGCGCCCGCCGCCGACGATCGCCGCCATCGAGGCGGTATGGTGCGGCGCGCGGAACGGACGCGTGCGCGAAATCCCGCCCTCGGTCAGGAGCCCCGCGAGCGAGTGGATCATCGAGGTTTCGAGCGCCTCGACCGGTTCGAGCGGCGGCAGGATCGACGGGAGGCGCGCGGCCAGCATCGATTTGCCGGACCCGGGGCTGCCGACCATCAAGAGGTGGTGGCGCCCGGCGGCGGCAATCTCGAGCGCCCGTTTGGCGCGTTCCTGCCCCTTGACGTCGGCGAGATCCTTCCCGGCCTCGGGCCCGCTGACCTCGCCGGGCTCGGCCGGTTCGAGCACCTTCTGGCCGGTGAAGTGGCGGATGACGGCGGCGAGATCGGGCGCGGCCAGCACCCGGGTGGCCCCGACCCAGGCGGCCTCGGCGCCACAGGCCTTGGGCACGACGAGAACGCGCTCCGCCTCGGCCGCGGCGAGGGCGGCCGGCAGCGCGCCGTTGACGGCGATGAGCGAACCGTCGAGCGACAGCTCGCCGAGCGAAATCGTCTGTTCGATCTCCTCCTCCGGCAGCGCCCCGATTGCGGCGAGCAGGGCGAGCGCGATCGGCAGATCGAAATGCGACCCTTCCTTGGGAAGATCGGCAGGGGACAGGTTGACGGTGATCTTTTTCGACGGCAGCGCCACGGCCATCGCGGCCAGCGCCGCCTTCACCCGCTCGCGCGCCTCGCTCACCGCCTTGTCAGGCAGGCCGACGATGGTGAAGCCGGGCATGCCCGCCGCGAGGGCGCATTGCACCTCGACCGGGCGTGCGTCGACGCCCTCGAATGCCACCGTGTAGGCCCGCGCGACCATAACCTGCTCCCGTTTCCCTGCCTTTGAACATGGTTAACGCGAG
>DQCI01000305.1:1683-3645 GCA_003545125.1 Paracoccaceae bacterium
AGTTCGCAACCACAGAACAAGCTTTGAGCTCGGCCCCTCGGACAGGGTGCAAGGCCGGGTTGGGCCTTCAACTTGGGGGCCAGGAAATTTGCCCGACGACATGCGGACACGCCGTGTCGCACATATCCGCTGTCCGCCCGGCAAGCCCCAACAGCGCGCAGGGGTCTTGCCGAGAGACCTATTCAGGCCAGGGTCCGCTCGGCAAATCGAGCGCGTAAGGCTCGGGATCGTAGCTCTTTGCGAGCCCGGCGGCGCGCCACTTTCGGAAGGCCGGGTCGGCGAGGTGGGCATCGACATAGGCATGGGCCTGCGGGCCCACCGGCAGGTCGTAGCCGGCAATGCGCGCGGCGACCGGGGCGAAGAAAACGTCGGCCAGGGAATAGGCGCCGAACAACCAGGGGCGTGCGCCACCGTGCTGCGTGCGGGCGTATGTCCAGAGGGTTTCGAGCCGCGCGAGATCGGCTTTGACCGCGTCGGATGCGGCGAAGCCCTGGTAGGCCTTGAGGAGTTGCATCGGGCAGTCGCCGCGCAGCGCGCCGAAGCCCGCGTGCATTTCGGAAACGAGCCAGCGGGCGGTGGCCCTTGCGGCACGATCCTCGGGCCAGAGCCCGGCCTCGGGGTGACGCTCGGCGAGGGTTTCCGCCATTGCGAGCGTTTCCCCGACCACGGTACCCTCCGGCGTGCGCATCACCGGCACGAGGCGGGCGGGCGCCAGCGGCGCGAGGTCTTCGGCCATGGTTCCGTCGTGGAGACCGGCCATGTGGGTGCGAAACGGCAGGCCGAATTTCTCGAACATCAGCCAACCGCGAAGCGACCAGCTCGAAAACGCCTGGTCGCCGATAAAGAGATCATAGGTCATGGTCGGGACGTTAGCGCGAACGGGCGAGACCGCAAGCGGCATTCGGCGAAAGTGGGTCCGGTCCGGTCATTCCGGGTCAATTGCTCACGGCCAATTGTTCACGGCCNNTCACGGCCGGTGGTTTGACAGTTCCTCGTGCCAGGCGCCGTCGTCGAAACGAAGCGCGGTCACCGAGAGGTTTTCGACCCGCTGGGCCATCACCGCTTTCACGCTTCCGCCCCGAGCCCGGTGCAGCTGAGTGAGGATCACGCCGAAATGGGCAACGACGATGAGATCCCCGGACCCCACCAGGGTGTCGACCGCGCCGTTCACCCGGGCGGCCAGATCGGTGAAGCTTTCGCCGCCGGGCGGGCGGATATCGCTCGGGTCGTCCCAATAGGCGGTGATCGTGTCGGGATCTTCCTCGTAGAGCGCCTCTGCGCTGCGCAGTTCCCAGGCGCCGAAGTTGATTTCGCGCAAGGCTTGAACATGGGCAAGGCGCGGCCGTGCGCCCTGGATCGCGTCCGCCGTCGCCCGCGCGCGGGCCAGGTCGGACGAGACCACCGGCGCCTGCGGCAGAAACGCGTCAAGCCTGGCGAGCGCCTGCGTATCGGAGAGATCGGCGGGCACATCGGACCAACCGACCATTTCCTTGCGGTGCGTCGGCCCGTGGCGCACCCACCAGACCGTCGCGCCAGAGGCGCGCGACACCGGGGTGCCAGAGGCGCACGCCATCGCCCTGCTCATGCAGCCCCTCCGGGCAGATCGCCTTTCAGTACCAGAGGCAGCCCGGCCACCACCTGCACCACCAGACCGGCACGCGCCGCGAGCCCCTGGTTGAGCCGACCCTGGGCCACGCGGAACCGGCGTGCGAGCGCGTTGTCGGGGACGACACCGGCACCCACCTCGTTGGACACCACGCAGACGCGGCCAGCACAGCGGCTGATCGAATGAAACAGCCGGCTTTCGGCGTTGGTGAGATCGGCTTCGGTGGCCATCAGGTTCGACAGCCACAACGTCGCGCAATCGATCAGCACCGCTTCGTCAGCGCCAACCGCGGCGAGCGGCGTCTCGAGGTCGAGCGGCGCCTCGATCGTGGTCCAGCCAGCGCCGCGCCGGGCCTG
>DQCI01000305.1:3749-5070 GCA_003545125.1 Paracoccaceae bacterium
CCCGCTGAAGGGGAAGCGCTTGCGGTTGGCAGCCGATCCCCCCAGATTGGGGGGATGAAACCTGTCGCCGCCTTGCTCGGCCCGCTCATTGCGCTGATCGCGCCCCTGGTCGCCACGCCGCTCCTTGCCGGGCCCTTGCGGGAGGTTGCGGCCGATGTCTTCCTTCTGGGCGAGGTCCACGACAATCCCGAGCACCACCGGGTGCAGGCGGAAGCGGTGGGCGACCTCGCCCCCGCGGCGCTGGTGTTCGAGATGTTGACGCCCGCACAAGCCGAACGGGTAACAGACGACATCCGCGACGATCCGCAAGCGCTGGCCGAGGCGCTGGATTGGGCCGGGTCCGGCTGGCCGGACTTCGCGATGTATCATCCGCTCTTCACCGCGGCGCCGCAGGCCGCGGTCTACGGGGCCGGCGTGCCGCGCGAAGATACCCGCGAAGCGATGCAGATCGGTGTGCCGCGGGCGTTCGGCAACGAGGCCGAACGATACGGCCTCGCGCATGATGTCGACACCGGGCAACTCGCCGAACGGCTGAACCTGCAAATGGACGCGCATTGCGGCGCCCTGCCGCTCGACCTGCTGCCAACGATGGTCGATCTTCAACGCCTGCGGGACGCAGTGCTGGCGCGTGCGACCCTGACCGCGTTGGAAGAAACCGGTGGGCCCGTCGCGGTCATCACCGGCAACGGGCATGCCCGCAAGGATTGGGGCGTGCCGAGCTACCTGGCGCGTGTTGCACCGGACGTGATGGTGTTCACGCTCGGGCAAGGCGAAGATGGCGGCGTGCCGAATGGCGGGTTCGACATGGTCCTGGATGCGCCCGGGGTCGCGCGCGAGGACCCCTGCGCGGTGTTCGAACAGGGCGGGTGATGGCGCGGCCCCCGGGACCGCCCGCCATGAATGGTCTGCCCGACAAGGGTTCCCCATCCCATCAGAGCCAAGCCTGACAGGACAGGAAGGAACGAGGGTCCGCGCCATCAAGGACCCTCTCGGCACCCTGGTTCGCACCGCGCTCACTCTAGGTCAGGGGAGCGACAGCCAACAGGCCCGGCGCCGTGTCGCGGGGCTTGCACGGGTTGGGAAGGGGGTTGGACACCGGGCCGTCGATACCGCCCATCACGCGGACCGGGTCCGGCGCTTCACTGATCAAGGCCGCCCCGCTAGCGCCTGGATACGCTGCAACCCGTCGCGCGCCAGCCAACGCCCGATCGACCTGGACCTTAACAAGGCGCGACACCCGGGCGAGAATTCACGCTTCGCAAACAGATGTTTTTGCCGCACCGCCCAGCGGTGCCGGAAGACCGCGCCAGCCTTCAGCGCC
>DQCI01000150.1:0-683 GCA_003545125.1 Paracoccaceae bacterium
TATTTCGACAGCCGGGTGGTGTTCGTGAGCGAGCAGGGACCGAAGAACGCCCGCCTGAAGCAGCTTTCGATCATGGATTATGACGGTGCCAACGTGCAGAACCTCACCGACGGGTCATCGCTGGTGATCGCTCCCCGGTTCTCGCCGACCGGCGACCGGGTGCTTTACACCTCCTATGAGACCGGATCGCCGCAGATCTACCTGCTCGAGCTGGCGACGATGGGGACCACGGCGCTGAGGGCTGCCGGGGCCAACATGTCGAGCTTCGCGGCCCGGTTTTCGCCCGACGGCGGCTCGGTAGTGTTCTCGCTCGAACAGGGCGGTAACTCGGACCTCTACGTGATGGCGCTGCCGGGCGGCACCCTGCGCCGGCTGACCGACGCGCCCTCGATCGAGACCGCGCCCTCGTTCAGCCCCGACGGGTCGCGCATCGTGTTCGAGAGCGACCGCTCGGGCAGCCCGCAGATCTACGTGATGTCGGCGACGGGCGGAGAGCCGACGCGGATCAGCTTCGGCGAGGGCCGCTACGGCACCCCGGTCTGGAGCCCGCGCGGCGACTACATCGCCTTCACCAAGCAGAACGCCGGCCGCTTCCACATCGGGGTGATGCGCACCGATGGCTCCGAAGAGCGGCTGCTCACCGCGAGCTTCCTCGACGAGGGGCCGAGTTGGTCGCCCAATGG
>DQCI01000150.1:735-2351 GCA_003545125.1 Paracoccaceae bacterium
CGCAACCTGCGCCGGGTGGGCACGCCGGGCGCCGCCTCGGACCCGGCCTGGGGGCCGCTTCTGAATTGAGGGGGCTCGACTGAGGCGAGTCAACGGAGGCGATTCACAAGCGCGCGCGGCTCTGCTAATGTCGCGGTCAAGAAACCAGAACTGAAAAACAGAACTGAGCAGACAAAAACAAAAAGGCACAGGATGGTCCCCATGAAACACCTCGTTACCGCTACGCTGCTGGTCGGCGCGCTCGCGCTCACCGCCTGCGACAAGAACAGCCGGTTCGGCAAGGACGGCGCGCTCGGCGCGGCCGGGGCCAACGGCGCGCTGGGCTCGGTCTCGGACCCGACCAGCCCGGCCTATTTCAACCAGGTCGTCGGCGACCGGGTGTTGTTCGAGGTCGACCAGTCGGTGCTCACCTCCGCCGCCCAGAGTGTGATCGCCCAGCAGGCCACCTGGCTCACGGACAATCCCGAGTTTTCCGCCGTCATCGAAGGCCATGCCGACGAACAGGGCACGCGGGAATACAACCTCGCCCTCGGCGCGCGGCGTGCCAGCGCGGTGCAGTCCTACCTGATCGAGCGTGGCGTATCGCCGGCGCGGCTGAAGACCGTCTCCTACGGCAAGGAACGCCCGCTCGAGATCTGCTCGGTCGAGGCCTGCTACAGTCAGAACCGGCGCGCGGTGACCGTGCTGAGCGTTGGCGGTGTCACCAGCTGATCTGATCCAGGGGGGTGATATGGGTTTGAGAACACGTGTTTTTTCCATCGTTCTGACGGCGGGGCTCGCTTTCGCGCCGCTTGGTGTGATGGCGCAGGACGGGGCGCAGGACCGGGCGCAGACGCTCGCCGACATCCGCCAGGAGCTCACCGTGCTTTTTGTCGAGCTGCAACGGCTCGGCACCGAGCTCAACACCACTGGCGGCGTGTCGGTGCCGCTCGGTGCCGGGTCCAGCCTCGACCGGGTGAACGCGCTCGAGGCCGAGATCGTGCGGCTCACCGGCAAGATCGAACAGCTCGAGTTCCGGATCCTCTCGCTGGTGCGCGACGGGACCAACCGGATCGGCGATCTCGAGTTCCGGCTCTGCGAGCTGGAAGCGGATTGCGACGTCTCGAGCCTCGGCGAGACGCCGACACTCGGCGGCGGCGAGCTTCCGCAGGTGGCCCAGCCGACCGCGCCGGTGCTGCCGGAGGATCCCGGTGCCGGCTCGATCGGCGGCGGCGGCGAGCTTGCGGTGGCCGAACAGGCCGATTTCGACGCGGCGATGGCTGCGTTCGAGGGCGGTGATGCGGGCACGGCAAGCGAGCTGTTCGCGCGGTTCGCCGAGACCTACCCCGGCGGCCCGCTCACCGGCGACGCGCAGTTCATGGCCGGCGAGGCGCTGGCCCAGCAGGGCAATGTGGCGGAGGCGGCACGCGCCTATCTCGGCGCCTATTCCGCCGTGCCCCCGGGGCGGTACACGACGCTGGCGCTGTTGAAACTCGGCGCGGCGCTGGGCGAGCTTGGGCACCTCACCGAGGCCTGCGTGATGTTCGATGAGCTGATCTCGGCCTTTCCGACGGCGCCCGAGGTGGCCGACGCTCAGAAAGCGCGGGCGGCGCTCGGGTGTCCGTAACCGAAGACCC
>DQCI01000150.1:2427-7630 GCA_003545125.1 Paracoccaceae bacterium
GACTCGATGGCGCTTCTGCACATCCTGGCGGAGTGCGCGCCCGAACATGGGGTGGCGCTGGAGGCGGCGACGGTGGACCATGGGCTGCGGCCGGGCTCGGCCGAGGAGGCGACCTTTGTCAAAACCACATGCGATGCCCTTGATATCCATCATGAAACCCTGCGGTGGGAGGATTGGGATGGGCGTGGCAACCTGCAAGCCGAGGCGCGGGCGGCGCGCTACCGGCTGTTGGCGGGTTGGGCCAAGCGCCGCGGGCTTGACGCGGTGGCGCTCGGACATACGCGCGACGACATGGCCGAGACGTTTCTCATGCGGCTTGCCCGCGAAGCCGGGGTCGACGGGCTGGCCGCGATGGCGGGATGGTTCGACCGCGACGGCGCGGCGTTCTGGCGCCCGGCGCTCGGGCTCGAACGCGAGGAGCTGCGCGCCTGGCTGACCCGGCACGGGCACGTCTGGCGCGAAGATCCGTCGAACGAGGACGAAGGCTTCGACCGGGTGAAGGCGCGCCGTGTTCTCGATGCCCTGGAGCCGTTGGGGATCGACGCGAGGACGCTTGCGGGGGTGGCGGTGAACATGGCCTCCGCGCGCCTGGCCTTGCAGCAGATGGCGTTCGAAGCGGCGGGACGGATCGGGCGGGAACAGGCGGGCGACGTGGTCTTGGACCGGGACCGGTTCGTGACCCTGCCGTGGGAGGTTCAACGCCGGCTGCTCACCGCCGCGCTCGCCTGGGTGGCGGGTGCGGCGTATGGGCCGCGCCGCGACGCGCTGATCGACCTCGATATGGCCATTCTGCGGCGACAGGGACACACGCTGCATGGCTGCCTCGTCACGACCGATGACGAAACCGTGCGCATCGCGCGCGAATTCAATGCCGTGAAAGACGCGGTGGCCGCGCCCGGAACGCTCTGGGACAATCGCTGGCGGATCACCGGCCCGGTTCGCGACGGGCTCGAGATCCGCGCGCTCGGCGAAGCGGTAAGCCACTGTCCCGACTGGCGAAACACCGGCCTGCCGCGGACCTCGCTGATGGCGTCCCCTGCCGTCTGGGCGGGCGAGACCCTCATTGCGGCCCCAATTGCCGGGCTTTCGGGCGGTTTTTCGGCGGAAATCGCCCATCCGCGGGGTGATTTCGCGCTGAGTGCTTTATCGCATTGAACATGGGGGTATCATCCCTATTTTAGAGGGAACGCGCGCTCGGGGGCGTGCCAAAGAATTTCTGAGGAGACCGACTTGGGCAACGCGAGAAATTTCGCCTTCTGGATCGTACTGTTTTTGCTGATCCTGGCCTTGTTCAACCTGTTCTCGAACAACCAGTCCGGCATGGCCGCGCAGAGCGTGAACTATTCCGAATTCATCGACGCCGTCGACAACGGCGAGGTGAGCCAGGCGATCATCGACGGCGAAAATGTGCGCTACGTCGGGTCCGACGGACAGACATATTCGACGGTCGTGCCGGGCGATGCGGCTGTTTCAAGCGTGCTGATCGCGAAAGGCGTGGTGGTGAAGGCCGAAAAGCAGGAGCAATCCGCTTTCGGCGCGATCCTGACCATGATGCTGCCGGTGCTGGTGCTCGTCGGGCTGTGGTTCTTCATGATGAACCGGATGCAGGGCGGCGGCAAAGGCGGGGCGATGGGCTTCGGCAAGTCGCGCGCCAAGCTGCTCACCGAGCGCGAAGGCCGCGTCACCTTCGATGACGTCGCCGGGATCGACGAGGCCAAGGAAGAGCTCGAGGAAATCGTCGAGTTCCTGCGCAACCCGCAGAAGTTCTCGCGCCTCGGCGGCAAGATCCCGAAAGGCGCGCTGCTGGTCGGCCCGCCGGGCACCGGTAAAACGCTGCTCGCACGTGCGATCGCGGGCGAGGCCGGCGTGCCGTTCTTCTCCATCTCGGGCTCCGACTTCGTCGAGATGTTCGTCGGCGTCGGCGCCAGCCGGGTCCGCGACATGTTCGAACAGGCGAAGAAGAACGCGCCCTGCATCGTTTTCATCGACGAGATTGATGCGGTCGGCCGGCATCGCGGCGCCGGTTACGGCGGCGGCAACGACGAACGCGAGCAGACGCTGAACCAGCTTCTGGTCGAGATGGACGGGTTCGAGGCCAACGAGGGCGTCATCATCGTCGCCGCGACCAACCGCAAAGATGTGCTCGACCCGGCGCTTCTGCGTCCTGGCCGGTTCGACCGCCAGATCACCGTGCCGAACCCCGACATCAAGGGCCGCGAAAAGATCCTCCACGTGCATGCCCGCAAGATCCCGCTGGGCCCGGATGTGGACCTGCGCATCATCGCCCGCGGCAGCCCCGGCTTCTCCGGTGCCGATCTCGCCAACCTGGTCAACGAAGCGGCGCTGATGGCCGCGCGTGTCGGCCGGCGGTTCGTGACGATGGAAGACTTCGAGCAGGCCAAGGACAAGGTGATGATGGGCGCCGAGCGCCGCTCGATGGTGCTGACCGACGAACAGAAGGAGCATACCGCCTATCACGAGGCCGGGCATGCCGTGGTCGGGATGGCGCTGCCGAAATGCGACCCGGTCTACAAGGCCACGATCATCCCGCGCGGCGTCGCGCTCGGCATGGTGGTCAGCCTGCCCGAGATGGACCGGCTCAACTGGCACAAGGACCAGTGCGAACAGAACCTCGCGATGACCATGGCCGGCAAGGCCGCGGAGATCCGCAAATGGGGTGAGGACGAGGTGTCGAACGGCCCGGCCGGCGACATCATGCAAGCCTCGCAGCTCGCCCGCGCGATGGTGATGCGCTGGGGGATGTCCGACATGGTCGGCAATATCGACTACGCGGAAGCCGCCGAAGGCTACTCCGGCAACACCGGCGGGTTCTCGGTGTCGGCCCATACCAAGGAGCTGATCGAAGAAGAGGTGAAGCGCTTCATCCAGGATGGCTATGCCCGCGCGACGCAGATTCTCGAAGACCGCCACGAGGAGTGGGAACGGCTGGCCCAGGGCCTGTTGGAATTTGAAACCCTCACCGGCGACGAGATCAAGCGGGTGATGGCCGGCGAGCCGCCGCATGTCGATTCCGATGACGACGGTGGGGCTGCGGAGACGGAAGAAGAGCCCTCGGTGCTCGCGATCCCGAAGACCAACCCGCGCAAGAAACCGAGCGGGGACGGCGGCATGGAGCCGGAACCGACGGCGTGAGCCAAACCAAAACGTTAGACTGGGATCCCGGAACCTATGCAAGGTTCCGGGATTTTCGTTTGCGGCCGGCGCTGGATCTGATCGCGCAGATCGGCGGCTTGCCCGAGGGGCCGGTGGTTGACCTTGGCTGCGGCGGCGGTGCGGTGGCGGCGGCGCTGGCCAGACGGTTTGCGGGCCGTGCGCTGGTCGGTGTGGACGCGAGCCCGGCGATGCTCGCCGACGCAGCGGCGACGGGGGTCTACAGCGCGCTGGTCGAAGCCGACATCGCCACGTGGCGGCCCGACGCGGCCCCCGCTCTGATATTTTCCAATGCCGCGCTCCACTGGCTCGACGCGCATGACCTGCTGCTGCCACGGCTCGCCGAGATGCTGCCTCCGGGCGGTGTGCTCGCGGTGCAGATGCCGCACCAGTTCGACGCGCCGAGCCATGTGCTCCTGCGCGAGGTGGCGAAGTCGCATTTCCCGGGCCGGGTGGCGGCGACGGCCCTGCGCACGCCGGTGGTCGCGCCTGCCGATTACCTGCGCCTGCTTGCGGGGGTCGGCGTGGTCGATGGCTGGGAGACCACCTATGTCCAGCGCCTCGCGCCGGCCAAGGCGGCCCATCCGGTGCGTCGGTTCACCGAATCCACCGCGATGCGGCCTTTCCTTGCCGCGCTCGACGAGGTCGAAGCGGCGCGGTTCACAGCCCTCTACGACGCCGAGCTTGCGGCGGCCTACCCGGCGGAGGAGGACGGTAGCGTGCTGTTTGCGTTCCGGCGGCTGTTCTTGACGCTGATCCGGTCCCGCACGGCCTCCTGACAGGTCTTGTCAGCAGGCCGGTGGCCCAGCGCTTGCGGTAGGCGCGGGTTTCGGCAAGGCTGGGTCATGGCCGAACCCTTGAAAAACCTGTTCAACCCGGTGCTGGCGCGAAACATGGCCCGGCATCTCGCGCGGGTCGGGCCGTTCGCGGCGCAAGCGTTCACCGCAGACGCCCTAGAGGGGCTCGAGGGGCGCGAACTCATGCAGCGCGCGGACCAGATTGCCGCGGCGCTTGAGGCGCATTTGCCGGCCGACTTTCCGCACGCCTGCGCGATGTTGCGGGCCGCCCTTCACCCCGGCGCGGTCGCAGAGGATTGGCAGGCGCGCCCGGACGACGAGGCCGGTATCCGGGGCTGGGCGATTGTCCCGATGGGCACCTTCGTCGCCCGGCGCGGCATGGACCATATCGACCTCAGCCTCGACACCTTGCGCGACTTCACCTCGCGCCTGACCTCGGAATTCGCGCTGCGTCCCTTCTACATGGCCGAGCCTGCGCGCACGCTCACGCATGTTGAGCGCTGGGTGCACGATCCCGACCCGCATGTGCGCCGGCTCGCCAGCGAAGGCACGCGCCCGCGCCTGCCCTGGGGGATCCGGCTGAAATCGCTGGTGGCGGATCCGGCGCCGATCCTGCCGGTGCTGCACGCGTTGCGTGACGATCCATCGGACTACGTGCGCCGCTCGGTCGCCAATTCTCTGAACGACATCTCCCGGGATCATCCGGAGCTGGTGGCCGGGATCGTGGCGGACTGGCTCCCGGGCGCTTCGCCGGCGCGTGCGGCGCTTCTGCACCACGCGGCCCGCAGTCTCGTCAAGGCAGGGCATCCCGAGGTGCTGGCGAGTTTCGGTTTCGGCGCGCCCGACCTCTCGGCGGTGTCGTTCACGCTCACACCAGAGGCTGTCCGGATGGGCGACACGCTGGACTTGTCGCTGGCGCTCAACGCCGGGGGCGACACGGCGCAGAACGTGCTGGTCGATTACGTGATGCATTTCAGGCGGGCTAACGGCAGTCTGGGTCACAAGGTGTTCAAATGGACCAAGGCGGTGTTGGAACCGGGCCAAGAGGTCAATTTGCGCAAGCGCCACGCGCTCCGGGTGGTGACGACCCGCCGCCATTACCCGGGCGCGCACCGCGTCTCGGTCCAGGTCAACGGCGCGGTGGTGGCCGATGGGGTGTTCGAGCTGATCGAATAGCGGCCGCGGCAGGACAAGGGTGCATCGCACGAGGCCGCATCGGCGGTGTCGCAGATGCC
>DQCI01000150.1:7666-8484 GCA_003545125.1 Paracoccaceae bacterium
AGGGCGGGCGGCCAGGGCGGGCGGGCAGGGCGGTACAACCTAACGAAAGGTCGCATACGACCCTGCCCGGGACGCATTCGCCACCTATACAAACGGATACGTAACGCGAACGGAGGCGTGCCGGTGAGTTTCAAGACAGATATCGAGATAGCCCGCGAGGCGGACAAGCAGCCGATCCAGGAGATCGGGGCCAAGCTCGGAATACCGACCGAACACCTGATTCCTTACGGCCATGACAAGGCCAAGGTCGGGCAGGAGTTCATCAATTCGCTGGAGACGCGTGCCGACGGCAAGCTGATCCTGGTCACCGCGATCAACCCGACGCCTGCGGGCGAGGGCAAGACCACGACGACGGTGGGGCTCGGGGACGGGCTGAACGCGATCGGCAAGAAGGCGGCGATCGCGATTCGCGAGGCCTCGCTCGGTCCGTGCTTCGGGATGAAAGGCGGGGCGGCCGGTGGCGGCTATGCGCAAGTGGTGCCGATGGAGGAGATGAACCTTCATTTCACCGGCGATTTCCACGCCATCACCAGCGCCCACAACCTGCTCGCGGCGATGATCGACAACCACATCTACTGGGGCAACGAGCTCGGCATCGACCAGCGCCGGGTGGTCTGGCGCCGGGTGCTCGACATGAACGACCGGGCCCTGCGCGATACCGTGACCTCGCTCGGCGGGGTTGCCAATGGCTATCCGCGCCAGACCGGGTTCGACATCACGGTCGCCTCCGAGGTGATGGCGATCCTCTGCCTCGCGCAGGGGCTTGTCGATCTCCAGACCCGCCTCGGCGACATCATCGTCGCCTATACCCGGGCGCG
>DQCI01000150.1:8593-8808 GCA_003545125.1 Paracoccaceae bacterium
CGCCACCCGCACGGCGCTGAAGCTCGCGGACTACGTGGTGACGGAAGCGGGGTTCGGGGCGGACCTCGGCGCCGAGAAGTTCATGAACATCAAGTGCCGCAAGGGCGGGATCGCGCCGTCGGTGGTGGTGCTGGTCGCGACCGTGCGGGCGATGAAGATGAACGGCGGCGTCGCCAAGGCCGACCTCGGGCAAGAGAATGTCGACGCGGTCCAGG
>DQCI01000150.1:8874-9517 GCA_003545125.1 Paracoccaceae bacterium
TGCCGCCACTGGGCGGATGGCTCGGCCGGGATCACCGGTCTCGCCACAAGGGTCGCCGAGATCGCCGACGCCGACATGGCCCAGTTCAACCCGCTCTACGAGGACGAGATGGGGCTGTTTCAGAAGATCGAGACCGTGGCCAAGCGGATCTACCGCGCCGACGAGGTGCTGGCCGACAAGAAGATCCGCGACCAGCTCAAGGCCTGGGAAGACCAGGGCTTCGGCACACTGCCGGTCTGCATGGCCAAGACCCAGTACAGCTTCTCGACCGACCCCTCCTTGCGCGGTGCGCCGGATGGGCATTCGGTGCCGATCCGCGAGGTCCGGCTGTCGGCGGGGGCGGGGTTCGTGGTGGTGATCTGCGGTGAGATCATGACCATGCCGGGCCTGCCGTCGAAACCGTCGGCGCTGTCGATCGGGCTGAGCGACGCGGGCGAGGTCGAGGGGCTGTTCTGAAGCGTTCGTTTCCGGTAACCCGGCATCGAGCCCCGCGGCGCGGGGCCGCCGGGCTTCTGTGGTCTGGCCAGAAAGAAGGACGGATGCGATGCGGCGACCGGCGGTAGAAAAGGACAGCCTCGCCGAGGCCCGGGCGCAGATCGACGCGATCGACGGCGCGGTGATCGCTTTGCTGGCCGAGCGCGCC
>DQCI01000150.1:9587-10674 GCA_003545125.1 Paracoccaceae bacterium
GCGGATGCCGCCGGGTTCGACCCGGATATGGCCGAAGCGATGTGGCGGGTGATGATCGACGGATTCATAGCTCGCCAAGAGCGGGTGTTGGGAAAAGACGGAGAAGACAGATGAGCGCGACAATCATCGACGGGAAGGCCTTTGCGGCCGAGGTACGGGGCCGGGTTGCGGCCCAGGTGGCGGCGATGAAGGCGGCGCACGGGATCACCCCCGGCCTGGCGGTCGTGCTGGTGGGCGAGGACCCGGCGAGCCAGGTCTACGTGCGCTCCAAGGGCAAGCAGACCGTCGAGGTCGGCATGAACTCCTTTGAGCACAAGCTCGATGCCGACACGCCCGAGGCGGAGCTGTTGGCGCTGATCGCGCGGTTGAACGCGGACCCGGCGGTGAACGGCATACTCGTGCAACTGCCGGTGCCGGACCATATCGACGAGGCCAAAGTGCTGGCCGCGATCGACCCGGCGAAGGATGTGGACGGGTTCCACATCTCCAACGTGGGCCTGCTGGCGACGGGGCAGAAGGCGATGGTGCCCTGCACACCGCTCGGCTGTCTGATGCTGCTGCGCGATCTGCACGGGAGCCTGTCGGGGATGGAGGCTGTGGTGATCGGCCGGTCGAACATCGTCGGCAAACCGATGGCGCAGCTTCTGATTGGCGATAGCTGCACGGTGACTGTGGCGCACTCGCGCACGAAGGATTTGCCGGACGTGGTGCGCCGGGCCGATATCGTGGTGGCCGCGGTGGGCCGGCCCGAGATGGTCACGGGCGACTGGATCAAGCCGGGCGCGACGGTGATCGACGTCGGCATCAACCGGCTGCCGCCCGCGGAAGAGGGGGCCAAGGGCAAGTTGGTGGGCGATGTCGATTTCGCCTCCGTTGCACAGGTTGCAGGCGCGGTCACGCCGGTGCCGGGCGGGGTTGGGCCGATGACCATCGCCTGCCTGCTTGCCAACACGTTGACCGCCACCGCACGGGCGAACGGGTTGGCCGAGCCGGAGGGGCTGACGGTCTGACGGGGCGGGCACTGTCCGGGGTCTCGGTTGGGGGCGACTGGACGGGCGAGAGAATCGGAACTGTTCGAATTTGGTAA
>DQCI01000342.1:0-252 GCA_003545125.1 Paracoccaceae bacterium
ACGAAAAGGGCGGAAATGCGCCCGGATTGTTTCTTTTTCAGGTACAAGCGACGCGCCGGAGGGCAATTGCGCGAAAGTCCACTGCGGACCCTCAAGGCAGTTTCCCTTTGTCTCGCGGCAGATCTGCATCTATCCTGTCCCGGCACCGGATCTGGCAACGCGAACACGGCATTTCCATCCATGAGATTGACCAGAACACCCGGGTTTGCCGGGCTGCTGAGCCTCGGGCTCGCCCCTGCCGGCGCCGACACG
>DQCI01000342.1:384-9854 GCA_003545125.1 Paracoccaceae bacterium
GGCGCTTCGGGCTGATGCCGGCGCAGGAGATCACCGAAGCCGAGGCGCGCGCGGTGGCCGCATACCTCTACGCCACCGATTTCACCCTGCCGGACTGGTATGTCACACTGTACCAGGAGGAATACGGCGCCAAGGCGGGCGGGGACTGACCCAGGAAGGGCGCCGCCCCGGCCCGCCCAAACGGGGGCAGGTTTGGCTTTGCCTCACGCAGCAGGGCCGCCAGGATGCTGGGCACCGCCTGGCCAAAGGCCAGTTGAACAGGTGAACATGGAGCCCGCCGATGAAGCTGATTGAACGAGTGGCTGCGGCCGCAGCTATCGGCATCGGCCTCACCAATGCTGCCGCTGCGGCGGAGACCGACGCCCTGGTGGCACAGGGGGAGGCCGTGTTCACCCGCGTCTGCTTCGATTGCCACAATGCGACCCAGCCGACCCCCGACATGATTGCCCCGCCGATCTTTGCCGCGAAGAACCACTACGCCGGGTTCGCCGCGCGGGCCGATTTCGTTGCGGCGGTTTCCGCTTTCCTGCTCGATCCGAAAGACGAGACGGCGCGCATGCCCGGGGCGATCGGAAAGTTCGGTCTGATGCCGCCGCCGGACGTGACCGAGGCGGAAGCCGTGGCGGTAGCCGAATACCTCTATGCCACGGACTTCACCCTGCCGGACTGGTACAAGGCGCATTACCAGAAAGAGCATGGCGAGGCACCGGCCGGGAACTGAGGTCTCCGCAGGCTACGGCCCGCTGCTCACACCCACTTGTAATTGAAGCTCACCGAGATCCGCTCCTCGTCGTCGGCGAGGTTGAGCGGGACCTCGTGGCGCAGCCAGCTTTCCCACAGGAAGACCTCGCCGGGAACGGGTTTCATGTAGACGAACAAACGCAGATCCTCCCGGGCGTCGGCGCGCCGCGGGGGGGCTGCCATCATCCGGCCAGAGCGCGGGTCTTCGAGCTTCAGCGCGGCGGCGCCTTCGGGGATGGCGACGTAGGTTGTGCCGGAGATCACCGAATGCGGGTGGATATGGCTCGCATGGGTCCCGCCTTCGGGCAGGATGTTGATCCAGAGATCTTCGAGCTCTAGCGTACCGCCGCCAAGATCCCATTCCAACGTCTCGGCAAAAGCCGCGACATGGGCGTCGAGCGCTTCCTTGAGGGCCGCGAACACCGGCGAGCGCCAGGGCAGGTCCGCGAGCGAAGCATAGCTCGTATAGCCCGGATAGTCGTTGTCTTCCGACCATTGCTGCCCCGCCTCGTCATCCTCGGCAATGCCGCGGCACTCGTTCTCCAGCTCGGCGGTGTCAATGGCAGGCTCCTGCTCAGAGAGCACGGCACGGTAGAACGGGGTCACGAAGAGGTTTTTGATCTCGGCCATGGGGGCTGAGTATCGCAACAGGTCCGGCGAGGCGAGAGGTTTTGGCCCGTGACAAAAAGCCCACTGTTAGGACGAAACACGCGTGACCATTTCAGGATCCAAGGCATCCCGGAGATGGAGTTACGATCATGTCGAACGAAACAATCTTGAAACACCTCAATACCGCCCTGCAGATGGAAATGACGGCCGCGCACCAATACCAGTTGCACGCCCATGTCCTTGACGATTGGGGACTCGACAAACTTGCTGAGCAGATGCGCGGAGAATTCGAAGAAGAACTCGAGCATTCCAACCGCTTCATGGAGCGCATCCTGGAACTCGACGGCGATCCCGAGATCGCATTTGCCGCCAAGCCGCTGCGGGCCAAAACGCTGAAAGAAATGTTCTCGAAGGACCTCGAGGATGAGAAAGAGGCCATCGAGACCTACACAGAAGCCTCCAAGTTCGCTTACGAAAACAACGATCTGAAGACAAAGGCGCTGTTTGAAGAGATCGCGATCGACGAGGTTGGCCATATGCAATGGCTGGACCTCCAACTCGATCTGATGGGCCGGCTCGGCGAGCAGCGCTACGCCAACAAATACGTGTCTGCGGGCGGTGACGCGGAAGACTGAAAACGCAAGGCGCGCACGGGCCGCACCACAAAAAAACCCCGTCGGCAAGCCGACGGGGTGAGGTGCACCTGATCGTAACGTGGGTCAGCCGAACCAGCCGGTGACTTTCTGCCAGACCGATTTCTTTTGCGGTTCAGCGGCTTCGGCTACGGCGGGGGCGTCCGGGGTCACCGCATCGGCGACGGCATCCTTGACTGCCTCGGCCGCGCGCTTGACGACGCTGGTGCCCTCGACCTCGGGCATCGGCTCTTCTTCGAAATGCTCTTCGTCCGGCTGCACGGTGGCTTTCTCGACGACCGCGGCGGTCACTTCCTCGAACGTGTCGAGCGCGGCGAGGGTCGCGGGGCCGGCAAGCCCATCGGCAACAAGGCCATTCTTTTCCTGGAACGCTTTCACGGACTTCTCGGTGCCGCCACCGAAGATTCCGTCGGCGCCGATGCCGAGGCCTTCCTGGAGCTTCTTCACCGCCGCGCCGCGCGAGCCACGGCGCAGCAGGACGAGCTCAAACAGCCCCATATGGGTGAACGTGTCGGGTCCGGCGATGCCATCGACCGCGAGGCCACCCGCCGCCTGGTACTCCTTCACGGCCTTCTCGGTGCCCGGGCCGAAATCGCCGTCGGCGGTGATGCCGAGCTTCTCCTGCAGGCGCTTCACCGGAACGCCCTTCATGCCACGCTTCAGAATCGACATGTGTGATCTCCCTCGATAGTTTCCGATTCCGGGTTAATCCGGTCGGTGCCACCTGACAGTATCAGGAATTGGTGACAAGGGGCAAAAACTGCGGGTTTTCCCCCTTCGCCACCTCACGATCCGGCGCGCAAAAAGGGGCCATCAGGGGCCTCGTCTTCATTCGAACCGGGCCATCAGCACCATTGAGGCGAGCGCGCATCCGATCCCGGCCCATTCCCGCATCGCGAGGCTTTCCTTGAACCAGACTGTGCCGATCAACGCGAGCGCCAGCAGGGTGAACATGGAATAGGCAACACCGGCCTGTGCGAGCGTGGTATGGCGCATCGCCCAGAACCAGAGCACGGCGGAACCGGCATAGATCAGGCAACCGAGGCCAAGCAGCCCGAAGATCCCGGGACCGCTGCGCTCCGCGGCAATTTTGATCGCCACGTCGCCGAAAATGACGACGAGGCCGGTGAGTAGGGCAAATGAGAGGCCGATGAGATAGCTCATGAAAAAACCGATCCATGTCCGAGATGGCGCCGATGCGTTGGACGGCTGCCTTGTGCACACCCAGGTGGAAGCGATAGAGCGGGTCGGGTGTGGGCGCGCAGGTTTCTCCGGCGCCGCCGATCTCGGGCACGGTTCACCTGGCGGCCGGCGCCGGCATGGTTTTCCGCCCCATTCGGTACCCAACCGGAAAACCAACATGGGAAGGGCTTGCTTTCCCCCGTGAACGCGCGTATCCCCCAGCCTTCACACGAACTCCACCGGATTCGGCGTGACCTGGACGCTGGTTCAAACCAGCGGAAACGGGGCGTCCCGGTGATGTTGAAAGGAACAGGCGGATGAACGCCAGCGAATTGCGTGACAAGACCGCGGACCAGCTCAAGGAAGAGCTGGAATCGCTCAAGAAAGAAAGCTTCAACCTGCGTTTCCAGCAAGCCACTGGCGCGCTGGAGAACACCGCCCGCGTGCGCCAGGTGCGCCGTGATGCGGCCCGGGTGAAGACCATCCTCAACGAAAAAGCCGCCGCAGCGGCCGGCACCGAGTAAGGGAGGCCTGACAGATGCCCAAACGTATCCTGAACGGCACCGTTTCCTCGGACGCCAACGCCCAGACCGTCACCGTGATGGTCGAGCGTCGCTACAAGCACCCGCTGCTGCACAAGACCATCCGGTCGACCAAGAAGTACCGGGCCCACGACGAGAAAAACACGTTCAAAGCCGGCGACAAGGTGCGCATCCAGGAGTGTGCGCCGAAGTCGAAAACCAAGCGCTGGGAAGTGATCACCGCCTGATAGGCGGCCACATCCCGGTTTGATCGAAACCATGAGGACGAGCCCAAGGTCGGGCCCTCAAAGGTCAGGAGAAACCCCATGATTCAGATGCAGACCAATCTGGATGTCGCTGACAACTCCGGCGCTCGCCGGGTGCAGTGCATCAAGGTCCTGGGTGGTTCCAAGCGTAAATACGCCTCCGTCGGCGACATCATTGTCGTCTCGGTGAAGGAAGCCATCCCACGCGGCCGCGTGAAGAAGGGCGACGTGCGCAAAGCCGTCGTCGTGCGCACCGCCAAGGAAGTCCGTCGTGACGACGGTACCGCCATCCGCTTCGATCGCAACGCCGCCGTCATTGTTGGCAACAACGGCGAGCCGATCGGCACCCGGATCTTCGGACCGGTCGTGCGCGAACTGCGCGCCAAGAACTTCATGAAGATCATCTCGCTTGCCCCGGAGGTGCTCTGATGGCCGCGAAACTGAAAAAGGGCGACAAGGTCGTCGTGCTTGCCGGCAAGGACAAGGGCAAACAGGGTGAGATCGCCCAGGTGATGCCGAGCGCCGGAAAAGCCGTCGTGGAGGGTGTCAACATGGCCATCCGTCACCAGAAACAGAGCCAGTCCGCACAGGGTGGCCGGCTGCCGAAGGCGATGCCGGTCGATCTCTCGAACCTGGCGCTGCTCGATTCGAACGGCAAGGCGACCCGGGTCGGCTTCCGCGACGAAAAGGGCACCAAGGTGCGCTTTGCCAAGACCACCGGGGAGGCGATCTGATGCTCGACACCGCGACCTATACCCCGCGTCTCAAAACGCTCTACCGCGAAACCATCCGCCCCGCTCTGAAGGAGGAATTCTCCTACAAGAACGAGATGATGATCCCGCGGCTCGAAAAGATCGTGCTCAATATCGGCTGTGGCACCGAGGCGGTGAAGGACACCAAGAAGGCCAAGTCGGCCCAGGACGACCTTACCAAGATCGCCGGCCAGCAGGCGGTGATCACCAAGGCCAAGAAATCGATCGCGACCTTCCGTCTTCGCGAAGGTCACCCGATCGGTGCCAAGGTGACGTTGCGCGGTGACCGGATGTACGAATTCCTCGACCGGCTTATCACCATCGCCATGCCGCGCGTGCGCGACTTCCGTGGCGTGTCCGGCAAGTCCTTCGACGGCCGCGGCAACTATGCTATGGGCCTTAAGGAACATATCGTCTTCCCCGAAATCGACTTCGACAAGATCGACGAAGCCTGGGGCATGGACATCGTGATCGGCACCACGGCGAAAACTGACGATGAAGCCAAGGCGCTGTTGAAGGCTTTCAACATGCCGTTCAACAGCTGAGCCTCGGAGGAATTTGGAAAATGGCTAAGAAATCCATGATTGCCCGCGAGGCGAAGCGTCAGAAGTTGGTGGAGCAATACGCCACCAGACGCGCCGCGCTCAAGGACGTGATCAACGACAAGGACCGCCCGATGGAGGAGCGTTTCCGCGCTTCTCTGAAACTGGCGAAACTGCCGCGCAACAGCTCGGCAACCCGGCTGCACAACCGCTGCCAGCTCACCGGGCGTCCGCACGCCTACTACCGCAAACTCAAAGTCAGCCGGATCGCGCTTCGCGACCTTGGTTCGCAGGGCCAGATTCCCGGCCTTGTGAAGTCGAGCTGGTAAGGGAGGGAGCAAGATGAACGATCCTATCGGCGATATGCTCACCCGCATCCGCAACTCGCAAATGCGCGGCAAATCCACCGTCTCGACGCCGGCCTCCAAGCTGCGCGCCTGGGTGTTGGATGTGCTCGCGGACGAAGGCTACATCCGCGGCTACGAAAGCGGCTCGGATGTCAACGGTCACCCGACCCTTGAGATCGCGCTCAAGTACTACGACGGCACCCCGGTGATCCGTGAATTGAAGCGCGTCTCCAAGCCGGGCCGCCGGGTCTACGTCGGCTCCAAGGAGATCCCGTCGGTCCGCCAGGGCCTCGGCGTCTCGATCGTCTCGACGCCCAAGGGCGTCATGTCGGACGCAAGCGCGCGCAGCCAGAATGTTGGCGGCGAAGTGCTCTGCACCGTATTCTAAGGAGGTCCGGAATGTCTCGTATTGGTAAAAGACCGGTCGAGCTCCCCGGTGGCGTCTCTGCCTCCGTTTCGGGCCAGACCATCGAAGTGAAGGGGCCGAAAGGTACCCTGAGCTTCACCGCCACTGACGACGTGACCCTCACGGTCGAGGACAGCGCCGTGAAGGTGGAGCCCCGCGGAAAGTCGAAGCGCGCGCGCCAGCAGTGGGGCATGTCCCGCACCCTGGTGCAGAACTGCGTCACCGGCGTCACCGACGGCTTCAAGAAGGAGCTGGAGATCTCGGGCGTCGGTTACCGGGCCCAGATGCAGGGCAACGTTCTGAAGCTGAACCTCGGCTATTCGCACGACGTCAACTTCGAGCCGCCCGAGGGCGTCACCGTCACCGCGCCGAAGCAGACCCATATCGTGGTCGAAGGCATCGATCAGCAACTCGTCGGCCAGGTCGCGGCCAACATCCGCGAATGGCGTGGCCCCGAGCCCTACAAGGGCAAGGGCATCCGCTACAAGAACGAGTACATCTTCCGCAAGGAAGGCAAGAAGAAGTAAGGACGCAGATATGGCAAACAGCAAACGAGACCTGTTTCTGAAGCGCCGCCAGCGCGTTCGGAACAGCCTGCGCAAGGTCAATCTCGGCAAGGCGCGGCTTTCGGTGCACCGCTCGAACAAGAACATCAGCGTCCAGCTGATCGACGACGTTCAGGGCGTAACCATCGCTTCGGCCTCCTCGCTCGAGAAGGATCTGGGCTTGGTTGGCAAGAACAACGTCGAAGCCGCCGCTAAGGTGGGTTCGACGATCGCCGAACGCGCCAAAAAGGCGGGCGTGGAAGACTGCTACTTCGACCGTGGCGGCTTCCTGTTCCACGGCAAAGTGAAGGCCCTGGCCGACGCCGCACGTGAAGGCGGGCTGAAGTTCTAAGTGCGCGCGCGCCCCGAAAAGTGGGAACCGGTTTTCGGATCACGTTGCGCGAGAAACAAGAATGAGGGCGGCGTTCGCGCCGCTCCGATGATCCGGGGGCACAGGGTTCTCTTTTGGCCCACCAGGGATCGAGTTTGACCGGCGCAGATACGAGCGCCACCCATCAAAGGAATGCCTGATGGCAGAACGTGACAACCGCCGGGGCGGCCAGCGCCGCGACAACCGCCGGGACGAAACTCCGGAATTCGCCGATCGCCTGGTTGCGATCAACCGTGTGTCCAAGACCGTGAAGGGTGGTAAACGCTTCGGTTTCGCAGCCCTTGTGGTGGTGGGCGACCAGAAAGGCCGCGTCGGCTTCGGCAAGGGCAAGGCCAAGGAAGTGCCCGAGGCGATCCGCAAGGCGACCGAGAGCGCCAAGCGCAACATGATGCGCATTCCGCTCAAGGAAGGCCGCACCTTGCACCATGACGTCGAAGGCCGTCACGGCGCCGGCCGCGTGGTCATGCGCACCGCCCCGGAGGGTACCGGGATCATCGCCGGTGGTCCGATGCGGGCTGTGTTCGAGATGCTGGGCGTCAAGGACGTGGTCTCGAAGTCGATCGGTACGCAGAACCCCTACAACATGATCCGCGCCACCCTCGAAGGTCTGAACCGGATGGCCTCGCCCCGCTCGGTCGCGCAGCGCCGCGGCAAGAAGGTGGCCGACATCCTCGGCCAGAAAACCGAAGCCGCGCCGGCCGAGGCGCCGGCAGACGCCGAAGCGTAAGGAGCAAGGCACATGGCAAAAACCATCGTCGTCAAGCAGATCGGCTCCCCGATCCGCCGCCCCGCCATCCAGCGCGAGACGCTGAAAGGCCTCGGGCTGAACAAGATGCACCGCACCCGCGAGCTCGAAGACACCCCCGCGACCCGCGGCATGGTGGCAAAGATCCCGCATCTCGTCGAGATCATCGAAGAGCGCGGCTAAAAGGCGCTTCGAAGCGCCTTGCCGAAGCGGTTTCGAAACCGCTTTGTCGTGAGAGACTGAAACGCCCCGGTCAGAAATGGCCGGGGTTTTCTGTCTGAAATCCAAACTGAGTCGACAACAAGAAAACGAACAACTACTTCGCTATCTAATCCGCATCATGTCTCCGGGAACGCCACTCAACCATTCGAAATATTTAAATAAATGGTGAGCTGCTAGCGAAGATGAACGAGTCGTTCAGTCTACGAATTGTTCCTATTTCGCAAACAATTCGCAATTCAACCTTTACACGGAGCCGGAAATCAGGCGATTCTTACCTATCCAAAGGGGTCACACACTATAGCGAGGAGTGTGTGATGGCCCCGAAAAGGAAGCCCACCAAATTCGACCGGATAGTTCAGTTGGTATCAGACGCGAGTCTGTCAATTGGCTTTGCCAAGGGCTCCGGTCTTGGCGCAGTCCTGCTGGCGATCATCGCAATTCTGGTTGTCCTTTACACAAACGGCGCGATTGAGGGCTTTCGACCCTTCGGCCGGGGCGGGGAGTCTCCCGAGTGATTACCGGATCGCTTGCGATCCAGTTCGCGCTCGACGCCGCCCCCAAGGGTGGGCGCGAGGCTGACGTCGCCACCCGCACAACCACAGGGCCAAGTTCATCCACTTCACCAACTACAACCGCCGCAGCCCCCCCCTTCGGGTCGAGCGCGAACCTACCGTTGGCGCCATGCCGGCAAACCGTTGAGCCTTTGTCCCTGTCACGCTAGCGTCAACCAACTGCTTCGCCCGGGACCCGACATGCCCCTCCGTCTCCTCCATCTCGCCGCCCTCCTCGGCATCCCCGCCGTAGCGGTCACGCTCTGGGCCTGGGGGCAGCCGCTCACCAGCCAATCCGGCGAGCTCAGCCTCTGGGTCAACTCGATCTGGTCGAGCGAGACCTCGCAGCAGGTCGCGGATTGGTACACGCTCAGCCACATTATCCACGGCATGCTGATCGCGCTCATCGGTAAAGCGCTGATCCGCTGGATCGGGTTCGCGCCGTTCTACCTCGTCGCGATCGTCACCGGGGTCGGCTGGGAGATCGTCGAGCATACCGACTGGGTGCTCGACCGGTTCCGGTCCGTGACCCTTTACCAAGGCTATCTCGGCGATACGGTCCTCAACGCAGCCATGGACTACGTGTTCATGATGGGCGGGTTCTATGTCGCCAGCTGGGCGCGGCCGCTCTGGACCGGCGCGCTGATCGTTGTGATGGAGCTGGGCTCGGGGCTGATTGCCCGCGATAACCTGACGCTGACCACGATCAACACGTTTCATCCGGTCGAAGCGATCCAAACCTGGCAGGATGAGATCAACCCGCGGACTCACCCCGCGCATCCGGACCCGGCGCAACAAGCCAAGTAGTATACGTCCGGTCGCTATGCGGAATCTGCAATGGTCCTTGACCCCATGCGATGTTATTAATGTGGTTCAACGGAACCAAAAAAAAGGGCGCCCAGAGATGCTTCAATCTATGAAAGCCGGCCTGGCCGCGTTGAGCGCGCACCTTCTCAAAGCCTGGAATGCAGAACGCATCCCCTGCTGGACCGACTAC
>DQCI01000229.1:0-122 GCA_003545125.1 Paracoccaceae bacterium
GTGAGCTTGTCGTAGACCAGCGTGGTCGAGGGCCGGTTGCCGGGGAAGACCCGGTGACGGGCCTGGCGTTCCATCTCGTCGCCTGTGAACCCCTTGGCCGCCATCATCTCGCGCGCCACCTC
>DQCI01000229.1:284-4034 GCA_003545125.1 Paracoccaceae bacterium
CCGTTGGTGCCGGGCTCGCCCCAGACCACCGGGCCGGAGGCGTAGGGCAGCGGTTTGCCGGTCATCGCCACGCCTTTGCCGTTCGATTCCATTTCCAGCTGCTGCAGATAGGCCGGCAGCCGGGCGAGGCGCTGTTCGTAGGGCAGCACCGCCCGGGTCGGGTAGCCGCAGACCTGGTGATGCCAGAGCCCGACGAGGCCCAGCATCAAGGGCAGGTTGTCCGCGCCTTCAGCGGTGCGGAAGTGCCGGTCCATCGTGTGGCCGCCGAGCAGGAACGCGCGGAAGTTTTTTGGCCCCACCGCGATCATCAGCCCGAGCCCGATCGGCCCCCACAGCGAGTAGCGCCCGCCGACCCAGTCTTCGAACCCGAACACCCGCGAAGGGTCGATCCCCCATTCGGCTGTCTTTTTCAGGTTGGACGACAGCGCCGCGAAATGGCGGCCGACCTTGTCGGCGCCGAGCCGGCGCGAGAGCCAGTCGCGCGCCGTGGCGGCGTTGGTCATGGTCTCGATGGTGGTGAAGGTCTTCGACGCCACGACCACCAGCGTGGTCGCCGGGTCGAGCCCCTTGATGACGTCGTGGATCTGCGCGCCATCGACATTCGAGACGTAGTGCACCCGCGGCCCGTCGTGGTAGGGTGCCAGCGCCGGCGTCGCCATCGCCGGGCCGAGATCCGATCCGCCGATACCGATGTTGACCACGTCGGTGAAGCGGCCGCCCTGCGGCGTGCGCACCCGGCCGGTCCGAAGCCCGTCGGCGAAATCTTCCATCCGCTCGAGCGTTTCGTGAACGCCCGCGAGCACGTCCCTGCCATCGACCGACACCGGCCCCGGGCCGGGGTCGCGCAGCGCCGTGTGCAGGACCGCACGGCCTTCGGTCTCGTTGATCTTCTCGCCGGTGAACATCGCCTCGCGCCGTTCGCTCAGCCGGGCCCGCGCCGCGAGTTGCAGCAGCAGATCGCGCGCGCCGGCGTCGATCGTCGTCTTGGAATAGTCGAACAGGAGCCCGTCCGCGCGGATCGAAAACGCCGCGGCCCGGTCCGAACTGGTTTCGAACAGCCGTTCGATCCGCACGGCCTCCTGGCCGTCACGGTAATCCCTCAGATTGTCAAACACGTCCCCGCCCTTCGTTCAGTTCAATCCCGCGTCAGTCCCGGGCCCAATGCACTGTCAAGCCATCGAGCACCGCGGCGACCGGCGCGCGCAGAGGATCGCCGATCTCGGCAGCTTTTTCGAGGCTTTCGCGTTTCTCCTCCCCGAGAATCACCAAGTGTTTCTGCATCGCACCATTGAGCACGTTCGCCGACAGGGTCACCCGCGGCTCATCCGACCCGGGCGGGTGGATCGCCAGGAGCTCCGGGGCGTCATCGCCCAGCGCCTTGGCGAGGCGGTCGGCGCCCGGGAACAGGCTGGCAGTATGCATGTCGGCGCCCATCCCGAGCAGCAGGAAGGTCAGGGGTGTCAGCGCGCGCACCTCGGCCGACTTGTCGACGAGATCCACGTCCGGTTCCGCGCCGCCGGTGTAATAGGGGATGAAATGCGCCGCCGCCGCCTTGCCGATCAGCAGCCGTTCCCTGAGCAGGCGCGCGTTCGAGCGCGGGCTGTCTTCGGGCACCCAGCGTTCGTCGGTGAGGATCACGTCAACCCGGTCCCAGTCGAGCGAGATCGCCGACAGCACGTCGAAGGCGGGGCCCGGCGTGGTGCCGCCGGGCACCGCGAGCGACACCCTGTCGTGGGTCATCAGCGCCCGGTTGAGCTCACCCGCGATGGTGTTGGCGAGATCCATCCACATGATCTCGCTGTCGGTGTATTCGACGAATTTCATGCTTCCAGTTCCCTCCATCGCCGTCCGTCCCTGTGCATCAGGATAAGCGCCTCTTCCGGCCCAGTCGAGCCGGTCTCATACTCGGCCGGGCGCGCCTCGCGCGCTTCCCAGGACGAGATGATCGGATCGGTCCAGGCCCAGGCCGCTTCAACCTCGTCGCCGCGCATGAACAGGGTCTGGTTGCCCCGGATCACGTCCATGATCAGCCGCTCGTAGGCGTCGGGCACATCCGTCGCCTCCTCGCCCAGAGCCTCCGCGAAGGTCATGTCGAGCGGAACATTCATCAGCCGCATGCCGCCCGGCCCCGGCTCCTTGATCGTCACGCTCAGATCCATTCCCTCGTTCGGCTGGAGCCGGATCCGCAACTCGTTGGCGCTCTGGCCGGTGTCCTCGTCGAAGATCGAATGCGGCGGCTCCTTGAACCGCACGACAATCTCGGAGAGCCGCGATTTCATCCGCTTGCCGGTGCGCAGGTAGAACGGCGTGCCGTTCCAGCGCCAGTTGGCCACATGGACCTTCATCGCCACGAAGCTTTCGGTCAGGCTGGCGGCGTTCTCGACATCCGCGAGATAGGAGGGCGTGGCCTCGCCCCCCACCTCGCCGGCAAGGTACTGGCCGCGCACGATGTCTCCCTCGCGCACCGGCTCCAGCGCCCGGATCACCTTGAGCTTCTCGTCGCGCACCGCGTCGGGCTCGAACCGCGAGGGCGGCTCCATCGCGGTGAGACACAGAAGCTGCATCAGGTGGTTCTGCACCATGTCGCGCATCGCGCCGGACTTGTCGTAATAGGTGCCACGGCCGCCGACGCCGACCGTCTCGGCGACGGTGATCTGTACGTGGTCGATGTACTGGTTCTTCCACAAGGGCTCGAACAGCATGTTGCCGAACCGCACGGCCATGAGGTTCTGGACCGTTTCCTTGCCGAGGTAATGGTCGATCCGGTAGATCTGATGCTCGCCGAAATAGCGCGCCAGCGTTTCGTTCAGCGCCCGCGCCGTCTCGAGATCGTTGCCGAAGGGTTTCTCCGCCACAATCCGCGCGCCCTCGCGCGCGATCTTGTACTTGTGCAGCCGTTCGGCGATGCCTCCGAACAGCCCCGGCGCCACCGAGAAGTAGAAGACCTGCACGTGCCCGGTGCGCATCTTGCCCTTGAGGTCGGTCCAGCCACCGGTGCCGGTCGCGTCGATTTTCACGTAGGCGATCCGGTCGAGAAACGCTTGCACCCGCGTTTTGTCGAGGAGCCGCGCGGGCAGGAATTCCCCGAGCGCCGCGGCCACCTGCTTGCGGTACGCCGCCGCGTCCATGTCCGAACGGGCCGCGCCGATGATCTGTGCCGTCTCCGGGATCTGTCCGTCACGGAACCGGCGGTAGAGCCCCGGGAGGATCTTGCGCCGAGCAAGGTCGCCGGTGCCTCCGAATACCACGAGGTCGAACGGGTCGACCGGGATGACGCGCGAAACCATGTGAGTTTCTCCGTTGTGGCGCCGCGGCTGGCGCAGTGGCAGATACCCGGGCATTTTAGCGCTAACGCCTCTCCGCTGCCAGCGCCTGATACGCCGCCCGGGGGTGCAAGTCCAGCACCTCACCGGGCGGTCACAACCGCGTGGCCGGCACCGCCTCCGGGCTTTTGCTTGCCGCGCCCATGCGTTAGCCGTGAGGTTTGACAGCAGGATGAATGAGGGTCCGATGGACGGCAATACCGGCGCCAAGACGGCGAATGCAGGCAAGTTCCGCGATCCGGCGGTCACCGCGGACGGCGCCGTGCGGGCGACCGTGGCCCTCACCCACCCCAAGACGCTCTGGTTCAATACCGGCACGCTGTGCAACATCGCGTGCGCGAACTGCTACATCGACAGCAGCCCGACCAACGACCAGCTGGAATACATCTCCGCCAAGGAGGTCGCACGTTACCTCGACGAGCTTGGC
>DQCI01000229.1:4148-5336 GCA_003545125.1 Paracoccaceae bacterium
GGCGACCGGCTCACGCTCAGGGTCTCGCTCGATCATTGGGAGCGCGGTCCTCATGATGAGATCCGGGGGCCGGGCAGCTACGACGAGACCCTCGCGGGCCTCGCCTGGCTCCAGGCCGAAGGTGCGCGGCTCGCCGTGGCGGGCCGCGCGCTCTGGGGCATGGACGCGCCGCAGGCCCGCGCGGGCTACGCGGGCTTCTTCGCAGCCCACGGGCTGGAGATCGACGCGCAGAACCCCGCTGTGACGGTGATCTTCCCGGAGATGGACACGCACGTCGAGGTGCCCGAGATCACCACCGCCTGCTGGGGCATCCTCGGCAAGAACCCGGACGACGTGATGTGCGCGTCGTCGCGCATGGTCGTCAAACGCAGGGGCCGTCCAGCCGCGGTGCTCGCCTGCACGTTGATCGCCTATGACGAGACCTTCGAGCTGGGCCACAGCCTCGCCGAGGCCGACCGGCCGGTCGCGCTCAACCACCCCCATTGCGCCAAGTTCTGCGTGCTCGGCGGCGCGGCCTGCTCGGTCTGACCGGGGCAGAAGCCCGCCCCTTGGACCCGGCGCGCCGCACGCGATTTCGAAATCGCGTGACAAGCGGTTTCGAAACCGCTTGCCCCCGCCGCGGCCGCGTGGTCCACCCGGACCCATGCCGAGCCATCACCGAACCATCGTCATCGGCGCCGGGGCCGCCGGGCTGTTTTGCGCCGCCCACGCAGGGCCCGGCACGCTTGTCCTCGACCACGCCGCCCGCGCCGCCGAAAAGGTACGCATCTCCGGCGGCGGGCGCTGCAATTTCACCAACACCGACGCAGATGCCGCCAGCTACCTCGGCGAGAACCCGCATTTCCCGAAGTCCGCCCTCGCCCGGTACAGCCCCTGGGATTTCACCGCATTGATGGCCCGCCACGGGCTCAGTTGGCACGAAAAGACCCGGGGCCAGCTCTTTTGCGACCAGAAATCCACCGCGGTGATCGAGATGCTCTTGGCCGAGGCGCGCGGCGCGGGGGCCGAAATCGCGCTTTCGACCACCATCTCCGACGTCGACCATGACGGGACGCGCTACCGCCTCACGACCTCGAACGGCCCATTCACGGCCGACACCCTCGTGCTCGCGACCGGCGGCCGGTCGATCCCGAAGATGGGCGCGACCGGCTTTGCCCACGACATCGCCCGGCAGTTCGGCCACCGGGT
>DQCI01000229.1:5409-6813 GCA_003545125.1 Paracoccaceae bacterium
CGGCGCGCCGGCCGCCGTGCGCTCACCACCGAGCTTGCCGAGCTTCTGCCCGCCCGTCTTGTGGATCACCTCGCCCCAGACCTCGGCCTCGCGGGCAATCTCGCCGACCAGTCCGACGCGCGGCTCGGTGAGATCGCGCAGGCCCTCAAGGCCTGGTCCCTGACCCCCACGGGCACCGAAGGCTGGCGCACCGCAGAAGTCACGCTTGGCGGCGTCGCCACCGACGCGTTGTCTTCGAAAACGATGGAATCGACGCTGTCGCCGGGGCTGTTCATCATCGGCGAAGCCGTGGACGTCACCGGCTGGCTCGGGGGTTACAATTTCCACTGGGCCTGGGCCTCGGCCCATGCAGCCGGCACGGAGATCGCGGCTCGCGCCTGACCCATCCCCAACCCCCGTCATCGAGCAAAACCACGCTCCCGGAGGGTGTCACACCGCCGGCCCGCCTCTGGCACAACGGGTCGAGCACCCGCACCGCCCGCTCACCTCACATGCGCATCAGCGGCACGACACACGACGAGACCCGTCGCCTGTCTCACTGATGCACGTCCACGTCGCCGCCGGAGCTTTCCACGGCCTCGACGCTGTCCGCGCCCCAGACATCGACATCCGCACCCGATTGCGCCTCCGCCTCGACCGTCGCGGCCGTGATCTCGATGCTGGCGCCGGACGATGCCCGCGCCCGCGCGCTGTCGCAGGCAAGCCCGCGCGCTTCGAGATCGGCGCCGGAACTGGCCTCGGCGCCGAGCGCGCCGCAGCGCCCCGCCGCCTCAAGCCCGGACCCGGAGGATGCCTCGAGCGTCACCACGTCGGCGTCGATCCCGCTGAGCACGAGGTCCGCACCGGAACTCGCCTCGGCCGAAAAGGTATCCGACGCGCTGCCCCGCGCGGTAACATCGCTGCCCGCGCTGGCGCTGACCGCCACAAGCTCCGGCAATGTCACCCGCACGACCACCTCATCGGCGAGCGCCATCATCAAGGGCGAGAACCGTTCGAGCCCGCGCGCTTCCCGTTCGATCACCAACCGATCTCCGCGCTTGTCGATCTCGAGACGCTTGAGCCCGCGGGGCGTGCCTTCGGCGGTCACCGCGAACCCCTCGCCCTGGACAATCTCGACCGCGAGCCCGGACCCCGCGGCGACCTCAGAGAAACCGCTGACGTCGAATGTCCGCTCGGCGGCAAGGACCGGCGCCGCGGCGATGATGGCTAAAAGGGTGACGGGCAGAAATGCGGATTTCATGGGAACCTCCCTGGGAACCTCGTTGCTGTTCTCCAGTCGACTTATGTTAATGGTATTAACTTTCAACCCCACCGCTGGATTTTCAACCCCGCCGCTGGACTTTCAACCCCGCCGCTGGCTCATGGCCCGGAATTTGTGTAGGTCTCGGGGAACGAACACCACGC
>DQCI01000229.1:6852-8154 GCA_003545125.1 Paracoccaceae bacterium
CTGGTTCTCGACTGGCTCACGGAGACCGCCCCAGACGTGGCAATCCTGCAGGAGATCAAGTCGATGGACGAAGGCTTCCCGCGAGAGGCCTTTGAAGACCTCGGTTACAACGTCGAGACCCACGGGCAGAAGTCGTTCAACGGGGTGGCCCTGCTGTCGAAATACCCGCTCGAGGACGTCGTGAAGGGGTTGCCGGGCGCCGACGGCGCGGGCCGCGACGGCGTGGACGACGAAGAGGCGCGCTATATCGAGGCGACGGTCGTGGGCGAAAAAGCGGTGCGGATCTGCGGCCTGTACCTGCCGAATGGCAACCCGGCGCCGGGCGAAAAATACGACTACAAGCTGCGCTGGATGGAACGGCTTTCCGCGCGCGCGCAAGCCCTGCTGACCACCGAGGAACCCTTTTTGATGGCGGGCGACTACAACGTCATCCCGCAGGCCGAAGACGCCGCCCGGCCTGAGGCCTGGCGCGAGGACGCGTTGTTCCTGCCCGAGACGCGGGCCGCGTTCCGCCGCCTGGTCAACCTCGGCCTCACCGACGCCCTGCGCGCGCGCACCCAGGCGCCCGAGCTCTACACTTTCTGGGATTTCCAGCGCGGGGCCTGGCAGCGCAACGATGGGATCCGCATCGACCATTTCCTGCTGTCGCCGCAATGCGCCGACATGCTCGAGGACTGCGCCATCGACAAAGACGTGCGCGCCCGCGAAAAACCCTCGGATCACGTCCCCATTTGGGTGAAACTCGCCGCATAGAAGTCTGTCATGAAAAGAAAAATCATCATTGATACCGACCCGGGACAGGATGACGCCGTCGCTATCCTTCTGGCGCTCGCGAGCGACGAGCTGGAGGTCCTGGGGATCACCGCGGTTGCCGGCAACGTGCCGCTCGCATTGACCCAGAAAAACGCGCGGATCGTCTGCGATCTTGCCGACTGCCGGCATGTGCCGGTGTTCGCGGGCTGCGACGCCCCGATGCGCCGCGCCCTGATCACGGCAGAACATGTCCACGGCAAAACCGGGCTCGACGGGCCCGCGCTGTGGGAGCCCGAGACCCCGCTCCAGGACCGGCACGCAGTCGACTTCATCATCGAGACCCTGCGGCGTGAACCCGAGGGCGCCGTGACCCTGACGCCGCTCGGACCGCTCACCAACATCGCGACCGCCTTCGCCCGGGCCCCGGAGATCGTCGAACGGGTCGCCGAGATCGTGCTGATGGGCGGGGCCTATTTCGAGGTGGGCAACTCGACCCCCGCGGCCGAATTCAACATCTACGTCGACCCGGAAGCCGCTGATATCGTTTTC
>DQCI01000229.1:8210-8983 GCA_003545125.1 Paracoccaceae bacterium
ATGCTCGACTTCTTCGAACGGTTCGACGTGGAGAAATACGGCTCTGAAGGCGGGCCGCTGCACGACCCGACCACCATCGCCTACCTGCTGAAACCGGAGCTCTTCTCGGGGCGGTTCGTCAATGTCGAGATCGAGACCGGCTCGGAGCTGACCCGCGGCATGAGCGTGGCCGATTGGTGGGGCGTGACCGACCGGGCGCCCAACGTGACGTTCATCGGCGATGTCGATGCCGATGGCTTCTTTGCCCTGCTGACAGACCGGCTCGCCCGGTTGCCGTGATCGGGCAGAAGGCGTTTCGAAACGCCTTCCAAGCGATTTCCAAATCGCTTCCCGCGCCCGGTTCTGGCGTTCGGCGTCCTCCATGCGTAAGGTCCCGCCAACGCGCGATTCACCACCCGGGGCTTTGTCTGCCATGGTTGATCGGCCCATGCTCCCGCTCACGTTTTCCAGCCTTGCCGCCGTGCTCGCGCTCGGCCTTGCCCTCGCCGGAATCGCCGCCCCGGCGCTCTACAAGCCGATATCGCCAGACCGGCTGATGCCCGGCACCCTGTCGCAGGACATCGTCAGCCTCGCCGTCGCGCTCCCGCTGCTCGTCCTCTCCCGCAGGCTCGCGCACCNNCCCGCCGCGCACATGGCTGGCCTGGCTCGGGCTGCTCGGCTACACCGCCTACGCCTTCGGCCTCTACGCCTTTGAGGCCGTGGTATACCCGCTCTACCTCGGCTACATCGGCGCCTTTTCGCTCTCCGTCTGGGCGATGTTTGCCTTCTTCGCC
>DQCI01000182.1:0-416 GCA_003545125.1 Paracoccaceae bacterium
CTGGAGATCAACCCGCTGATCGTGACCGACACCGGCGATCTCAAGGTGCTCGACGCCAAGGTCAGCTTCGACGGCAACGCGATCTACCGCCACCCGGATATCGCCGAGCTGCGCGACACCACCGAGGAAGACCCGAAAGAGCTGGAGGCGTCGAAATACGACCTCAACTACATCGCGCTCGACGGTGAGATCGGCTGCATGGTCAACGGCGCCGGGCTGGCGATGGCGACGATGGACATCATCAAGCTCTATGGTGCTGAGCCCGCCAACTTCCTCGACGTCGGCGGTGGCGCTTCGAAGGAGAAGGTCACCGAGGCGTTCAAGATCATCACCTCCGACCCGCAGGTGAAGGGCATTCTCGTCAACATCTTCGGCGGCATCATGCGCTGCGACATCATCGCCAACGGCGTGGTTTC
>DQCI01000182.1:487-1342 GCA_003545125.1 Paracoccaceae bacterium
TCCGGTCTCGACGTGATCGCTGCGGACAACCTCTCGGACGCTGCGGAGAAGATCGTCAAGGCGGTGAAAGGGTAGTCGGATCTTGGGCGGGCTCGGCGAATACTTGGGCATTCTGGCCGTATCGGTGCCGTTGGTACTGTGGCTTTGCATCGCTTTCGTGTTGATGGGCCTGCTGCTTTCGAAGCGAACGTATGGTCGTGTCGCGTTGTTCGTCGCCATAGCAATCGTCACTTTTCTACTCGCGCCCGCGTTTCTGTATCTAGTGGCGAACGCGAGTGAACGACGCGAAATCCTCGGAGGCCCGGGAGCCCCGTCGCTCTTGATCATGACATTCACCGGTCTCACGATCATTCCTTTCTTCTGGCTTGGCAAACGGGTCAACGCCAACCGAAACAAAAGGTTCAACTGAATGGCAATCCTCGTAAACGAAAACACCAAGGTGATTACCCAGGGCTTTACCGGCTCGCAGGGCACCTTTCATTCCGAACAGGCGATTGCCTACGGCACCAAGGTCGTCGGCGGGGTGACGCCGGGCAAGGGCGGGCAGACGCATCTCGACCTGCCGGTCTTCAACTCGGTGCATGAGGCGCGGGCTGTGACCGGGGCGAATGCCAGCGCGATCTACGTGCCGCCGCCGTTTGCCGCGGACTCGATCCTCGAAGCCATCGACGCCGAGATGGAGCTGATCGTTTGCATCACCGAGGGCATCCCGGTGCTCGACATGATGATCGTGAAGCGGGCGCTGGAAGGCACCAAGAGCCGTCTCGTCGGCCCGAACTGCCCCGGGGTCATCACGCCGGACGCCTGCAAGATCGGCATCATGCCCGGTCACATCCACATGCGCGGCAACGTCGG
>DQCI01000182.1:1483-6184 GCA_003545125.1 Paracoccaceae bacterium
TGGAAGCCGGTCGCGGGCTTCATCGCCGGGCGCACCGCGCCGCCGGGCCGCCGCATGGGCCACGCCGGTGCAATCGTCGCCGGTGGCAAGGGCGACGCGGCAACGAAGATCGAAGCGATGAAAGCGGCCGGCATCGTCGTTGCCGACAGCCCCGCCACGCTGGGCGAAGCGGTGATGGCCGCAATCGAGAAAGCGTGAAGTGACAGACGCCGGGCGGGGAGTTGACCCCGCCCGGCGGCAATGAGAACAGGAAGCGCATGGCTCTCGTTTCGCACCAGCACGGGTTCATTTACCTCAAGACCGAGAAAACGGGCGGTACGTCGGTTGAGATGGCTTTGCAGACCCTGTGCACGCCGACCGGCACCGAGGTGAGCCATTACGGACCGGCCATCGTGTCGAAGGTGGGCATCCTGGGCGCGCGCGGCGACAAGTATACCGAGGCCGACGTTACCGGCTGGACGAGCCACATGCCGGCGAAACAGGTGGCGCGCAAGCTGGGGCGCGGGGTGTGGTCGCGCTATCTGAAGGTTGCGTCTCTGCGCAATCCGTTCGACAAGGCGGTGTCGTGGTACTGGTTCATGGCCCACAAGCATGGGCTGGACCAAAGCGACCCGGTCGAGGATTTCCGCGCCTTCCTGCGCGAGAAAGAGACGCAGGGCTATTTTCGCAGCCGTAAGGATATCGACTGGCGGGTGACCCATATCGGCAAGCGGCCGATCATCGACCAGTATATCCGGCTCGAACATCTCCAGGACGATTTCGCCGCGCTGTTTGGGCGGCTGGGGATCGCCGGGGTCACGCTCGACGTGCCCAAGGTGAAGGCCAAAACCCGAAAGCAGGATCCGCTCGACGTGCCGGACTATTTCGACACGCCGACCGCCGAGATCGTGCAGCGCAATTGGGGCTGGATATTCGAGGCCGGCGGCTATTCGCGCGACCCGGCCGAGGCGGGGCGAGCCTCGAAGGCCGCGAAGCGCCGGGTACGCGCGCCGGAGACGGTGGCGAAGATCGCGCGGCCTGGGGTGCCCGAGAGCGGGCTGGCGGCGCGTGTCAAAACCCTGCTGACACGGAGGGCCGGGTGAGCGGGGCGATGACATATTGGCGGGCCTGCCTCGGGGCGACCGGGTTGATCAGGGTTGTTGTGGCTGCGGCCACGGCCATCCTCATGTGTACTGTGCCGCTCTCCGCCCGCTCGGACTACGCAGATATTTTCGGCGCTCTCGACCCTTGTGCGGCTCCGACTGACAATGTCGACGGAACAATGAATGCCCTTGAAGGAAGGGGCTGGGTAGAGGTGCCTGACCGGTTCGACCTCGACCCGGATGTTCTTGATGCCTTGACTTGGACCAAAGTGGTTCGTTGGGGCATACCCAATAGTCCAGAATACTTCAAAGCGATGATCCGAAAGGGCATCAGGGGTGGGATCCCCGGCCTGTTTGAATATCAAGAGCAGGCTATGACGGATGAAGCTGGCAAGGGAGACTCGAGCGTCCTCGCGAACAGGGTGCTGGTAAGGCGCGGAGACGGCGAGATTGATGTGCTCTTGATGTCCTATCGAAGCCCGTTGGAGAATATGCGTCAGGTCGTCTGTTTGGCGGGGCTCGGTAAGTCGGCGGCAGAGGTGATTGTCGACTGGGTTGAAGCGCAAGAGGGGCCTTTGGCCGCAAGCGAGAAGCCGCAATTCTCATATCAAGGAACGGTATCGCCGCGCGGCGGAATTACCGGTGGTTCGACCAAGCATTTTGCGATCAACCCATACGCTTTGCCGGACGTTCCCGCAGAATTTGAGCGCCTCATCAGCGGTGTCGTCGAAATTGAAGTTTACTATCAGGTCCAGGAGAACTGACCATGACCGAACAGTCACCCAACGACCAGTTCAAAGCGTCGAGCTTCATGCAGGGCCACAACGCGGCCTATCTTGAACAGCTCTATGCCCTCTACGCGAAGGACCCCACTGCGGTGGATGCCGCCTGGGCCCAGTTCTTCGACGAGCTGGGCGACGCCGGGAACGACGTGACCGCCGAGGCGGCGGGGCCGTCCTGGGCGCGCACCGACTGGCCACCGACGCCGGGCGGCGATCTTGTGCATGCGCTCGACGGTCAGTGGCCGGAGGAGCCCAAGCCAGAGCAGGTGGCCGAGAAGGTCACGGAAAAGGCCGCCGAGAAGGGCGTGGCGATCAGCGAGGAGCAGGTGCGCCGCGCGGTGCTCGATTCGGTGCGCGCGCTGATGATCATCCGCGCCTACCGGATCCGCGGCCACCTCGCCGCCGATCTCGATCCGCTGGGGATGCGCGAAGAAACCGCCCATCCGGAGCTTGACCCGGCAAACTACGGCTTTGCCGAAGCCGACATGGACCGGCAAATCTTCCTCGACAACGTGCTCGGGCTTGAGATGGCCAGCATGCGCCAGATCGTCGACATGGTGAAGCGCACGTATTGTGGCACCTTCGCGCTGCAATACATGCATATCTCCAATCCCGAACAGGCCGGCTGGCTCAAAGAGCGCATCGAGGGCCTGGGCAAGGAGATCGCGTTCACCCGCGAAGGCCGCCGAGCGATCCTGAACAAGCTGGTCGAGGCGGAAGGCTTCGAGAAATTCTGCCACGTGAAGTTCATGGGCACCAAGCGGTTCGGCCTCGACGGCGCCGAGGCGCTGGTGCCGGCGATGGAGCAGATCATCAAACGCGGCGGCTCGCTGGGCCTCAAGGAGATCGTGATCGGCATGCCGCACCGCGGGCGCCTCAGCGTGCTCGCCAACGTGATGTCGAAACCCTACCGCGCGATCCTCAACGAGTTTCAGGGCGGCAGCTTCAAGCCCGAGGACGTGGACGGGTCGGGCGATGTGAAATACCACCTCGGCGCCTCGTCGGACCGTGAATTCGACGGCAACAAAGTGCACCTCTCGCTCACCGCCAACCCCTCGCACCTCGAGGCGGTCAACCCGGTGGTGCTCGGCAAGGTGCGCGCAAAGCAGGCGCAGCTGGGCGACAGCGAGCGCACCCAGGTGCTGCCGATCCTCTTGCACGGCGATGCGGCGTTTGCGGGCCAGGGAGTGATCTCGGAGGGGTTCGGGCTGTCGGGCCTCGTCGGCCACCGCACCGGCGGCACGATCCATATCGTCGTGAACAACCAGATCGGCTTCACCACGGCGCCGTCGTTCTCGCGCTCCTCGCCCTATCCGACCGACATTGCGCTGATGGTCGAGGCGCCGATTTTCCACGTCAACGGCGACGATCCGGAGGCGGTGGTGCATGCGGCCAAGGTGGCGACCGAGTTCCGCCAGAAGTTCCACAAGGACGTGGTTCTCGACATTTTCTGCTACCGGCGGTTCGGGCATAACGAGGGCGACGAGCCCATGTTCACCAACCCGCTGATGTACAAGACCATCAAGACCCACAAGACCACCCTGCAGCTCTATACCGAGCGGCTGGTCAAGGACGGGTTGATCCCCGAGGGCGAGATCGAGGACATGAAGACCGCCTTCCAGGCAACGCTCAATCAGGAATTCGAGATCTCGAAGGACTACAAGCCGAACAAGGCCGACTGGCTTGACGGCCGCTGGTCGCACCTCAACCGGCAGGGCGAGGAATACCAGCGCGGCCAGACGGCGATTGCCAAGGACACCTACGAGGAGATCGGCAGCGCCCTCACCCGGGCCCCCGAAGGCTTTGCGATCCACAAGACCGTCGCAAGGATGCTGGAGACCAAGAAGGCTATGTTCGAGAGCGGCACCGGCTTCGACTGGGCGACGGCGGAGGCGCTGGCCTTCGGGTCGTTGCAGCTTGAGGGCTACCCGGTGCGGCTGTCGGGTCAGGACAGCACCCGAGGCACCTTCTCGCACCGCCACTCCGCCTTCATCAACCAGGAGACGGAAGAGCGCTACTACCCGCTCAACAACGTCCGCGAGGGCCAGGCGCGCTACGAGGTGATCGACTCGATGCTGTCGGAATACGCGGTGCTCGGGTTCGAGTACGGCTATTCGCTGGCCGAGCCGAATGCGCTCACGCTCTGGGAAGCGCAGTTCGGCGATTTCGCCAACGGCGCGCAGATCATGTTCGACCAGTTCATCTCGTCGGGCGAAGCGAAGTGGCTGCGGATGTCGGGCCTGACCGTGCTGCTGCCGCACGGCTTCGAGGGGCAGGGGCCGGAACACAGCTCCGCCCGTCTCGAGCGCTTCCTGCAGATGTGCGGCGGCGACAACTGGATCGTGGCCAATTGCACGACCCCCGCCAACTACTTCCACATCCTGCGCCGGCAACTGCACCGCTCTTTCCGCAAGCCGCTGATCCTGATGACGCCGAAATCGCTCCTGCGTCACAAGCTGGCGGTGTCGCAGACCGCGGATTTCGTCGAGGGGTCGTCCTTCCACCGGGTGCTCTGGGACGACGCGGACGACAATCACCGCACCGGCAAATCCGAGACCAAGCTGGTGGCGGACGACAAGATCAAGCGGGTGGTGATGTGCTCGGGCAAGGTCTACTACGATCTGCTCGAAACACGCGACGAGCGCGGGACCGACGATGTCTATATCCTGCGGGTCGAGCAGTTTTACCCGTTCCCGGCGCTGAGCCTGGTGCGCGAACTCGAACGGTTCCCGAAGGCGGATGTCGTCTGGTGCCAGGAGGAGCCCAAGAACCAGGGCGGCTGGACCTTCATCGAGCCGAATATCGAATGGGTGCTGGGCCGGATCCGCGACACCGGC
>DQCI01000163.1 GCA_003545125.1 Paracoccaceae bacterium
CCATGCCGGCGCAGAACCGACAGCAACGCGTCCGCATTGCACAGCTTGATCGGGTCCAGAACGCGATCGCCGGTGTCGCAGGGCGGGTGATGCATGAACAGACACACGTCATCGGCCGCGGCCTCACCGAGCTGGCGATCCAGCCAGGTGAGCCTGTCGTCGCAAAGCACCCCGGCGTCCGCGCCGGGATCGAGCGTATCCAGAAACACCATCAGCTTTTCGCCGCATCTGCGGGCGGATTGAACGTAGCCGTGGCTCGCGTGGCTGCCTCCGAAGACGCTTGAAAACGCCGCCCGGTCGTCGTGGTTGCCGAGAAGGGGCACCGTCGGGAACGGGAGGGTGTCCAGCCGTTGCTTCAGCCACCGATAGGCCCCGGGTTCACCCAGACTGGTCAGATCGCCGGTGAGCACGCAGAACTCCGCCCCGGGGTAGGCCTCGGCCGCCTGATCCAGGCAGGCACCGACATAGCCGGCATGGGCCGCGGCCTCGGCCGACCCGTCGGGGTCGAGCAAATGCAGATCGGTCATCAGCAGGAAGGACATCTGGGCGAAACGCTCCTTGGTTTCGGGCGGCGTAGGCGAACAACCCGCGGCCGCACCGGTCGCGCGCACCTTACACCCGCCCGCCTTCGATCAGGTAGTCCCGCCCAGCGATACTTGCGCGCACGAGCTGTTGTTCGAAACCGCCCGACGCTGCCCGCAAGGTCGTGGTCCTTGCCGTCTCCGCGTCCGGTTCGAACAGGGGCAGAACCCTGCCGTCGGTGTCGCCGTCCATGCCGAACAGGCTCAGAACCGTGGGGGCGATGTCGATCAACGACGCGGGCGCATCGTCGATCTCGCCCCGCCGGCCCGCCGGGGTGCCCACCCCGAGGGTGATGTTCATCTCGTATCGGTTGAGGCCCCCGTGCATCCCGCCGCCTAGCGGAACGCCGCCGGTGTAAACACCGATCCCTGGAATGCCGCCGGGGCCCGGCGTGCCGTCCGAGCGCATGACGTAGGATATTGGCGCGCTGCGCACATGGGTCTGGTGCACCGCCGACAGCGGCAGCGCGCCCGCCACCATCTCGGGATCGGCAAAGACCATGCCGATCTCACCCTGCTGCATCAGCCAGTGACCGAGATCCGCGATCAGGCCGCGATCGGGCGCGATCGGGCGCAGCTCGCCCATGTTCCCGCCGGTGATGAGAATGTCGGTGTCGCCGCCCGGCGCCTCGCCTGCGCGAAATCCGTCCGCACGCAGAAGGCCGGTAAGATCGATCAGCGCGCTGGTCGCGATCTGCCCGTGATCCGACATCGCGATCACGGCTGTATGTGACCCGTGCGCACCATCCGCGACCGCGCCGAGGATCTCGGCAAAAGCCGCGTCGGCGGCGGCCATCGCTTGGTTTGCGCCCTCGGAATGGATGCCGCAGAAGTGGAACGACGTGTCGGGCTCCGGCAACCAGACAAGAGTGACGTCGGCCTGGTCTTGCGCCAGCGCGACCTCGGTTGCGACCCGGCCGGTATAGGCCACCACATCGAGCTTCGGAACGTCCTGGGCAGGCAAGGGTCCGCAGGTTGCGAGAACCTCCGCAACGATTTCCGGCGTCAACGTAGCCTCGGCGCCGTGGATCGAAAACGTCCTCTGACCGACGTCGCGCACCGCATGGTTGACCAACAGGCCCGACCCGGCCGAGCCGCAGTGGATCGCCATCATGCTGCGACCCGCCGCGGCAAGGCGCTGCCCGAGACTGTCGGCCGTGACGATCGCCCCGGTCCGCTCCGCCAACGCCACCAGGTGGTCGAGCCCTGCGGTGTCAACCACGGGGCCGCCGAGATCGCCGTTGAGATGGAACTCGTTGTTGACGATGCCATGGCGACCCGGCCATGCCCCGGTCGAGACGCTGGCGCTGCAGACCCTGGTGAGTGACGGAAACACCGAACGCGCGTTGCCAAACCACAGGTTGTCGCCAAGAAACGCCGCCAGCGTGGGCATCCGGCCGGCGATCATGTCGGGCCTCAACCCATCGAACACAACGATGACAACCTTGTCGACCTCACCCATGCTTCCGCCCTTTCTCGCACCAAGACGTACTGCCTGCCTCAACTGGTAGCATGGAATGGCGCAGAGGTTGCGCCAATCGTCATCCGATCCGGCGAGCAGACCCCTGCCCCAACCACGCGAATTCGTTTGGAGGAATCGGCAAATCGTGATGTGAGTTGCGGGCAAGGGATACGTTGCCCGAAAGAAGGCGACGGAAAGCCGCCGCCCGGGGGACACCAAATGACCGCATTGCGCTCAATTGACGTGAGCAAGGTATTCGAGGACGGTTTCACCGCGCTCGCCGACATCACGCTCTCTATCGAGCCCGGCGAATTTGTAACCCTTCTCGGACCGTCGGGTTGCGGCAAGACGACGTTGCTGAAAATCTTCGCGGGCTTCTACGAACCGACCACCGGGCGGATCGAACAGGATGGCAAAGATGTCACCAACGCCCCGCCGGAAAAACGCGACACGGCGATGTGCTTTCAGTCCTACGCATTGTTTCCACACCTCTCGGTCGCCGAAAACATCGAGTTCGGTCCGAAGCAGAACAAGGTCAACCGCGACGAAAGGTTGACCCGGCTCAACGATCTTCTGCGGCAGGTCGATCTGGAACAGCACCGCCACAAACTGCCAAACAAGCTGTCGGGCGGCCAGCAGCAGCGGGTTGCGCTGGCGCGGGCGCTGGCGATGCGGCCTTCGGTCGTGCTGTTCGACGAGCCCTTGTCAAATCTCGATGCCAAGCTCCGCGAATCGGTGCGGCGCGAAATCCGCGGGCTTCAGCGCGAGTTCGGCTTCACCGCGATCTACGTCACCCACGACCAATCCGAGGCGCTGGCGATGTCGGATCGGGTGGTGGTGCTGAACGGCGGCAGGATCGAACAGATCGGCGCGCCCGAAGAAGTCTACCAGAGACCGGACACCGCGTTCGTCGCGGATTTCATCGGTTCGGCCAACCTGCTGCCGTTCCAACGTGTCGATGACCATGTCGTCGAGACCGCGCTTGGCCGCCTCACCGTCTCCGGCCCGCCGGACGACGCGGCCGGGTTTCTCTGCTGGCGCCCGGAACACGCCGAATACGGCGTGACCGAGGGCGACAACGTGGTCAACGCCGCCGTCAGTGAGCTGGCCTACCAGGGATCGTACACGGATCTGCACATCTCACCGCCGGGCGTGCCCGACCAGCGCCTGCATTGGCCGGGCCCGGCGTCGGGTGTCAGCGACCAGGTCACCTTCCGGCTGCCACCCGAACACATCCGGTTCGTCCGAGGGAAGCTTGGATGAACTGGCGCCGGACCTTGCTGATCATCGCGCTTCTCACGCCGGGGCTGGGCGTGATCGTGATCATGATCGGGTCGGTGTTCTACGTGGCGGTGATGCAATCCTTCGGCTTTTACAACCTCGTGGGCGAAGAAAGCTTTTCTCTTGAGCATTGGCAAAAGGTGCTGGACTCCAAGCAGTTCAGCCGCGCGCTCAGGTACTCCGCCTATATCGCGACGGTGGCCGCGATCGGCTCCGTCACCCTCGCCTACCCGATCGCGATCTGGCTCAGGCGGCCGTTTCGCGGCTCGCTGGTGATCAGCGCGCTGCTCAAGGCGCCGCTGTTCGTGCCGGGCCTCGTGGCGTCGTTCCTGTTCCTCAACGTCATCGCCTTCCACGGGATCGTCAATCAGTTCATGATGTGGATCGGCGTCACCGATGCCCCGATCCGGCTGCAGAATGACCGCGGCGCCTGGGGTGTGGTCTTCCTGCAGCTGTGGAAGAACATGCCGTTTGCGCTGTTGCTTCTGACCGGCGCGGTCCAGTCGATCTCGGACGAAGTGCTGGACGCCGCCCGCGACCTCGGCGCGGGAAGTTTCGCCCGATTCCGCAAGATCATCGCGCCGCTCACCGTTCAGGCGATGCAGGCGGCGCTGATCATCATCTTCATCGGCGCGGCGGGCGACTTCGCCTTTCAGGTCACGGCCGGCCCGACCAACGTGCAGTCGATGGCGCAATACATGGTCTTCCTCAAGGACAGTTTCGGACGCTGGAACCAGGCCGCGGTGGTCGGTGTCAGCTTGATGGTCCTTGCGCTCTGCGGGTCGCTGGTTCTGGCCGTCCTGTCACGCGCGCTTCTGCGGAGTGGCAACCGATGGTAGAGATCGCCGCAACCGAAACGGCCACGGCCACCAAGCCGAAGAATCCTGCGCGCAAAGTCGGCTTGCTCAACCGCGCCCTGATGGTGCTGCTCCTCACCGTCGTCACGATCTGGCTGGTCGTGCCGTTCACCATGGCGGTGCTCTGGTCGCTGGTCGATCCCAAGACCGGATGGGAATACCCGGACCTTCTGCCCCCCAGCCTGACAATCCTGCGCTGGGTCGAGGTCTGGACGACAACAGCGCTGCCCCAGGCGATCGCCAATTCCTACATGCTGGCGCCCACGGTGGCCGTGACCACGCTGATCCTCGCCTCACCGACCGCCTATTGCTTCGCCCGCTTCGATTTCCCCGGCAAAGGGTTCGCGCAAGTGTTGACCCTCTTGCCGCTGGTGGTGCCGGGTTTCGTGCTGGCGATCTTCTTTTCGTCGCTGATCTTCTCGCTCGGGATCTACTCGCGCTTCCTGTCGATCCTGATGGCGCATTGCGTGTTGTTCCTGCCCTATGCGATCCGGATCATGACCGTGTCGTTCGGCCAGGTGCGCCAGGACCTGATCGACGCCGCCCGCGACCTCGGCGCGCGACCCATCGCGGTGTTTCGCGCCGCCTACATGCCGGCGCTTCTGCCGGGCATCCTCGCCTCGCTGATCATCGTCTTCATCCAGTCGATCGAGGAATTCGCCATCGCTTTCATTGTCGGCGCGCCCAATTTCACGACGATCCCGTCGATCCTGTATTCTTATCTCGGCTACAACTTCATCCGCCCGAATGCGGCTGTCGTATCACTGATACTTGTTGTCCCTAATGTCCTCTTGATGCTGGGCCTGGAACGGTTGCTGAAATCGGCAAACCCCGCCCAGGCCGGCGGAAAGGGCTGAACCCGCCTCGAAACCAACCAGGGAGAATAACCATGATACGAAAACTGATCGCATCGGCCGCCGTCGCGGCCTTCGCCACCGGCGCGTTTGCCGATGGCCACGCGGACCTCCTGGGCATGAGCTGGGACGACATCGTCGCCCAGGCCAAGGAAGAAGGTGAAGTCAGCTGGTTCGTTTGGTACTTCCAACCGCGCTACCGCGAGGTCGCCGAGGCCTTCACCGAGGAATACGGCATCAAGGTTGTGATCCCCGAGGGCACCCACGAGGGCAATATCGAGAAGTTCCTCGCCGAACGGAAACGCGACACCGGCGACATCGACGTACTGGCGATGGGGACGGACCGCATCGATCTGTTCGACCCGACCGAGTTGGCGCTTGGGCCGCTTGGCGACGTCCTGCCCGAAGCCCCGAACATGCGCACCGAACTCGGCGGTCATGACGGGATGCACTATGCCTACGGCTATTGGGGCAACCAGACCGGCATCGCCTATGACCCTGAAAAGATCTCGGACGAAGAGCTTCCCCAGTCGGTCGACGACTTCGCGAAATTCTTCACCGAGCGTCCCGGCGAGTTTGGCTTCAACTATGAAAACGGCGGCTCCGGCCCGTCCTTCCATCAGAATATCACGCGCAACATCATCGGCGCCGAGATGGACGCGTGGTTGAGCGGCGAGGTGACCGAAGACCGCATGGCGGCGCTGCAGCCGTCCTGGGATTGGTTCCTCGAAAACTCCGACGGCTATGTCATCACCGCCTCGAATACCGACAGCCTGCAGCGGCTCTCGGGCAGCGAGTTCACGATGGTCGCGGGCTGGGAAGANNNGAGTTCGGCATGAACGGTGGCGGCAACTTCAACATCATCCCCGCCAATGCCCCGCACCCGGCCGCCGCGCTGGTGTTCCTGAACTGGGTCAGCTCGGCCGCGACTCAGACCGCCTTCAACCAGGTCTTCGGCGCCGCGCCGATGCACCCCGAGGCGGACGACAGCAAGTCGCTCGTCCCCAACGAGATGCGCCAGTACTCGACCATCTGGCCGGGCAATCCGTTCAACACGGAGATCCGCCAGGCCTTCGTCGAGAACGTGGTTCTCGAACGCTGAAACAATCCGCGCCCCCGGAGCCTGTCTTCGGGGGCGCCCCCACCGAACCCCCTGAAAACATCCCGCAATCCGAGGCCCTGGGGCCAGTCATGTCCCCGTATTCAGGGTGCGGAAAACCATTGCAGCCGCCGCCCAGGCTTGCGGAGAACAGGTTTCCGCATAGGGAATTGGCGGGCGTCCCGGCTGTCTGTCATAGCCGCCGAAAAGCTCCGGCAACCGCAGATCGGAAACCGCCGCGGCGACGGCGTCCATCCCGCGCCAGATCCTGTCGCTCGCCTCGGTCAGCCGGTATCGGGCGGCGCCCGCGGCGATCATCCCGTTGTCATGCGGCCAGACCGAGCCGTTGTGATAGGAGAGCGGTTGATAGCGCCGCTCCCGCATCGACAAGCTTCGCACCCCCCAACCGGTCCACATGTCCGGCTGCATCAGACGATCCGCAACCGCGGCGGCCCGCGGCGCGCTGAGCACGCCCGCCCACAGCAGATGACCCGGGTTGGACGAGACGACGTCGCATTGGCGCCCGTCTTCATCGACGGCAATCGCGTGGATGCCGAGATCATCGTTCCAGAAGGCGGTGTCGATCAAGTCGCGCAGCTCCGCGGCTTCGCGGTGCAGGGTTTCGATATGGTGTTGCTCGCCGCCGAGCGCCTGCTCCAACTCCGCGGCGGCATCGAGCGCGGCCGCAAGGTAGCCCTGCACTTCGACGACGGCGAGCGGGCCGGCCGCGAGGCGTCCGTCGCCGTAGGACATGCTGTCTTTGCTGTCTTTCCAGGAATTGTTGACCAGGCCACGGCCATGCGGCCCGCACGCATAGCGCAAGAGGCCGTCGCCTGCCCGCGCGCGGCGGCACCATGCGATCGCACCGCGCCACGCTTCAGCCAGTTCGGCAACAAGATCTGTCCGGCCGGTCGCCTTCCAGTGATCGCGGATCAGGAGCACATAGAGCGCACTGGCGTCGGCGGTTCCATAGTAACGCCCGTAGGGGACGTCGCCGGTGCGGGCCAGTTCGCTGTCGCGGATCTCGTGGGCGATCTTACCCGGGGCTTCGAGGGTCACCGGATCGTCGACCTTGCCCTGATGCGCCGCAAGGCCGCGCAGTGTGCTTTGCGCGATGTCGGGGGCGGCGGCGAGAAGGAACCAGGACGTGATCAGGCTGTCGCGGCCGAAGAGGGTCACGTAGTAGGGTACGCCGGTGAGCACGAGCGGACCCTGCGGCGAGGTTGCCATCAGCATATCGATATCGTCAAACGCGCGCCGCGCCGGGGCGGACAATACCGGACGCAGGTCAATTGCGGCCCGGGTCCAGGGGGCAGCGGGCGCCGCTGGCTCGCCCCCATGTCGTGACGAACGGAACCTGCCGCGCACGGCGATCCGGCGGGTCTCCCCCGGCTTCAGGACAAACCGTTCCCCTGGCACGAAATCCAGGAAATGCAGCGCGGTTTCGCAACTCACCCCGTCCTGCGCGAGGTACCGGCACATCGCGCCATCGCGCTGAACTTGGTTTCTGCCAATGGTTGCCCGCTCGCGCCCGCGCACTTCGAAGATGTCGCGAAAGTCGGCGTCGAAGCTGAGAGACGGCGCAAAGTCGCGGTCGATTGCGCTTTCGTTGGCGATCAGCAGCTCGTCCTCGAAGCCATCGGGCAGCAAACGGAAAGTCCGCGCGACCGACACAAGTTGCGCACGGTCTTCGAACAGGCCGAAATGCCGGAACGCGGTGTCCGCCGCGTCTGCCTCTGCGAGCAACGTCAGCGGCCCGATGTCCCAGCGGTAGTCGCTGAGGTGCCTGGTGTCATGCAGAAACACCCCCTCCGCGCCCCCGGCGCAGACCTCGGCGTTGCGATCGACAACAGCATAGCAATGGTTTGACTTGAGCGGGCGCAGGTGCGGCATCACTCGGTTCCTTCAATGACCCGGCCGTCGAGGTCTAGCAGAGGAACAGCGCGCGGTGGATCCCGATCTGAATGAAATGATCGTGACCTTGGCGCAAATCTCCCAAGGGCACCGCGGAAGTCTCGCATGGATCACAGATCACCGTTCGGGAATGTCGTTTGAAAGCCTGCCCCGAGGGATATGCCCGTCTGGTCCAGACAAGGCGCCGGGGCCACCCGCATCCCGGTTGTCGGAACCGTCCAAGGCATGACCTGCCCCTAACCATTCATCCAGCCGCAACCGGAGCCCTTTGGGTGATACGCCGACCGGCGCAGGTGTCGGTTGCGGTGAACATGGCTTCGGCGAATGCTTTGGCGTCTGCTGGCCGAGGGCTGAATGGGGTCGCTCCTCGTTGTGGTCCGTGGCCCTTGACCGGATCACTTTGCGGGCATGAGCCATGTCGCGGAACATCGTCTCGTTCAATAGCTCGTCCATCGCCTGCCGGCCAACGGATAGTCGAACCGGCGCCGTTCATTGGCCAGATCCTGCAACCGCTGGCGCAGCTCGGTCTCCGGCGGTCTGACCGAGTGGGAGCGGATCATCTTGCGATCCGCCCCGACAATCTGGCAGGCCCGCCGTTCCGACAGACCCAACCGGGCCCGCAGACGCGCAACAGCGACACGCTTCACGGCGGGCCTCACCGTTCGGGCTTTCTCTCGGACCAGTGGCGTTCATGCCCTCACTTTTGCCAGCAGGTCCTTCATCGCCGCCGCATCCAGCATCTGCTCGGCCAGCAGCGTCCTCAGCTTGGCGTTCTCGTCTTCAAGCGCCTTCAGCCGCCTGGCACCCAAAACCGTCATCCCGCCGTGCTTCGCCTTCCAGGCGTGGAACCTGCCCGACGACATCTCGTGCTTGCGGCACAGGTTCGCGCAGCTCGCGCCTGCCTCATGCTCGTTCAGAACGCCCCCGCTCGGCCGATTGCTGCGCAATCGCCTGCCGGACAGCGAATGATCTGCTCTTCGCTGTATCCTGATCGCTTCATTGTCCGTCCCTTCCTTGGATCGGACTCTGGCTCTGAGTGGAGGAAAAATCCCCT
>DQCI01000236.1:0-9353 GCA_003545125.1 Paracoccaceae bacterium
GATCCCTCGTGAAGATGTATTGCGGTCTTGGCTCCAGCTCTCGTGCGGGCCTAGCACGGCTCCGGGGAAGTTGTCATGTACGCTCCAGCCATTCGGGCAAGTGGGGCGGGCCGAAACGAAAAAAAACCCGGGACGCGCGGCCCCGGGCATGTGCATTTTCAAGTCGTCAGACCTGTGGCGGTCAGCCGTCGAGGGACGCCGCGAAGATCAGGTCAAAGTCGACCGGGATGTTGGCGGAGATGCCGATGTTGCCCACAGCCTCACTCAACTGCGCGATCCCGCCGTCCAGCGCGAAATCGACGGCGTTGATGATGAAGGGCTTGGCGCTCGCGACCGAAACCATCCCCTGGCCGAGGCGCGAGATAGTGACCGGAATAAGCAGTTCCTTTTCGACGCCGTGCAGGTTGAGCGTGAACGGGATCTCGGTGGTCAGCCGCATGTCTTCCCAGATCGCCGAGACCGCGGCGGGATCGATCTTGGCGGTGATGGTCGCATCTTCATAGGTATCGACCTGGAACAGCAGGAAACGCATGCGCACGTCGCGGATATCGACGCCGGTCTGGACCGATTCGAGGCCGATCGAGACCGTGGCCGTGCCGTCGGGGGCAATGGTGCCGGACAGCTCGTTGAACCGATGTACCTCGGTCACATTGCCCTTTTTCGTCGACAGGAAGTTGATCGAGGATTGCGCAGGCGCGAGCGCCCAGGAGCTGGCGAAGAACGCCTCCTTGCTGCCGCCGGTTTCCGCCGATGCGGCCATGGCGGGGGCGGTGGCCGTTGCACCCGTCGCGGCCTCGCCCGGTGCAGCGTCCGAGGCGTTGTCGACCGAGCCGCCCGGGAGCCAGCCCGCGGCGCTGTAGCGGACGTTCTCGTGCATGTAGAAGTCGATCCGGTCCCAGCTGTTGCCGGCATTGTCGGTGCGGCTTTCGACGACGCAGGCCGACGAGCCCGAGGGCAGGATGGAGACGGCGAGGCCGCTGCCGGTGATCGGCATGTCGAAGACTTCCATCCGGGTTTCGGCGGTGCGATAGAAATCGCAGGCTTGGGCCAGGCCGGGCGCGGCGAGCGCCGCGAACGTCACGGCCAGCCGCAGGAGTGTCGGGTGAGATGCACGCATCGGGTGATCCTTCCTAAAAAAATACGGTTGCGGTGGTCGGGTCATTCACAGCCAGCCGAGGCCCACTGGAACAGCGCGTTCTTCACGATGCCGCCATGCGGATGCTCGATGCGGAAAATGTTGGCCGGGTCGGTAATGTAGGACTGGGCCTGTTCGCAGAGGCGTTCCTTGTTCCACTGGTGGCACCCGGTGCAGGACTTTTTCCAGACCTCGTCCGGCAGGCCGGCGATCGGCGGGAACAGCGGAATGGCGTTGGACAGCTGCTCGAGCGAGCGGCCATTCAGAGGGAAGGCCCCCTGCTCCCAGGGCTCGTTGAAGGCCGGGACGTCACCGGAGACGGCCTGAGGCGTCGGCGTCGTGGCGGCGGTATCTCCCGCAGCGGCAGTGTCACCGGTATCGGCGGCGGTGGGTGTGTCTGGCGCGGTCGTCGCCGGGGTCGGCGCGGCCGGCGCGGTGGCCATCGCCGCGGGGGTGAGGTAGCGCATGTTCGACCAGCCGCTGACCGTGTCGATCACGGTGCCGTCGGGCTCGCTCTTGGAGACGACGTTGCCCCATTGCTGGCCTGAGTTGTTGGTGATTTCGCCGATGCAGACGATCTGTTCGTCGCGCAGGACATCGACGATGCTGCCGAACACGTTCGGCTCGTTGCGCATGTTCAGGAGCTTGGCGTTGACTTTGAAGCTTTCGCAGTCGCTCGACTGAGCCAGGGCCGTGGCCGCCGGCAGGGCTGCGATGAATGCAGCGATGAGGAGAGGAATACGGACCATTGGACTTGCCTTCAATGCGTTGGTTCGAGGGTACGGCGGTCCTGTTGAGCTGTCGGATGCTAGGTCCACCGCCGGATTAATGGCGATGCGACGGCCAGCGGCTCGAGCCGGCCGTCGCGGTGTTTGCCTCAGTTCTCGCGGATGCCCAGAGCTTCGACGATGATGGTGTTCGCGCCTTCGGTGCGCGGTTCGGCAACCTGGCCGAGCAGTTCGAGCATCAGACGGATGTTGCGGACCACGCGGGCCTTGTCGGCGCGGGTCTTGTACGAGAAGGTGACCTGCGAGAAGTCGCTGTCGGTCAGGTCGGTGTCGATCGCACACTTCCAGAAGTTCATGTGCTCCTCGATCGCGTTGACCTGACGCTGCTCGAAGCCGATCCACTTCACCTGGAAGGTGGTCGGGATGTTGCCACAGCCGGCCACGGCCTGGTAGGCCATCGTCTCACCGGTCACCGCAGCGTTGGTGTCGCCGGCGTTCGGGTCGGCAACCGAGCCACTGGACGGCGCGGAGCCGTAGGTGCGGCCGAGCTGGCCGGCGAGCTGGATCGCGAGCTTGTTGCCGGCGTTGCGGGCCAGGTTCTCACCGTATTCGGAGACAAACTCCTTCACGCAGTGCGGATCGGCCGGGGTGCCATTGATCCCGGTGGCGCAACCGGTGAAGGGCACGCCGGCGGTATCGAGATCGAGATTGTCGCCACCGATCCAGCGGCCGTCGCGGATGTTGAGCGCCCGGTAGTTGAGCGACATCTGCAGCTTGACGATCTGGGTGTAGGGATCGGTGACCGCACGGGCGTAGATCGTGTAGGGCACGAGCACGTCCATTTCCGGGTTGTTGATGGTGCGGCCGATCGAGATCAGTTCTTCGTCGCGGCGACGCTGGCGATCCTGCTGGTAGAAGTCGAGGGTCAGCGAGGTTTCGTCATAGACGTCCATGCCGGAGATGCCGTAGCGCTGCAGGACCGACTGGTAGGCGGGCGCGTGCAGGGTCTGGTTGAGCGTGTTCAGGACCGCGTTCTGGATCCGGTTGTTGCGGATCAGGCTGTCTTCGTCCCAGTCCTCCTGGACAACAAGTACGTTGATGGTGGGAACATCGGCGACGACGGGCGCCGCGAAGAAGGTGGTGGCCGTGGCGACGGCCGCGATGAGTAGGTTTTTCATGTGGGAACTCCGTACAAAGTGGTTTGGTTGAGGATTATTCGTGAGAGGCGCATCGACGCCGAATGGTACTTGCGATTTTTTTACCTCCCTAATTATTGATGGCCGAGTTCTGGTTGCCGGCCGGATTGGTGGTGAGCCCGCTATCGTCGGCCCCAGTATCATCAGACATGGGGGCCTCTTCGGGCGTGGTTTCGGTCTCCGCCGGGGCGGCGGGGTCCTCTTCGGGCGCGCGGGGCGCGCAAAGCACGTCGGTGGGTTCGCCGCCGAAATCGTCAAGACCGGTGTCGGAGGGACGCGGGTCGCTGCCCGGGTCGACGCCTTCACATTCCGGCGGCAGCCCTTCGGTCGCGGTGGCGGTCGCGGACGGAACCGGCTCGATGGTCTTGGGCGCCGTGCCGGATTCGTAGGCCGCGCCGAGCGGGACGACGGCCTCGAGCAGCGTGACTTCAACGCGGCGGTTGATCGGATCGTGCGGGCGGGCCGGATCGGCCAGGTATTCCTCGCCGAAACCGACGACGATGAGCCGGTCCGGGCGGATACCGAAATTCTCGACCAGGAAGCGCCGGGCTTCGACCGCGCGCCGTTCGGACAGGTTCTGGTTGTAGGGCTTGGACCCCTTGGCATCGGTGTGACCGGCCAGCAGGAACTTCGTCCCGGCCAGGCGCGACGAACCGAGCGCGCGGCCCAGGTCGGTGAGAAGCGCCTTCGCCTGCGGGGTGAGCGCGGCGCTGTCGAACTCGTAGAACACCGCGAGATCGACCGTGTGGTTGTAGTTCAGCGTCACCCGGCTCCAGGTACCGCCCGGCTGGGGAATTTCCATCTGGATGATCTTGTTGATGTAGGCCGCATCGTCACGCGGTTGGGAAAGCGGGGCGAGCGCGCCCTGGATCCGATTGACCCGCTCCGAATCCACCGCCTGCTGGGCGAGGCCCGGAGTGGCGGCGCAGGCGGCGATGAGCGCGACAGTGCCGAGAAGTCGCCGGGCCGACGGAAGCGCGGATCCAAGTGCCGTGTGACGGAAATCTTTCATGACCAAGTCCTTGTTTGCTGTCGCGGTTGTCGAATTCGGAAGTGGAACGGGCAGAGCGATTTGCGCGCCCAGGTTACTGGCTGCCCTCGATAATTTCGTTCATCGCGCCTTCGACCGATGCGCCGGGGGTTTGCGTGGCCGGGTCGATCGTGCCGGCTTCCGTGGCGTCAATAAGGCTGTCGAGCGCCGTCGCAGTGGCGGCATCTGGATTGCTGTCGGCGGAGGTAGCCGCGGCGGCAACGCCGGTATCGCCGTCGCCTGTGCGCGGGTCGGCCGCGTCGGCTGGCGTTTCCAGCAAATCCGTCGCCGCCAGGATCGAGACGACACGGGTGCCGGCGTTGAAACTCTTCGGGTCGTCCCCGGTCATGCCGCCGGTGTGGTGCGTGCCGACGATCTCGCGGCTGGCGTTGAGTATCGGCGCACCGGAGGACCCCGGCAAGGTGTCGCAACGGTGGCGCAGGTTGGTCTCCGCAGACAGCGAAGAGGTCGCCCGGCAGCCGTATTGGGTGAGCTTCTTGGGCAGGCCCGCCGGGTGGTGGACCATGGTCAACCGCTCGCCGGGCAGCACGTCGGCGCGGGCGATCGATACCGGGAGCACATCCGCCGGCACCGGGTCGAGGAGCGGCACCAGGGAGAAATCGAGCCCGTTGTCGTTGGCCAGCGGCTCGACGCCCACATTCAGGCGAATGGTGTCGCTGTCGGCGTCAAAATAGTCGAGCAGGATCGAGGCCTCGATCACATCGCCGTCGAAACCGGGTATGCAGTGGCTCGCCGTCAGGACCGCCGCGCCGTCATTGACGATGGTCCCGGTGCAACTGGTCATGAACTGCTCGCCGTCGTCGTCGATCAGCAGATCGAGCCGGCCGACGGCCCGGGTGAGCCGGCGCAGGGGATCGTCCTCGCGCAACAGGCTCATCGGTTCGAACACGTTGTCCTGTTCGGCCACCATGTCGGAGGCATCGCCGAGCGACTGTTTCGACGCGAGCGAGACCTTGCCGTATTCGCTTGCGGGCAGCCGGTAGTCGGCGGCCTGGGCCGGCTGGGCCGCGACGGCGGCGATCATCAGGCCGAAGGCGGCGGACGTTGCGGTGGTCAGGATCGCGGGGCGGGCATCTTGCGTCATCGGTCAGCTCCCATTGGTCGGATCGGAGGTCATGCGGACGTGAAACGCGCTCGCCTCGGCCTTGCCGCTGTCGATCAGATCGTCCCAGACGACCTCGACGGAGAATTGGACCTCGTCGAGCGAGAGCGGCCGGATCGGTGTCAGCACCTCGTGGCCGGGGCCGATGGTGAGCCCGGCCTGGAGGCGCGAGTCGATGCCGATGGCGACGGTGCGAAGCTCCTCGCCGAGCCGGATGGCGATGGCCCGGTCGTCGCTGTCGTTGCGGATGCCGAACAGGCACAGATCGCCGAGGCCAAGCTCCAGCACGGTGTCGGCGGTTGCCTGGTGGCGGACCCGCTGCGAGGGGCGCATGTCGAACAGGACGTTCTGGCAGCCGTCGCCCGGCAGTGGATGCACCGTGATGACGCTGAGCGCGCCGATCGGCCCGTCGACGGGAAGCCAGCGTTCGGCGTCGCCTGCATCGGCCGTCCCGGCGGCGGTGGCGGTTCCGGCGGACAGACCATCGACGGGCGTGGTCGCGTGGCCGGTGCCGATGTCGTCGGCCCCGATCAGCTGGTTGATGTCGTTGTCGCTGGCCTGCGCCACCGTCGCCACCGCGATCAATGCGCCGGTCAGGGCGCCGAGCAGGGCTGGAGTGTTGAGGCGACGGCGTTTCATCCGTGGAGTCCTTATTGTAGCCTGATGGTCCAGTGTCGGTCGGCTGCTCCGGGCTCCGACACCTGCGTCGAAGCGCTCAGCACCCCCGGCGGTTGTGCGAAGATCAGCTCGCGTGACTGGTTCGGTCCGAGCACCATCGGCGTGGCCAGCGAGCTCGACCCAGCGATCCCGCGCCCGATCAGGTCCGCGTCCAGCGTCACCTCGATCGTGCTCAGCGAATGGTTGCGGAAGGTGAGCCCGCACAGGGCTGCTCCCGTCTGCAGGCTGAACCCGTCCACTGTTTTCGTCGCCGACTGTATGTCGAGGGGTGCGCCACTGAATATCTTCTCGATGCATTCCGTTCTGTCCTCTGCATAGAGCCCGTTTACCGAGAGGGCGGGCTCGCCGGCGACGCGGAACGCCTGTTCCTTGTCGCCCGAATTACCCAGCAGAGTGGAACTGACAGAGCCGTTCGGGAGGACCGGCATGAAAAAAACGAAAAGGCCGACGGCCGCGAGGCCCGCGATACCCCAGAGCCAGGCCGGACCGCCCCGCTTGCGGCGCGGATCGGGACGCGGACCGGCGGTGCCGTCTGCGGCCTGATTTGCGGCCTGATTTGCGGCGTTACCGGTGGCGGGCAGCTCGGCGGCGGGTGCCTGCACGACGCGGCCGGTCTCTCGGCTCAGCACCGCGTCGAGCTCCTCGAAATCGGCGATGAAATGAATCGCAATGTCCTCGGCCGCGAAGAGGTCACGCAGTCGCGCCTCTTCCTCGGGTTCGGCCGTCTTCGGCACGATCGCGATCACGTCGCCGAAATCGGCCCGCCAACCGGCGAGGTTGTCGGCACAGGCAGCGATTTTGCGCGGGATGTGGTAGTCCGATGGCAAGGGCTTCAGATCGGCATCGACCATGCCGGTGGCCCAGACCAGCGGCACGCGGTCGTCTTGCGCCTTGCCCTCGCCCGCCCGTTGCGCTGCCTCAAGCCAATGGGCGATCAACACCGGCAATTCCCAGGAGCGGCCGCAGTCGATATCGCCGTCGAGCACAAGTTCGAACGACACGAGCTCGGCCAGCACGGCCTGTAACGGCCCGCGCACGAAGCGGTCGTAGTCGGAGGAGATCTGCAGGGGCCGGAAATCGCCCTTGAGCGCCACGTAGCTTGCCGGCAAGCGTTTGCGGCGCTTCAGGCTCTCGATGGTAATCGGTGCGCTGGTGGTGGGAACGATGACGCCGGGGTGCGCCCTAGCGGGGGCCTGTGTACCGATTTCGGGGCTCACATCTTCGGACGGCCTTGCCGCCGGCGGTCGCACCGCGTGTGAGTCATTCCCTGACATAAATCAGTCATCCCCAAATCCGATTGCAGGCAGGCGCCGGTTCGCGCGCCGGCGTCAGCCAAAAACCATCCCCATGCCTTCACGACAGAATAATTTCCGCCGCCGCATGCCCCAAGATATCAATAACATCCTTGCCGAACTCCGATTTTGGATCAAGGCCCAGCATCACGGTTTCGCCAACTGCCTCCGGAAGGGTGATGTTGATGTGGCGCCGATCTTCCTCGACGAAAGCATCCAGGATCGCGGGCAACCTGGCCGGGTCGGGCCCGGTGATGGTCAGAAAGACGAGGTCGTCTTCATCGATCAGGTTCAACTGGAAGGGACCGATCGTGCGCGCGGTGTCGCCGGCGGTATGCGCAGCGCGCGCGGCGGGGGAAATCGCCCTCGCCCGGGCGCGCGCCACATGGCGCTGGAGCCTGAGAAGGCCGATCGACACCGGGCCGGAGGCTTGGGCTCTGCCAGAGAGAATGTCGCCGAGCGACGGGCGCGCGGCATCGGTGGCGGCGTCGGCGGTCGGGTCGTCGAGCCCGGCCAGGTCGCGACGGGCGCGCCGGTCGGAAAAAGCGGTTTCGGCGGCCGTGAGGGCTGCGGTGTCGAGGTCCGTGGGAAGTTGGATCGGCATCGGTCAGACCTCCTGCGACTGGGTTTGGCCCTGGGCGGGCGTTTCGAGATAGAGGCGGGTGAAGGCGTCGCGAAAGCGCGCGCGGTCGGCCTCGAAGGCGGACCCCATCTCGGCGTCGGACGAAAGTCCGCGCCGGAGCGCCTGGCTGTAGCCGCGCAGGGCGGCGTTGACGGAAATCAGCCCGGTCTCGACCCCTTTGAAAGCCGTGGCCAGTTGTTCGGGCGGCCGGTCGAAGCTTTTCGAGCGCTTCTTTTTCAGGAGCACGACCCCCGCCTCGCGAATCTCGGCGAGACGCGCGTCCTCGGTGTCCTGGCCGATGCGCAGGGCAAGGGCGATCTTCATCCAGTCTGTCATGGCACTCTCCAGAGCTTGCAGGTCCGAGGCCAGGTCGCTGTAGCCGCGTGCCTCGGAGCAGTGGACCCGCTCCTCGATCGGCAACAGCGCCTTGCCTGTCCTCAGGCTATTGGAAAGCGCAGACTGAATTGGGTGGAAGGCAAGTAGGCGGGCCGTCGCGCGCGGCAATGAGACGCCAAACGCGCCCGCCTGCATGATCGGCGAGAGCAGCGCGCGCTCCTTCTGCTTGACGATCTTGAGCTCGCCCTCGGCAATGGATTTGAGCGCCTCCTCGGCGGTTTGCGGCACCGGCGGGGTCTCTTCGGGCAGCGCCGCGGCGGTGGCCTCGCCGTCGTGCTCGTCGGTGAACGGGTCGTCCGGCTCGACCGAGAGCTCTTTCTGGAGGCCAGGGTGGGTGGCGTCGAGACCCTTCTCCATCGCCGCCCGGGTCACCGCCTCGGAAAGCGCGGCGGCATAGTCGCGAAGCCCATAGAAACTGGCGGCGTAGGTCCGAAAGATGGTGTTGTCCTGCGACATCCAGAACGCGAACGGGGTGTCGTCGTCGATGATGTCGCCCAGGCCATGAGTGAAGCCGCGGATCACCGTGAAGGTGGCGTTGGCGCGGGAATCGTCGAAATGGGTCTCACGGTAGCGGTAGAGGAGCTTGGCGAAAGCGCGGGTGGCCTCGCCGACGGGGTCGGTACCCTGGGCGGGGTATTCACGCAGCGGGTCGAGCATGTCGACCATAGTGGGCCCGTGGGCGAAGTCGTCGCAGCTCACCACGAACTCGAGCAGCTTCTGCACCAGGCGCACGCGGAACGGGCTGAGCCGGAAGGTGCCGCGCTTGTCTTTGAGGTAGAGCGAACCGTCATCGTTGCGCCCGACGCCCGCCTCGTCGCAATCGCGCAGCGCCGCAAGGATGTCGGCCGGCGCGAGCCAGAGCAGATCGAGGCAGGTGGCCAGGGCCAGCTCGGTGCGTGCCAGCGCCTGCATGAGGGCGGCCAGCGCCCAGGCGGGCTTGTCGCGGTTGTTGTCCCAGCCTTGCGCGATGGTGGCGGCGAGTGCGAGCTTGAACCGGTCGCTGCAGCGGCCGTCGTCGGTTACGGCGCGAAAGTCGGACCGCGCCGCTACCGACCAGGTGAAGAGTGTGTCTTCGGTATTCGCCATCGCTCACTTCCGCCTGGGGTGTTCTGGTTTCAGGCCGCCGTCCTGGCCCGCCGTATTGGTCCGCCGT
>DQCI01000236.1:9378-18632 GCA_003545125.1 Paracoccaceae bacterium
TCGGGGCCGTCACCCGCGCGGCAGGTCGCGCAGGATCTTCCTTGCGTTTTCGGCGTAGAGCCCGTTGGGGCGTTTGCGCAGATAGGCCTCGAAACTCTCGACCGACCGCTCCGCCAATGCCTCCATCCAGTCGCCCTCGTCTTCGAGCATGGCGATCCGCTCGCGCGCTTCGCTGACATAGGATCCGTTGGGATAGCTCCCGAGGTATCGCCGGTAGCCGCTGATCTCGTGCAAGGCAGAGGTGCGCTGCCAATCTTGATCCTCGGCCAGGCGGCGCAGGAGGCGCTCCTTGATCTCGGGCGCGTAGACGCTGTGCGGGTAGCGCGACAGGAAGGCCTCGTATTCCTGCCATTCGCCCCGAGCGACCGCGCGCTGATAGGCGAGCCATTCCGGGTTGGCATCGGATTGCTGCGCTTCCGGCCGGGCGGTGGCGGCCACTTGCGCCGGGCGGGCATCGGAGAAATCCGGGCGGCTTTCGATCTCGGCCACCAGGCTTTGGGCCTCTTCGAGCCGGGCGCACTTGCCGCAGAACCCCGGCACATCGTTGCAGCTGGCGAGGTAGCGCAGGAGCCCGTCATAGCCCTTGTCGGAGGGGAACTGGACCTCGACGCTGTCGCTCATCTTCTGGCAGAAACCGTCCACCTTCAGCTGGCCGGTCTCGCGCTCGGCGCAGGCGGTGCAGTTGTTGACGTAGAACAGGTAGCCATCGACCGTGTCCCCGCGCACGGCTTCCTCCCACAACGCCGCGTCCGCGAGCGTACGCGGGTCCGGGGTTGCAAGCTCGGTCATCCGCGCTTCGAGCGCCGGGCGCTGGCCGCAGCATTCGCAGCGGTCGAGATAGCCCTGGATATCAACCGCGGTGCCTTTGTCGAGAAGTTGGCGGGCGTGGCGGTCCTCGGCCCGGCAGATCGCCTCGCGCGAGCGTTCTTGTTGCAGGAAGGCCAGCAGGTCGTCCTTGAGCGGGCAGTAGATGCAGTTGCGCAGGTACGGCTGCACCCCGGCGCTGTCCTTGGCCGAGAGGATTTCGCGCGCGGTCAGGCGCTCGAAATGCTCGCGCTCCACCGCCTCATCGCGCCCGAGGCTGTCTTCTGACAGGTTGGCGAGTACCACGTCGGATCCGACACCCGCGACCTGCGGGGTCTGGCGGAACTCGGGGCGCACCTGCATGATCCGGCGCGAGACGCGCATCTGCAGGAAGCTTTCCAGCTCGGCCACGGTGATCGCGCCGTTGCCGTCGCCGCCGAAGCGTTCCTGGTCGGCCTCGCCGTAGAGCGCCGAGACGAAAGCATCGGTGAACAGCGACTGGCGGTATTCGTTGTCCCAGACCGCGACTTCGTCGGGAAGTGCCGCGGCCACCAGCACGACACCATTGGTGGCGCGCAGCACCGGCGCGGGGCCGCCGGCGGTGGCGCTGACACCCGTCACCAGGTCGCCTTCGTTGGACTGGCCCGAGAAGCAGCTTTCCAGGATCAGGGTGATCTCGCCGTCGGGCAGCTTGTCTGCGCGCAAGGCGGTGAGGCGGTCCATCAGCACGTCGAGGGAATAGCCGGTGAGGTCGAGCCGGTCGGCCCGGCTGTCGATGCCGAGCAGATAGGGCGTGGTTTCACGCGCGCTGCCGAGGAAGGCGCGCGACCCGTGGCCCGCGAAATAGATGGTGAGTTCGGTGTCGCCCCGGGTGATCAGGTTTTCGATGATCCCGGGTTGGGTGTCGGTGCCAAGCAGATAGTCGAGCTCCGCCTTGGTGAGATCGTCGTAGCGGTCGATCTCGGTGGGCGCATAGCCGAATTGCTCGGTGTAGAGCTTTTCGATCGCCGCCGCATCGTTCTGGGCATAGCGCACCGGCTCGGCGTAGCGGTAATCGCGGTTGGCGATGATGACCAGCTTTTTTGGGCGCACCTCGTCGGTGGCGGCGCTGGATTCCGCGACGATGGTGTCGACGGCGGTGTCGACGGCGGTGTCGTCCGCGGTGCTGGGCGCCGTGTCGGTCGCGGCATAGGCGCCGGTCGCACCCGGGGTGCAGCCTTCGAGATCGGCGGGGTCGACCACCGCCTGGTATTGGCGCCGGGCGACGAGACCGGCGTCGGTCTCGACCGCAATGGTCAGGTCGAGGATCGGGCGGTCCGGTTCGAGGAGGTCGAAATCGACCGTCATGATGCTGCCCGCCGCGCCGTCGGTATCTGTGCCCGGATCGGTCTTGAGTGGCGGCAGGCGGGCGCCGTCGAGCCAGGAGGCAAGCTCGCCCTCCTTGAGCTCGAAATAGGCGCTGGTGAAGGCGTCGGTGACACGCTGGCGCAGCACGCACTGGCCATCGAGACCGAAGCGCGGGCGGAAGGTCAGGGTCTCGGCTTCGATCAGCTTGGGCGCGACGGCAGCGAGCGCCAGCCGATAGGCGCCGTCGAGCTCGACCAGGTCGTCGCGCCGCGGCACGTCCTCGATCACGCTGAGCGTCGGCAGGTGCACGTCCATGCCGATGGTGCGGTTGCAGCCATATGAGCCGTCGGTGTCACGGGCGAAAATCGAGATCCGGATATGCGCGACGTCGGGCGCCGGCCGGAGCGCCTGCACGGCAATGGCGAAAGTCGACGCGTAGAGGCGGTTGACCAGGCGTTCGATCTGGCGGCCGCCCTCATCAGTGCGCGCCAGGATGGGCGCGACGATCGAGGCGTTCTCGGCGGCGTTGACGTTGATCGCGAGCCCGGAGGTGCGGATCGCGTTCTCGAGGTGCTCGTTGAGGCGCCGCCGATTGCTTTCCGACAGGTTGGGGTCGCCCGCGGGCAGGCCGAGATAGGTGAGGTCGTAGGGCCGCGGCGTGTTCGGGTCGATGCAATCCGAGGTCAGGATACCGGCGATCCCGGCATTCACCGCGCTACGGGCGCGTTCGGCAAATTCGGCGCGTTCGGAGAGCCCGGATTGCGCGAGCGCGCGATCCGCTGTCAGGACGAAGCCGCAAACCAGGAGCAGTGACGCGAACACCCGCAACACGAAACCGCGCACTCGCGCACGCTCCAGGGGAAGCGCCATGTAAAAATGTGTTTCTGCAAACAATTTTAGGGCCTCTCTCAAACAGGTTACGTTGCGCCCTGGTAAAGCAAAAGTTACTTTCGCGTGATCCGCGGGGGCCATGCAACAATTAAATTCGGGGGCTGTCCCGGGCAGGGCATGTCGGGCAATCCGAAAGCCCTGCCCCGAAACAATTGCCTGTCCGCCCGTGCCGGCGATGTTGCGCTGTCGCCTGGGAGGAGGGCGAGACCAGGCGCAAGGCCGGCACGGGCGGAAGGGCGCGGCCGTCAGTAGCTCAGGCCGCAGACCTCTTCGAGCTTGCCGCCACCGTAGTCGTCGATGTCGGTGAACAGCGTCGCGAGCAGCTTGCCGTCGACGTAGGTGCCGGCATAGGGACCGCTCGGCACGTAGCAGCGGGTGACCGGCTTGGTGTGCTCGACATAGGTCGGCTGCACGTGCTCGGCCTGGGCCGGCTTCGGCATCGGCTTCATGACCGGGGCGGGCGCCGCCATCGCGTGCTCTTCCGCCGGAGCCATCTCGCCCTTGTCGAGCGCCATCGGCGCGGTCGTCTCATGGCTCTGCGCCATCGCCGGGGTATGGTGCTGGTGGCCGTAATCGGTGACCGACTTCGGCAGGCCGATGAGCGAGACGGTGACTTTGCGCTGGTTGTCGCCGTAGGGCATGCCGGACATGTTGGCATATTCCTCACCGACCGCGCGCAGCACGAACCGCGCCTTGTCGAAGCCGAATTCATGGATCAGGTAGTCTTTCACCGCGTGGTTGCGGGCCTTGGCGAGCGCCTCGTTTGCCGATTGCGAGCCGGCCGCGTCGGTGAAGCCCGAGAGCAGGATCAGCACCTTCGGGTTTTCGAAGTAGTAGGCCGAGATGATCTGGCCGATCTGCTTGAGCTCATGCTTGGCCTCATGGCTGAGGGTCGAGCTCCCGGAGGCGAAGAACACCGGGTTGCGCAGGTCGGTCGCATGTTTGCCGACGTGCATCACATGATCGCCCGCATAGCCGTGACCGTCGGCATAGGCGTCTTGATAAACATGACCATAGCCGTCGTATTGCACCGTCGGATGGACGATGGTGGTGCGCTTGGCGTAGACCGGGTCGCCGTAGTAGACGTGGCCGCCGTAGTGGTCGTAGTAGCTCACGGTGCCGTGGCCGAGGGTCGAGACGTAAGCTTTCGGCCAGTCGTAGGAGGGCCGGTCATAGTGCGGCGCCCAGCCGTAGCTCACGGTGCCGGACTTGTAGGGCGCGTAGTCCCAGCTCTTCCAGCCGTGCCCATAACTGTCGCCATAAGACGTCCAGGGCGCGCTCTGGATGTAGGCATTGATCAACGCGGCATTGTCGTAATAGCCGCCGGCCGCTGCGGGCGCCGTCGTCGCGTTGAGAAATGCGGCGGCGACGGTGAGCGCGGTACCGAGTTTCAGCAGCTTGGGTTGCATGTGGTTCACTCCTCGTTTGGGATGCATCGGTGCATCGACCCGAAAAGTGGAAAGCCCAGAGGCGAAAATGCACACGGGCCACCCAAAGGCGGCCCGTGCGGTTGGTTTCACCCAGGTCCCGAGGGACGATCAGTAGGCGTATTCCTTCGGCAGGCGCAGGCTTCTGAGGAAGGTCACAAGCGCCTCCTGGTCGTTCCAGGACATCGCCGCGAACGCCTCGACAGACCGGTTGGCACTGCTTTCCAGACCCGAGCCGTCGTCGGCGCAGACCAAATCGGAATGCATCTCGATCGCCTTGCGCAGCGACAGTGCGCGGCCGTCATGCATCCAGGGACCGGTGTCGGCCACACCCCAGAGCGGACGGGTCAGGAACTCGTCGCGCGGCACGAACACGCCTTCGCGGTCGGTCTGCTGCTTGATGATATCGGCCAGGCAGCGGCCCATCCGGTGTCGCTTGAGGTCCGAGTAGAGCGGCACCTCGATGGTGGCGTATTCGTCCTCGGGCAACCGCGGCAGCGACGAGGTGAGCGGATCGGCTTCGAGGTCGGTCAGGAACGACAGGTCGTAGAGATAGGCAAGCGCCCGTCCGCCGAGGCTGAAGCTCTCCTTGGCCTCGGGCTCGCTCTTGGCGCGCTCCTCGGCCGGCAGTTCGCCACCGGCTGCAAACAGCGCCTCGACAGGCAGTTGGAGCCCGAGCGGAGCGGCTTGGCCAAGGCCGACCCCGGTGCCGGTCACCAGCAACTGGGCACGCCCGTCGGTGGATTCCGCAGCCGCGATACGGGCAGCGGCATCGGTGCGCGGATCGTGGATCCGCACGAAGGGATCCCAAAGCTGCTTTGCCTCGTGGTGGCAGGAGGCGCAGGATGCGTCGATCCCGTAGCCCGACGGCATGTCCTCGCCGAGGAACAGCCAACGGCCACGTTCGAGCTGCGCGTATTCGGCCTCGGTCTCGGCTTCGGCCTGGACCGGCGGACGCGTGCTGAGCGCAAAGGCGGAGAGCGCGGTCACTTCACCAACGGAGACCTCGTTCGGCACACCGTCGCCGTCGTGATCGGCCGCGCCCGGCGCCAGTTCGACCGGCTCCATCGCGAAGTGGAAGTTGAGCGCGTCACGCACGAAGTTACGCATGTTGCTGGCGATGCCCTTCCACTGGAACGGCCGGACCACGAAATCTTCGCCGACGCCCTCGATCTGGCCGCAATACTCGTCGAGCTGCGGGTTTGTCCCGCAGGGGCCGAGCTGGTCGAAATAGATGTCGCCCGCATCGGGGCGCACGGCGGCGGCATAGACCCCGTAGGAGGTGCCCTTGGAGTCGAGCGCGATCTCGTAGACCACACCGGGCTGCTCGACCGCGGCGCGCAGCGTCCGGTAGCGAGCGTCGAGCAGGTCGAAGGTCATCTCCTCGGCGAGGCTCTGGGTGTAGCCCGCACCGAAGACATGCGGCGGATTGCGCAAGAAGACCGCGAGCATCCCGTCGGGGTCCTGATAGCCGTTCTGAACGAGCGCATCGCGCACCCAGTCAGGGGCCGGGCTCTGCTGCATCGGGTTGATCATCGCCGAGGTGGCGATGGTGCCGGCCCCCGACACGCCGTCGTTGCGCGGGGTGCGCGCGTCCGGCACCGCATATCCTTGTGCGTCCATGCCCGAGACGCTGTGGCATTCGAGGCAGGACTGGCTGTCGAGCCCGTTGATCCGCATCCAGGGCAGCTTGCCGAACGCCGCCATGGGCCCGTGCAATCCCGCCTCCTGCCGCTTGGTCTCACGCGGTCCGTACGGGCCCTCGCCATACCCGTCCTCGGCGGTGAAGCGCTGGGTGAACAGGTGACGGCCGATCTCCATGATCTCGCGGAAGCTGACCTGGCCGGTGGTGATTTCTTCCTGGTCGACGCGGACGCCCGCGACCAGCGAAGGCCGGTCGGTGTCTGCAAGGCCAAGGGGCGTGTCGCCATAGTCGGTCGCGGGGGCGGCCGTGGTATCGGGCGCGGCGGTCGCCGCAGCGTCGTCTGCGGGGGTGTCGCTGCCGTCGGTGCCGNNNNGGCGCTTCGGCTGCGGGCGCCTCGTTGGAAGCGCCCGGATCCGCGGCGGCGGCGTCAGCGGGGGCCGCGGGCTGGGCCGGCTCTTCCGACCCGCCCTGAAGGATCGAGTTGATGTCGCCTTCCCCTTGCGCGCGCGTCGGGGCGGCGAGGCCGCCAGCCACGACGAGCGCCACGGCAGAAATGGATAGCATGTGATAAGACGGCCTGATCATTTCTTGGTGCTCCAATTCGTTGCATTTCGTGGCAATAACGCGACGCCGACGGCCGAGCCTACGGAACCATGAGTTCGCCGACCTCCAATTGGAAAGCTTAGGCAAGGACGCGCGACCCGTCGTGCCCGACATTCTCACGAAACCGTGAGGGTTGGCCGCCGGTGGGCCCCCTTTCGCCACGGGAGGTACCTTGTGACCCCCCTGTCCGGCGGCGGTTCGGGCACCCTAGTCGTCGAACCCGGCCGCGAAGGCTTCCCCTTCGGAAACCGCCGTCTCACCCACCAGTTCGGCCACGTAGGCGCAATCGTATTCGAAGCCGGAGCGCTCGTCATCGCTCGCCCGCTCCAGCCCGACGCGACACCAGCCGTAGGCGAGGACCGGATCGGAAAAACCCGTGTCCCATTCGGCCAGCAGCTGACCGAGATTGACCGCCGCCTGCGCCGACCCGCGCCGCGCCGCCGCCTCGAAGAGCGCCATCGCCGCGAGCGTGTTCTGCCCGAGGCCGTAGCCGTTCAGATACAACGCGCCGAGGTTCGACAAGCCATAGGCGTCGCCTGTCCAGGCGGCCTCCCCGAACCAGTAGAGCGCCGAAGCCATGTCCTCGTCGACGCCGCGGCCATCGACATACATCGTGCCGATGTGGTTCATCGCGTCGACGACGCCGAGCTCGGCAGCGGTCTCCCAGGCCTCGGCGGCCTCGGCCTCATCGAGTGGGCCGCCCCTGCCCGCCTCGTGCAGCTCCGCGCGCAGCACGAAACCGTGGGGATAGCCGATCTCCATCGCCTTCTCGATCCAGGGCAGCGCTGCTTCCGGGTCGTTCGGGTAGCCATCGGCCTGGTTCTGCAACAGCCAGCCGAGGTTGTAGATCGCCTTGTCATAGCCCTGCGCGGCGGACTGCTCCCACCAGCTCTGAGCGGCCGCCAGATCGCGTTCGACCGCGATACCGTCCTCGTAGATCGCCCCGAGCACGTTCTGAGCGACAGGGTCGCCGGCCGCGGCAAGGGGGGCGAGAATGTCGAGCGCCGCCTGGTGGTCGCCAGCAATGTAGGCTTCACGGCCAAGGGCGATGTCCGGGGCCTGCTCCGCCGCACGCGACTGACGCATCTCGGGCGAGAGTTCACCATCCTGCGCGGCGGCGGGATTGGCCAGGCAGAACGCGACACAAAGGAAAGCGGCGCGGATCGACGATCTGAAAAGCTGGGGCATGAAAATCTCCCGGAGTGACAACGGTTACGCCGCATTAAGTATCGGGCCCGGTGACGGGCGCGCGGCGAGGAGGGGTCGCCCGAAGGGGCGAAGACCCCGACGAGCCTGCCCTACCCCTCGGCCTGGCGGCTCAGCGCAAGAAGCCGCGCCGCCGCCCAGGACGCAGGTCCGAAGGAGCCGTCGAGCCCGCCGGAATAGAAGCCTTCACGTTGCAGCCGCCGCTGCACCCCGACGCGCACGGCATGGGGAAATTTGCGCATGTCACGGTAGATCTGAGGCGACTGGTCTTCACCCGCGGCAAGCGCCTCGAAGGCGTGATCGATCGCGGCTTGCGGATCGTTGGCGATCGTGTGGCTGGGGAAGGCGTTGATCACGGCGAGGGCAAAATTGGCGGTGGCATTGCCCTGGGCGGCGGCCTCGATGAACAGCCGGTAGGCCTTCGACTGATTTTTGCCCACCCCGCGCCCATTGAGGTAGAAAACGCCGAGGCTTCCCTTGGCATAGGGGTTTCCGGCATTGGCGATCGGCTCATAGAGCGAGACCGCGCGGGCGTCCTGCCCCGCCTCGCCGAGCGCCCGGGCGAGCGAAATTGTCACCCAGTCGTTCTCCGGTGCTTTCGCGCGGGCGGTTTCGCATTTTGGGATCGCCGTCGCCGTCTGGATCTGCTTGGACCGGATCCCGGCCCAGCCGAAATCGTTCGCCCAAGGCAGAGCGGCGTCGAAACAGGCGGCGACAGTCGGCTCAAGCGCATTGGTCTCGGTGCCGAGCCCCTCGGCATCGACCGAGCCCGGTGGCGCCACCGGGGTGGGGTCGGCGGCGGCGATCTCGGTTTCTTCCACGGGCTGAGGCGGGGCCACCGGCGCGACGGGCTGGGGCGCGGGTTCGGCCACCTGCTCGGGCTCTGGGGCGGGCTCGGGAGAGGGCTCGGGCACAGTCACAGGCTCGGGCGCCGCGCCCGGCACCGGGCCGAGCAATCCGAGCCGTTCCATCTCATCCGGATCGAACAGGTACATCGAATCCGCCGGTGTGCGCATCATCCGCGAGATCACCGAGGTGGGCACGCCGAAATCCTCGAACGCCTTGAAAATGTCGCCGAGCGTCACCTGTCCGGCCGAGAGGCTGTCGGTACTGGTGGCGATCTGGTGCACGCCGAGCCGGCCCTCGGCACTGCGGTCCGCCCCGGCGAAGAACAGATAGGAACAGGCCGAGGCGCAGGTGGCGCCCTCGGGAATACTGGTCCGAAGCCCGGCCACGCGCACGTCATAGGCGGCAGGCAGCGCGGCATAGACCGACCCGCCCTCGCTCGACAGGCTGAGCGTGGTGACGTCCGGGAAATCGTTCAGCGCCAG
>DQCI01000236.1:18778-19629 GCA_003545125.1 Paracoccaceae bacterium
AGCCCGCGAAAGTTAGCCCGAATGCTCACTATCATTTCCTCTCGAAAAACACTGGGGAAAAGGACCCAATACCTTCCCGGCCCATCCTCCCCAGCCTTAGCGCGAAATTGCCTTCATTTCAACGTCTTCACGAGGGCCATTCAGCGGCACCGGCGCGACCAACCTGTGGCGGTCGCGCCGGTCTCCCTGCCGCCACGAAGGTCAATACCGCGTGTCGATCGGAATCATCCCGGCGGGGATCACGTTGTATTCGCTGTTCCATTCCGGCAGCGGCATGTCGTCGAGGTCGAACAGCGCCCCGAAGCTGACCGGGTAGTAGTCCGTTTTGACAGCGTAGGACCCGCCGCCGGGTTCAACCGCCAATTCCACCCGGCAGTAGAGTGCGGCACCCGCGCTGTACCAGCCGGGCACGTGAAACGGACCCGACAGGATGCCGACGATCTTCGCGTCCTGGTAGTCGGATTTCGGAAGTTCGACGAGGTTTTCCATTGTCAGCCCCCCGGACGTCAGAGTGTCGTTCACGAAGCTGACGAGATCGGCAAAATCGTAGCCGTCGTCGACCAGCCAGTTGCGGAAGGTCATCGCGTAGCTCGATACGCAGACCCGCTCGATCACGGCGCCGACGTTCGCCCGGTCTGCGGCCACGCGGAGCCGCGCGGTGTTGTCGTATGGTCGCTCGATGCCGAGGAGGGCCATTTCGCCCACCGTCTCGACGTAGTGCATCTGGTCGCCTAGCGTGCCGAGCACAAGCGAGACCAGCTCGCTCGACAAGGGCGCGCCCGCCTGGGTCGTGGCCTTGTAGGAGGTGTCCAGCAGCAGTTTGGCGACGTCGAGCGCGACCCGGAACGCGT
>DQCI01000236.1:19673-21561 GCA_003545125.1 Paracoccaceae bacterium
GGGCTGTTGGCGCCAAAGGACTGGCCGAACATGAACAGGATCGCGCAGGCGCTTTCGCAGCGCGCGCCGCTTTTCACCATGGTCGAAAAGCCGAGCCCTTCCTCGCCATCAGCAGTGATGAAATCGTAGACCTCCGCCAGCGACCCGCCCGGGCTGTCGAGGCAGACCCGTTTTCGGTAGTTCTCGGTCCAGACCGGGTGGCCGATAATCCCGGTGAGATCGCCGGGGTTGATCGGGCCGGTGAAGGCAAGGGCGCATTCGTCGCCGAACTCGTCCTCGACCGGGAGCTGGGTCCACTGACCGGCAAGGGCGGGAGCGGCGAGCGCGGCGAGGATCGCAAAAAGCGCGAAGGTCCAGGATCGGCGCATTGCTTGGTCCTTTCGTTGTTTCCGGAGTGTTTTTTTGCGCGGCCCGCTAATAGAAACGGGTGACGAATTCTTCGGGGAGCGAGCCGGGATTGTCGAACACGTCGTCGAGCGAGACGACCATTCGGGCGGCGTGCCCATGGTTGCATGGGCTGCCGTTGGTTTCGAATATCTCGAGGGCAGAGGCAACCAATTCAAGCTGTGCCCCGACGAAGGCTTCGCGCGCGTCCCCAGACGGAGCGGCTCCCCGCGTTACGTTCGACACCAGCGAAGAAGACGGAGGAACAGGCCGAGGCGCAGGCGCCGCCCGCCGGGATCGTCGTTTTTTGCCCCGCGTCGCGGACGTCGTAGGCCTTCGGCAGGGCTGCGTATGTGGACCCGCCTTCGCTGTACAGCGAAAGGGTCGTGACCGACGGGAACCGCCTGAGCGCTCGCTTGAGCAGGGCTGGCGCGCGCCCGTCGATCGGCCCTTCCGGCACCAGCCCCTCCGGGCGGGCGCTGTCCCGGGTGAAGGGCGCGAGGTCGGTGACCACCTCGGCGCGGGCGGACATCGCTATCAGGGCGGCGCAGCAGATCGCGGCCCATGTCGACCAGAATATCCCCAACGCGCCCTCCCTGTGCCAAGCGCAGGCCGTGGCAGATGCCAGCCCCTCGACACGAAGCCTACGCGACGCCCGGGCGCGGATCAACGCGCACCGCCGCACGAGCCTCTCGCGTGGCGGTGCGGGAGAAGCGGGGCCCGAATTTCGCCCCGGGCTTTCCACTGAACGGTCGGAATCGGGGTGTTGAATGCGCACGGCCTGACAGTTTTTTCGGCAAATACCTGCTGCCCGGACGGCGGAAATCGGGTAACATCAAAGGACAAAGGAGATTGGGGATGTCCAGAAAAGTCATTTATGCCCTCGCGGGGCTGGTGTTCGTCACGGCTGCGAGCGCACAGCAGGCCACGCAGCTTCCATCGTTCAACCTGAGCGGTTCCGACGAGGGCGCCGCCGTGGTTGACGCGGCCGAAGAAGCGACGCCCGGCATTCTCGGCGGGTGCCCGGATGACGGGACAATTTCGCTGGAATGCGTGGTGAATTTCGGCAAGTTCGACCAGTCGTCGCAGGCCGCGGTCGAAGTCCAACGTGCGGCGGCTGAAGTCGCCGCTGCGCCGTCGGTGCAACCGGTGGCTCTGCCGCAGATCGATATCGAGGTCCAGTTCGGCTACGACAGCTTCCAACTCACCCCGCAGGCGATCGCCCGCCTCTCCCCGCTTCAGGCGATGCTGGCCGATCCCACCGTGCGCGACAATCCGATCCTGATTGTCGGCCATACCGACAGCGCCGGAGGCTATGGCTACAACCAGGAGCTTTCGCGCAAACGCGCCGTTTCCGTCGCCACGCACGTGAGCGCGATCACCGGCATCCCCTATGACCGCTTCCTGCCGGTCGGCATGGGCTACGAGGTGCTGAAATATCCGCATGACCCGCGCGCGGCGGGCAACCGCAGGGTCACGGTGGCGTGGGCCGCGGGATCGTGAG
>DQCI01000236.1:21606-25236 GCA_003545125.1 Paracoccaceae bacterium
GGCGCTGTCGGGTGTTGCCGGTCTGCCCGCCCCCGCTGGAGCGGCCGAGATCAAGCTGTCGGACCGGCCGGGATGCATGTTCGAATTGAACGGGCTGATTTTGCCCGGCGACGCGGATGCGTTCCACCGATTGGCCGAGCAGCATTGGGAGGGTTTTGCACCCGGATACTCCGACGACAATGCCGACATTGCACTCTGTCTCGACAGCCCCGGGGGCGTGTTTCAGGAGGGGCACAAGATCTCTCTGGAGATCCACGAGCGCGCCATTGCCACACGGGTTACATCCGGCGCCGAGTGCCTGTCGGCCTGCGCGCTGGTCTTCATGGCCGGCCGGGTGCGTGGCGCCGAGAATGACGGCAAACGGCGGATCCTGCATGTCGACGGCCGCCTCGGACTGCATGCGCCCTATGTAAAGATGGACGACACAAAGATGTTCTCGGGCGAGGTGGTGAACGCCTTTGTGCCCGACCTCACCGGCATGATCGCCGATTTCATTCGCCACGCGTCCTTCCGGTCGGTGTTCCAGGATCGCCCGTCGATCTCGCTGGGCCTGTTGGCCGAAATGCTGGCGACGCCGCCCGATGCCATGTTCATGATCGACACCGTCGAACGGGCGGCGCGGTGGGGGGTCGATCTCGACGGGGTCCGCGACCGCCCAGCGTTCGCCCAGGCGGATTTCGCGCAGCTGTGCGAGAACGAACTTGCCTGGATCTACGACAGCGCGGCCGCCAATCTGGCGGGGGAAGATCTCTCCTATCTGCGGTTCCAGACCGACTGGAAGGAAATGGCGTTCGGCGCCACCGAATTCCTCGAAATCTTCGACGATGGGCTTTCGACCAGGGCCTGCTCGGTCGAAGTGCCGACGGAGCCGGACGCCTGGGTCGGGCTGTGCCTCGCGGACGGTTATACCGGGGTCGGTCTTGGCGATTGCGACGACCCGGTCGAGCCCTATTCGATCTGGGTGCCCTGGTGGCACGCGCTGGCGCCCGACATGCCGCTGGGGACGCTCGGATGACCGCGCGGCCGCACCACCGGGACGGCGCGCAACGCGCTCTGGGCCTGCCACTTGCCCGACCGAGCCCCACCCCGAGGGGGCGGATCAACCGAAGGGGAGCCTCGATGTTCAACCTTGCCCGCGCGACCCTCGCCGCAGCGGCCCTCGCCTTGGCACCAGGCCATGCCGCCGCCGACCCGCTCAACCTTCTGGTGATGGGCGAGGATGCCGATCTCGACACGATCGAGCGGCATACGGCGATCTACGACCGGGTCGTGCAGGCGATCTCCGGCGAGCTCAGGGCGCGCGGCCTGGTGGTCTACGACGAGACCGCGGTGACGATGGAGTTCTATGACCTGGGTCGGGTCCGCCGCCCCGACGCGGAGCTTATCAGCCTGGCGCGCAGCGTGCAGATCGCCCCGATCGACGCCGTTACCGCCTTCGAGATCCACGCGGCCACCGTGCCCAGCGTCTACGAAGGGCTAACCGAGCTGCGGTTGCGCATCACCGGGCGGGTGATCGAGATCCGCAGCGGGCAATCGCTCGGCGGTTATGAGGTCAGCTACCGCCCCGGCGAGCTGCCGCCCCTTCCGCTCAACTGCCGCCGCAACTGCCAGATCGCCTTCGTCGGCGACCAGGCCGCGCAGATCGCAAGCGACGTCGGCGCGGCTTTGGCGGCGCAACTCACCCAGCTCACACCCGGTACCGAGAGCCGCGAGGTGCCCGCCGCGGACCCCGGTTGCGGGGAAACCCCCAACACTTTCACGCTCGCCTTCAAAGGCTTCACCGCGCAAGACCTGGCCCGGATCGACGCCTTCCTCACCGCCTTTCAGGGCTATGCCCACCACCGCCCCCTCGTTACCGGCTCCGCCCGGAGCGAGGTCTGGTACGAGACATGTGCCGACACCGAGCGCCTTGAGCGAAACCTGCGCGCGATGTTCGAGCAAACCGGCGCTGAGGTTTGGCTCGAGGGCGACGAGCACGGGTTTTCAGCGACGAAGCTGGCGGCGCCGGCCGCGCAATAGAGATCAATAGAGCAGCCCGGTTTCGGCCGACCGGTGCGCGCTTGCCTTATGGGCCAACCTGGCCTGCGGAACTGGACCGGAAGGGTTTGACTACCATGCGCACCTATCTTCAGCTGATCGCGGCGCTCATCGCCTTCGCGACAACCGCGCCCGCCGGGGCCCAGACCCCCTACCCGGCAGTCAACGCGACTGCGCGGATCGTGTCGTCCCAGTTGCTCGTCTACGCGGGCTGCCAGTTGGGGCGCGCGCCCGAGGTGGGGATCTGGCCGCTGCAGGGCGACGAGCTGCCGATCGAGGATGCCAGCGCCGTCGCGTTCTACGAGACCGTGTACGCGGCGTTGAACGCGACCAAACCCGATTGCGTTTCCTTCGTCGACGGGGCCGGTGGCAGCGGCGCGATCCGGTACTTCATGACCGTCGGCACCGGGGGCGAGGCGCGGACCCGGGTCGACGAGGCCTTTCGCGACGTCGAATTCATCGTCACCCTCGACATTTTCGACCGGGGCGGCCGGATCCAGGCGGATCTGAAGCTCACCGACGCGGACGGAACGACGGTTGCAGCCCCCCCGGCCTTCGATGTGCCGGACGATTTCGTGGCCACATCCTGCGCGGCGGGGGCCATTCCACTGAACCGCGCGGTGCGCACCGCCGCGCGCAACCTGCTCGAACGCGCGCCCGATTTGACTGGGCTCGTCGACCAGGGCGGGCGGTTCGCCGACACCGATGAGACCCCGAGCTTCACCGCCTACTTCAGCCGGTTGATGGTCGATGCGCTTACCGAACACGCCTCCGACGTGCTGACCGGACGGTCGGTCCGGCTCGCCGAAGCCAGCGCCCTCAATGAGCCGGGCGTCTACGCGCTTTCCTACCAGTACTGGCCGTGCAGCGACGGGACCGCCACGGAGGTTTCGGCCAAGCTTCGCACCGCGGACGGCCAGACCGCGACCTGGCGCGGCAAGGTCCGGCTCGACCGGCTCCCGGGGTGGATCGACGTCTTTCCGCCGGAACCGGAACCTGCGGTGGAGCGCGTTCCCGACCCCGCGCCGGACCCGGATACGGACCCGGTCCCCGTCGCCGAGGCGGACACCGAGGCGGACACCGACCCCGAACCGACAGGACGCGCGGAGCCCGAACCGAGGACCGCGCCCGAACCGCGCGCCTTCTGGTCGCTGAGCTTTGCGCCCCGCACCGCGGATGTCGGCGACGTTGTCTCCATCGTTGCCGATATCGCCGAAAGCTGTGAGCCGTTCTTCCTCGACCTGACGGAAGCAGGCGAGGGACAGGTCGTTCCGCTGGACGTCTTCGTGGTCGAACCCCGCACCGATGGCGGGGCGCATTACCGGGTGGATACCTCGACCCCGGTCGGCCTCAAGATCACGCCGGCAGACACCAAGGGTGTGCATTATGTCGGATATGTCTGCACGCCCGGCGGCGCGTTTCCCGACACCGCGCTTTTGCGAGAGATCCACGGCGGTTTTACCAAAGGGGTCCTGCGACGGACCGACCCGGCCGAGGGGGCTGTATTCTGGTTCGAGCGCTACGTCATCCGGTAGAGCAAAAACGGATCCGACTGAAACAGTCTGATCCCGGGGTTTTGCTCAATCGGGTGAA
>DQCI01000236.1:25349-32103 GCA_003545125.1 Paracoccaceae bacterium
GGTGAGGTATACGAGCGCGCCAGTCAGGTCTTCGGGGTATCCTACCCCGTCGGCAACCGACCGAATTCGGCGTAGACATGTTTGGTTTCCATGAAGGTCGCGAGCCCCTCGAGCCCGTGCAAACGGCCAAGCCCGCTGTCGCGGTAACCGCCGGTTTCGGCTTCGGCGAAGAGGCGGTTGTGGCAGTTGATCCAGTCGGTGCCCGATTTCAGCGCCCGTGCCACACGCCGGGCCCGGGCCTGGTCGCCGGTGAAAACGCTCGCGGCGAGGCCGTAGCGCGTGCCGTTGGCGCTGAGGACAGCGGCTTCGTCGTCGCTGAAGCGTTCGACCATGATGATCGGCGCGAACAGCTCCTCCTGCACCAGCCGGTGGGCCACGTCCCGGGTCTCGCAGAGCGCCGGGGGCACGACATTGCCGCGCGGATGACCACCCCGGATCTCGCCCGCGAGCAGGGTCGGCCCGGCCTGGGCGGCGGCGGCGGCGGCGAGATTGGCCTGGTATTTCTCTGCGCTCGGCAAATCGAACAGCGGCCCCATGCGGACCTTGTTGTCTATCGGATCGCCGACCGTGACGCCTCGCGCCGCCTCGACGAGGGCGGGCACGAAGCTGTCCCAGGCCTGTGCCTCGACCAGGACGCGGGCGACGGCGGTGCACATCTGCCCTGCATGCGCAATCGCGCCGTTCAGGATCTCGCGCACCACCGCCCCGATGTCGGCATCGGCGAAAACCAGCGCCGAGGCCTTGCCGCCAAGCTCCAGCGACAGGCGTTTGAGCGTCGGCGCGGCGCCGGCCATGATCGCCTTGCCGGTGGCCGAGGACCCGGTGAAGCTCACCGCGTCGATCTCGACATGCGTGCACAGGGCACGTGCTACATCTATCTCGCCGTGCACAGCATTCACCACGCCCGCCGGCAACGACGGGCAGGCCGCGAGGCATTCGGCGAAGATCCGATTGACCGTCGGGGCCTGGTGCGCGCCCTTGACGACAACGGTGCAACCGGCGGCCAACGCGGGGCCGAGCGAGCGCAGCAGCAGGGTCGAGGGCGCATTCCAGGGCACGATGATTGCGGCAGTCCCGATCGCCTCCTGCGAGACGGTCGATTGCTTGCCCTCGTCGATCTCAGAGACCCGGCCGAAGATCGCGCGCGCGAGCCCGCCATAGTAGCACGCCTCTGAAATGGCCGCATCGGTCTCGTGCAGGCAATGCGGCAGGACCTTGCCGTTCTCCGCCGCGATGGCATGTGCGATTTCGTCGCGCCGGGCGGCGATCGCGTCAGCCAACTCGTTGAGCACCGCCGCCCGCAGCCGCGGCGCATGCGCCCAGTTGGTCCGGTCGAAGGCGCGCCGCGCCGCCTGGATGGCCTCCTCGGCCAATGCTTCATCGGCGCAGTGGTGGGCCCGAAATCGTTCCCGGAATAGACATCGACCGTCGGGCGCAGCGCGCCATCCGCTGGCCATGCGCCGTCCACGTGATGCCGCGCCGCGTCCGTCATTGTGCCGCCCTCCCGACGGTGTCGTCCGCCCGCGCGAACAGGTCTGTGGAGTTGATCGTGGCGCGCGAATGCTCGCGCATCATCGCCTCGGCCCGCTGGCTGTCGCCCTTGCGGATCGCGTCGAAGATGATCACTGCTGCGAATGGCCGACGGTCAACCACAGCCGTTCGCGCTTCAGGTTTGTCGGGTCGAAAGCAACGGTGCCAAGCTCCACGAGCGGCAGCATCGCGATCCGTTCGAACGTATGAGCGATGAGTTCGTTGCCGCACTGGGTCATGATGGTTTCATGAAACCGGGTGTTGGCCCGGAATTACCCGCCGATCAGGTCGACACCCGGGTCGTCGCTGATCAACAGGGCCTTGGTCTCCTCGATGACGCCCGCCAGCGTCGCCTCGACCTGCGGGGACATACCCATTTCGGAAAGCGTGCGCGGCAAGGGCTTCGAGAACGGCGCGCACTTCGATCGCCTTGGCCACGTCGGCGGCCGAGATCGACCGCACGGTGTAGCCCCGGCCCTCGCGCTTTTCGATCAGCCCCTCGGCTTCGAGCGCGGTCAGTGCGGTGCGGGCGGGCGCGAGACCGTGAATTCGGCGGCAACGCCAACCTCGGATATCTTCTCCCCCGGTTTGCGCGCGCCGGTCAGGATCTGGCTGCGGACCGCCGCAAGCACGTTTTCAGCACTGGATGGCATGGCCCCTCCCCGGGGGGCAGTATTGGATACATATATCGCGTCCTCGAGCCAGACAGGGGCGTGCTTGCCCAAATTCGGCTCAACTTTGAATACGAAATCTGAGTCCAATTGTGACATCCCGTCGCGGCCTGTACGATTCGACGCGGGTCCCCGCGACGGGACAGGGGGTGACGGGACGGGGCGTGCCCTGCGGCGCGCCGCCGGGACAACCGGGAGGAAAACAATCAAAAGATTGATGAGCGCAATTGTCGTCGTCGGGGTGATCCTGGGGTCGGCCGCTTCGGCGGCGGAGCTGAACCTTGCCTAATTCATGGGGCCGAAACACCCGATGAATGCGGCGGTCTTCACGCCCTTCGCCGAGACGCTGGCCGAGCTTTCGGGCGGTGCGTTGACCGTGCGGCAATTCCCGGGCGGGGTGCTGAACTCGGTGCCGCCGAAGCAGTATTCGATCCTGCTCGACGGGGTGGCGGACATCGTCTTCACTCTGCCCGGCTATACCGGAGACGTGTTCCCGAAGACCCAGGTGGTCGGCCTGCCCGGGGTCTGCGACAGCGCATCGGCCTGCACCGAGGCGCTGTTGCGTGCACGCTCGAAGACCTCAAAGGCCTCAAGGTGCGGGTCACCAACAAGGCCGACGTGCCGATCGTCGGGGCGCTCGGGGCGCTCGGGGCGTCCGCCGTGGCGCAGCCCGTGAACGTGATCAACCAGAACCTGACCAACGGCGTGATCGACGCGATCGCCGTCGGCCCCTCGGCGATCCGGTCGTTCAATCTGCAGGAGCCCGCCAACTACATCACCACCTGGTTCCCCGGGTCCGGCTCGGCCTTTGTTCTGCTCATGAACAACGATGTCTACAACGGGCTCTCGGAGGAGGTACGGGGCTGGGTCGATGCCGCCGCGGTTGAGGCGCTGTCGCTCTCGGGCGGCGCGTTCTGCGACAAGGCGGCAACAGACGGGATGGCCCTCGCCGCCGAGGAAGGCGTCGAGATGATTGACATCTCGGACGCGGAGAAGGCCCGCTGGTTGGAAACGATCGGGCCGGCGCTCGACGCGGCGATGTCCGAACAGGCGGGTGACATGACCATCGGTGAGGTCATGGCGCTGATGCGCGGAGACGGGAGCTGAGCGCATGGCCCGCAATACGCCCCGACTGCTCGTGGCGGCCGACCGGCTGATCGGCCGGCTTGCCACGGTCCTGGCCGTGATCGGCGGGCTCGGCATTGCCGGGCTCGTCGTCATCACCCTGGTCGCCGTGCTCTGGCGGTATGGGTTCAACGACCCGATTTTCGGCATCAGCGATCTCTCGGTTGCGACCCTCACCATCGTCGCCGGCGCCGCCGACGGCGCGCGGCACGGGGCGCATGTAAGCGTCAACCTGCTCGCCCATGTCGCCGATCGCCGCTTGCTGCGCTGGAGCGACGCGGTGATGCGCCTCGCCACTGCAGCGATCACCGGGCTTGCCACCTGGGGCCTGTTCACCAAGGCCTGCGGGATGGAGAAAGCCTGCATCACCAGCAACTTCTCGATCGAACACTGGCCCTTCTACTGGTTTCTGGGCCTCAGTCTCGGGCTCTACACCTTTCATGTTCTGGTTCAGTTGTTCACCTGGCTGTGGCACTTCCGGGGCGCCGACCCGAACGAGCTATCCGGCTGATGGACGGCAGAACCATTGCCCTCATCGGCTTCGCAGCGCTGTTTTTCATGCTGTTCATCCGCATGCCGGTGGGTGGGGCGATGATGCTTGTCGGGACCTGGGGGATCTGGATGATCCGGCCCCAGGCGGCGCTGCCGAAACTTGCCGGCGAGATCTTCAACGAAGCCTCGAACTACCCACTGACCTTCATCCCGCTGTTTGTGCTGATGGGAAACCTCGCGGGCGTCTCGGGCATGAGCCGCGATCTCCACGACGCGGCCAATGCGTGGCTCGGGCATTTCCGGGGTGGACTGGCCTCGGCGACGGTGGTCGGATGCGCCGGAGTCTCGGCGTTGTCGGGGTCTTCGCTGGCCGCCGCCTTGACCATGGGCCGGGTCGCCCTGCCCGAGATGCAGCGTTACCGCTACGCCGACGGGTCTGTGGCAGCGGGCGGCACACTCGGGATCCTGATCCCGCCGTCTGCTGGCTTTGTCTTCTACGCCATCCTCACCGAAGAATCGATCGGGCGGCTGTTCATGGCCGGCGTTTTGCCGGGGCTGTTGCTCACGCTCTGCTTCATCGGCGCAATCTGGATCGTGGTGTGGCGAAACCCGGACGCCGCGCCGGGACATGCGCGCGCCCTGCCCCTGCGCGCGCGGCTGCGCGCCACGGGACGCGCGAGCTGGATCACCGGGATCATCCTGCTCACCATCGGCGGCATCTATGCCGGCGTGTTCTCGGCGGTGGAGGCAGCGGGTATCGGCGTGGCGCTCGCATTGGTCGTCACCGCATGCCGACGCAAGCTCACCCGCGCCAACCTCGAGGAGGTCTTCGCCAGCACGCTCAAATCCTCCGGCACGGTGTTTTTGATCCTGTTCGGGGCCTTCGTGTTCAAATCCTTCATCGGGTTCACCGGCGTCACCTGCACGCTGTCGTTCTGGGTCGAGGGGCTGGGGCTCGGCGGCACCCGGGTGGTGATCGCCTTTCTCGTCCTGTTCATCGTGCTCGACATGTTCATGGACGGCTTCGCCATCTTGGTGCTGACGGTTCCGCTGGTGCAGCCGATCATCGAACCGCTCGGGATCGACATGATCTGGTTCGGCGTGCTGATGGTGATCGCTCTGGAAATGGGGCTGATCTCGCCCCCCGTGGGGGTCAACGTCTTCGTGGTCAAGGGCATCGCGCCGGGGGTGCCGCTCGGCACCATCTTCCGCGGCATCCTGCCCTTCTGGTGCGCGATGCTGGTGGCGATGATCCTGGTGCTCCTGGTGGTCCTGGTGCCCGGGATCGCGCTTTTGTTGCCCAACACGATGTTCGGCTAGGGAGCAGTTGCACGCAATGTCAGACCAGGACCGAATGGAACAGGCGTAGCGCGAGCAGGGTGAGCAGGAGCAGCGTCAATCGGTCGAAGCCTTCATGCGACAGCCGGCGGGCCAGCCAGGCCCCGGCCCGCATGGACAGAAGCAGCGGCGCGAGGGCCACGACGCTCAAACCAAACAGCGCTGGCGTCAGGAAGCCGGCGGCGAACAGCGCGGGGAGCTGGACCATCGCCATGCCGAGAAAGATCGCCGAAATGGTCGCGATGAACACGGGGCGCGGCAGGCGCATCGCATTGAGAAAACTCACCGCCACCGGGGCCGATATGCCCGCAGCACCTTGCAGGAGCCCCGCGGCCAGACCCGCCGGCATCGCCAGCCGCCGGGCTGTCGCGGCGCCCAGCCGGAAGTCGGGGTGCACCAGGCGCAGCGCGATGTAGGCGCTCACCGAAAGCGCCACGATCAGGATCAGCGCGCGTTCCGGCAGGATCGCCAGCAGCACCGTTCCGACAAGCGCGCCGAACGCGCCGGTCAGCGCGAAACGCCAGGTAAAGCCGCCGCCCAGGCACTCGTTCCTGTATTCGATCAACTGCCAGAGGTTGGAGGCGAGGTTCGGTGTGACCATGACCGCGACCGCGAGGCGCACGTCGAAAAACGCGGCGATCACCGGCACCGCGACCACCGGCGCCCCCGCCCCGGTCGCGCCCTTGACCATACCGCCGAGCGAGAGGGCCACGAGGATGACGAGGGTTGTGGACAGATCGAGCGTGGGCATGGGGCCGAACAGGATGCCGCCGGTCGGGCACTGTCAAGCCGGAGGTCATCGCAATGACCCATGATGTTCTGGTGTCGGGCGGTGGGCCGGTCGGGCTCGGCCTCGCGATCGAGCTTGGCCAGCGCGGCCACCGCGTCGCCGTCGTCGAACGCAGCCCCGGGTTGGGCCGCATTCCCAAGGGCCAGAACCTGACCCAACGCAGCATGGAGATCTTGCGGACCTGGGGCGTCGAAGAGGCGATCCGGGACGCGAAAACCGTGCCGAAAGGGATCGGGCTCGGCGGCGTCACCGCCTGGGGGTCGCTCACCAGTGGCTACCATTATGACTGGTACAACCGCGCCGACGTGCGTGCCTACTACGCCGCCGCCAGCGAACGCCTGCCGCAATACGAGACCGAACGGGTGCTGCGCGACCGGGTCGCGGCGCTCGACAGCGTTGAATTCCTGCTCGGTTGGACCACGCACGGGATCGAGGTGGGGGAAGACGGCGCGGCGCTTTCCCTGACCCGCTGGGACGAGACCCGTCGGCTGGAAGCCCCCTACCTCGTCGGCTGCGACGGCAGCCGCTCGCGGGTAAGGCAGGCGAGCGGCATCGACGAGACAGTGCGCGACCACGTCCGGCTGATGGCGCTGGTGGTGTTGCGCTCGCCGGAGTTGTTCGCGCTGGTCTCGGACCGCTTCCCCGACAAGCAGTTCTTCAACGTGCTGCACCCCGACCTTGACGGCTACTGGATGTTCTTCGGCGTGGTGGACTGGGGCGAGAGCTTCTTCTGTCACGCCTTATTCCCAAACGACACCGACCGCGCGACCGTCGATCCGACCGACCTCATCCGCCGCGCGGTCGGGGC
>DQCI01000236.1:32159-40589 GCA_003545125.1 Paracoccaceae bacterium
TTCATCGCCGGCGATGCAGCGCACAGCCACCCGCCCGATGGCGGCTACAGTGTGAACAACGGGTTCGAAGACGCCCGCAACCTTGGATGGAAGCTGGCCGGCACGCTCGAGGGATGGGGCGGCGCGGGGCTTCTCGACAGCTACGACAGCAAACGCCGCCCGGTATTTCGCTCGACGGCGTTAGACTTCATCGAACGGTTCATCAGCGACGACCGGGCCTTCCTGCCGGCACATACGCCCGGGCGCGACCGCGCCGGATTTGAACGGGCCTGGGGGCGGCGCGTCTCGGCGGTGCAGACCCAGCTCGACCAGACGGCGCGCCGTTTCGGCATCTGGCCCCCGTCGCGATGCAGGATCATCTCGTTGTCCTGGAACCGCTGCGCCGAAAGCACCGCGCTTTCGCGCTTTGTCGGGCGTTCGAGGAGACGCAGCGCCTGGTCGGGATGACAGGCGAAGATCACATGATCGAACGCCTCATGGGGCCCCGCGGCGCTGTGCACGATGCTCTGGTCACCGTCGCGCACCACGTTGTGCACGCGGGTGCCTGCATGGATCGCCACCGCACGGCCGCGCAAGGCGCGCTCGAGTCGGCGGACGTATTCCACGCTGCCGCCATCCACGGTCCACCACTGGTGCTGTCCGCTGGTGCTGAGAAGCGCGTGGTTGCGGAAGACCTGGATGAGCGCGCGCGCCGGGAAGGCGCGGATCTGTTCGGGCGGCGTCGACCAGATCGGGCCCGAGAGCGGCGTGAGATAATAGTCCTTGAACCACGATCCGAGGCGCATCGCATCCCTCAGCTCGCCGATGGTGGCACTGTCATCGCCGGCCAGGGTCTCGGCCTTGGCGTTGAAGCGCAGAATGTCGCGCACCATCCGCGCGAAGCCGGGGCGGAGCAGATTGCGTTTCTGTGCAGTGAGGGCAGAGAGTGTGCGCAGTCCGTATTCGATCCGGCCCCCGTCGATCGACGCGCCGAAGCTCATGTCGCTTCGGGCGACCGGGATGTCGAGATCGCGGAACAGTTTCGTCAGGTGCGGATAGTTGGCGTCGGTGAATACGATGAAGCCGGTGTCGACCGGCTGATCGCCGTTGATCCCGGCTGTCACCGTGCGCGCGTGACCGCCAAGCCGAGGCGACGCCTCGAACAGGCTAACTGCGTTGTGCGGCGCGAGCAGGCAGGCGGCCGCGAGGCCCGAAATGCCGCCACCGACGATGGCAATGCGCTTGGGGCGGGGGTTGATGGGCAGATCGAGTGACATTCGGGCCTCGTTTGATTTGTTGCTTGCTTTACGGGCCTTAGGTGACGTTGGATCAATATTGATCCGACCGCGCTGCGCTTGCGTAAACCGACCATGATGCACGCAAGCCTCGACATAGAACGACCTGCCCCCGGCCTTCGCCCGGGCCAGAAAACGGGGGCTTCCAAGGTGACGCCTGCGCCCCTTTTCGAACAGACCCAATGGATGCTGGCTATCCGGGATCAAATAAGACCGAACGGCATTCGCAGCGCTGTTTGACCATTTCGCCCCGCGGCCAAAATCATTCGTGATGCGCAGCGGGATTGGATCGGACCAGGCCGAAGAGATCGTACAGGAGGTGATGCTTTCGGTCTGGCGCAAGGCGGATCAGTTCGATCCGCACCGCGCCCAGGTTTCGGCCTGGATCTACCAGATAACGCGAAATCGTCAGATCGATGTGATCCGGAAGGAGAGACGCCCGTGCCCGAAGAACTGGCAGAAGATCCCGACCCCGAGCCCGACGCCAGTCAGATACTTGCAATCGAACAGGAGGCCGGCCTGCTCAAGGCTGCGCTGTCGAAGTTGAAACCGGACCAGAGGGACGTCATCGAAAAAGCCTATCACGGCGAGCTTTCGCACCAGCAGATCAGCGACCAGACCGGGCTGCCGCTCGGCACCATCAAGTCGCGGATCCGGCCGGGCCTGGAAAGGTTGAGATACGAGTTGAAGGAAGTGCGATAAAATGAACGAGATCAGACATCATACCCCCAACGCATTGATCGCGGCCTATGCGGCGGGCAGCCTGCCGCAGCCGTTCGCAGTCGTGGTCGCCACCCATATCTCGATCTGTGTCGAATGCCGCGCAGCGTACCACGGGCACCTCGCCGTCGGTGGCATTGTGCTCGAGGGTGTGGACGTGGCGGACGTTTCGGCCGGGCTGAAGGACAATGTCCTCGCCCAGCTCGACACACCCGAGGAACCCACGCCCGTCTACCGCCGGTCGACGAAGTGCTAGTAGAGCAGGTTGAAGGGGCAGGCATTTTCGCCGGTTTTCGCTGTCACGTCATAGGCGCAGCCGGTGCAGTCGTCCGACATCTTCGCTATGTAGTTGCCCGCCGAAACATACGATTTTGGAGGCGACCACGCCGCCGTCGGCAAACCGGCTCATCCCGATCATGTTCGGCGCTTCGACCCATTCAAAGGCATCCGCGTAGACGGCGAGGTACCATTCGTGCACTTCGCGCGGATCGAGCCCGGCAAGAAGCGCGAAGTTGCCGGTCGCCATCAGGCGCTGGATGTGGTGGGCATAGGCATGCGCTCGGGTTTGGCCGACGACCTCGCGCAGGCACCGCATCCGCGTCTCGCCCCCTCAGGACAACCCGGGCAGCGGCCGGTCGTGACCGAGCGCATTTTGCGACGTGTAGTCCGGCCCTTCGAGAAAACAAATGCCCCGCACGAATTCCCGCCAGCCGATGATCTGCCGGATGACCCCCTCGACGGCGTTGAGCGGCGCGGCGGCAGGCTTCCAGCGGGTCGAGCAGGCCGATGTTGAGATACGGCGAGATGACGGCGTGCCAGAGCCAAGGCTCACCGGCAATCATCGCGTCCTGGCAATCGCCAAAAGACGGCAGGGCATGGGCGATGAAATGGTCGAGCACTTGCAGCGCCTGAGTCCTGTTGGTGGCGAAACCGAAGGGGCGCGGATCGCCGAAATTGGCGCCGAACCGCGCCTCGACCAGGTCGAGCACCTCGTCGATCACCGCGTCTGGCTCGAACTCCGGCGGAGGTGGCGGCTGCAGGTCATCGGGCGCGGGCTTGCGGTGGCCGGGACACCCCTTGGTGAACGGCGTCTCCACTGTGCCCGGATGCAGGGCGACCAGCACCGCCTGTTTGCGCTGTCGTGAAATCTCGATGGCAGCGGTGTAGACGATCTGGTTGGCCGCCGCCATGGCCGCGCGGTAGCTGTACCAGCCACCGAGCCCGTTGTCGCCGATCGACCCCGCGCGCGCGGTAAGAACGCCAACTTTGCGGGGGGTGTCGCGCGGCAGCAGCCGGGGGACGTGGCTCAACACCAAGGCCGGTCCGATGGCGTTCACGGCCATCACCCGCGACATATGAGCGGCATCGATCGCGGCGAGCGATTTCTCAGGTCTGGCACCTTCCGGGGCGAGGATGCCGCTGGCGATCAGGATCGTGTCGAAGGGGCTTTCGAGCGCGGTCATCCGAGCGGAAACCACGGCCGGGTCGGTGATGTCGAACCCGTCATTGGCCCGCGATAATCGTGTAACCAGCGCCCCGCGCGCCGCGAGGCCGGCGGCGAGTGCCGCCCCGATCCCGCCCGACGCACCGATCACCAAAGCACGCTCCGTCATGACGCCCGCGCCCTGCGCGGCCGGCGGCAGCGCTCGGAGCAATAGCGCACCTCGTTCCACAACACGGCCCATTTTCGCCGCCAGGCAAACGAGCGCCCGCAGACCGCACAGGGTTTTTCGGGCAGATCGGCTTTTCGCATCGTCCTGTCCTTGCCGCCGTCCAAAACAGGAGCGCACGAACCGCGGTCCCTTTCCGGTGTCTACGCCCGTGGTGTCGGCCGGGATCAAACTTCACCGCTGAAGGACCGTAGAACAACCGGGCGATCGGATGTTTTTTGATGCCTCAACGGCTGGCGTGCGTAGAGATAACAGGAGAAAGGCCCGAACATGGACACACAAGCACCGATCACCCTGTGGTTCCGGAGAGATTTTCGGCTGAATGACCACCCGGCGCTGGCCGAAGCCGCGAGAAGCGGGCGCCCGGTCATTGCGGTGTTCGTGCTCGACGAGGTCGCGGAAACCTACGGGGCCGCGCCCAAGTGGCGGTTGGCAGCGGCGCTGGATGCCTTCGCGGACAGGCTGGAACGGCTCGGATCCCGGCTGATTTTCCGACGGGGACGCGCGCTGGCGCAGGAAACCGGCGCGCGTGATATCTGGTGGAGCCGTGCCTACGAGCCCGACGCCATCGCGCGCGACACGGGGGTGAAGGCGGGGCTGATCGAGGCGGGCCTCGGGGCGAAGAGCTTTCTCGGCCAGGTATTGTTCGAACCCTGGACGGTAACGACCAAGCAGAGTAGCCACTTCAAGGTCTACAGCCCGATGTGGCGGGCGGTGAAAAACACCGACGTGTCCGCCCCGGAGCCGACCCCCGACCAGCTTTGCCCGCCGGAGACCTGGCCCCAAAGCGACCGGCTTGCGGATTGGGGGTTGGGCGCGGCGATGAACCGGGGTGCGGCCGTGCTCGCTGAACACGCCTGCATCGGCGAGGACCGCGCAGGCGCGGCTCGCGGATTTTCTGGGTGGCCCCGTGGAGCAGTACAAGGAATGCCGGGATTTCCCGGCAGAAGACGCTACGTCGCGGCTGTCGGAAAACCTCGCCTGGGGCGAGATCGGGCCGCGCACGGTCTGGCATGCGGGGCACAGGGCGTTCGATGAGGGTGCACGGGGCGCCGAGCGTTTCCTGAAAGAACTGGTCTGGCGCGAGTTCGCCTATCACCTCGCCTTCCACATGCCCCGGATCACCCACGAGAACTGGCGCCCGGAATGGGAGGCGTTCCCGTGGTCCACCACGGACGACGCCGACGTACTGCGCAGGAAGCAGGGCCGCGCGGGCATTCCCCTCGTCGATGCCGCGACGCGAGATGTACGTCACCGGCACGATGCACAACCGGGGCCGCATGATTGTCGGCTCCTACCTCACGAAACACATGCTCAAACACTGGCGTATCGGTCAGGCATGGTTCGAACACTGCCTGATCGACTGGGACCCGGCGGCGAACGCGATGGGGTGGCAATGGGTGGCCGGTTCGGGACCGGACGCGGCCCCCTATTTCCGCGTCTTCAATCCCGAGACTCAGGCTGCAAAGTTCGACGCCGACGCGGCATGCATCCACCACTTCGTGGCCGAGCTGGCGCCGGAACCGGGGCCTGAGGCGCGCGTTCTTCGACGCCTGCCGCGGTCGTGGGGCCTGTCGCCGGACGCGCCTTATCCCAAACCCCTGGTCGGGCTCCCGGAAGGGCGCGCGCGGGCGCGGGCGGCCTACAAAAACCGCGCATAGGCGCCGCAGGCACCTTTGTCGTGACCGTCTTCGCGCGCGCCACACCCAACTGGCGAATTGACCCGCGGAGCGGTCCGGGTTCACAATGCGTCACGGGAGGATCTCGTGGCACAAACCCCGCAACTTCAACTGGACGATGAGGGCGAGATCGCGCACGACGGCGCTTACGTACTCCTGCCGCACGCCCACCGCCCTTTCACGGCGGCGCCGAGATGACCCCCCGCCGCATCCACTGGACCCGGTTCGAGGGGAAACTGCCAGCAGGTGCGAAATCCATCGCCAGGCCGAGCCGCTGGGGGAACCCTTTCCGCATCGGCGATCCGCACCCGGACCACGGCCACCCCATGACGCGGGACGATGTCGTCGACCTCTTTGCCGATTGGATAGGGCGCCCGGAGCAGCAGGCCCTCAGATCTCTCGCTCGACCCGCGCTTGCGGGACACGACCTTGCGTGCAGTTGCCCCGACGGCGCGCGGTGCCACGGTGACGGGTGGTTGGCGCTCCTTGCCGCACCCGACGACGGCGCGTAGCCGGGCCCGGGGGCTGTCGGCTCAGCTTGCCATGGCGCGTGCGGGTTGGCCGGACACTGCGATCCGCAGCGTCAGCCCCCTGCCCGGACCGGGGCCTCGCTCTGAGCGGCCCCGAGGAAGACATATCCGATCCCGTGGACCGTCACGATCAGGCGTGGATCTTTTGGGTTTTCTTCGACCTTGGCCCGCAGCCGGCCGATGAGCACATCAACGGAGCGGTCATAGGGGCTCCACTCGCGCGAGCTCAACCGGTCGAGGAGCTGGTCGCGAGCCAGCACCTGGCCCGCGCGTTCGGTGAGATACGACAATAGCTCGAATTCGCCGCGCGTGAGGTGCACGTCGGTTCCGTCGGCAGCGAACAGGCGGCGCGCGCCGATGTCGAGCGTCCAACCGGCGAGTTCGACGCGCGTGGGCCGGGGCGCCGCCGTCCCGGGCCTCGACTGTTGGCCGCTACGCCGCAGTATGTTGCGGGTGCGAACCAGCAACTCCCGCAGGTTCACCGGCTTGTCGAGATAATCGTCGGCCCCGATTTCGAGGGCGACGATGTGGTCGACCTGGTCGGTCCGGGCGCTGACCACGATCACCGGCAGGTCGGACCCGCTGCGCAGCTCGCGCAGGAGCGTCAACCCGTCCTTGCCCGGCAGCCGCAGGTCGAGCACGATCAGGTCCACCTGGTGACGGACCAACGCGCGATCCAGTTCCAGGCTGTCGCTGGCACGGACCACCCGGTAGCCCTCGACTTCGAAGTACCCCGCCATGGCCTCAAGGCTCGTCGGGTCGTCCTCGACGATCAGAATGGTCTTGGGCGACAACATGAGCGCACTCCTGGTTCGTTTTCATCCTGTTTACATATTATTACGCGCCGTTCAAGCGCGGTCGAAACAGCGTTTACAGCGCCGGTCTAACAGAGAGGTCGAAAAAAGGAGAGCCCCCCATGATCCGACGACTGTGGAACTTCATCTGGTCACCGAGCGGCGTAATCTCGCTTGGCGTGTTGCTGATCGCCGGATTCGTTGCCGGGATCCTGTTCTGGGGCGGGTTCCATTGGGCCCTCGAGGCGACCAACGAGGAAGCGTTCTGCATTTCCTGCCATGAGATGCGCGACAACGTCTACGAGGAGTACACCCATACCGTCCACTACTCCAGCGCCTCTGGTGTGGGTGCGATCTGTTCGGACTGCCACGTGCCCAAGGCGTGGGGTCCGAAGATGATCCGCAAGATCCAGGCCAGCAAGGAACTTTGGGGCAAGCTCACCGGCGTGATCGACACGCCCGAGAAGTTTGCGGAACATCGCCCGGTCATGGCCCAGCGCGAATGGGCGCGGATGAAAGCCAACGATTCGCTCGAATGCCGCAATTGCCACCGTGAAGACCGGTTCGACTATGCGTTGATGGAGCCCAAAAACGCCGAGATCATGAAAGCCGGTCTCGAAGCGGGCGACACCTGCATCGACTGCCACAAGGGCATCGCGCATAACTTGCCCGACCTCTCGGGCGGCTACAAGAAAGCCTACGAGGGCCTCGTGAGCATGGCCGCCGACCAGGAAGGCGACGGCGACGTGATCTACCCGATCACGACGATCTCCTACTACCTCGACGCGGCAGCAGCCAAGGCCGAGAGTGACGTGGCCGGCCAGTTGCTCGCCGCCACCGCGCTTACCGTGCTCGACCGCAAGGGCGACGCGATCAAGGTCCGGATCGACGGCTGGCAGCAGGACGAGGTCGATCGTATCGTCTACGCCCTGCGCGGCCACCGGATCTTCGAAGCGACGTTGAAAAAGGAAACCGTCGAGGCCGTGACACGACTTGCGACCGAGACCGACCCGGACACAGAGCTGGTCTGGCACGAGGTCAGCCTCGAAGCCTGGATCCGGCCCGGCCAGGTGGTCGACGATCTCGACGCGATCTGGGCTTATTCGGCGGAGATGTATTCGGCCAACTGCGCGGTCTGCCATTCGAAACCCGACCCGGGGCACCACCTCGCCAACCAGTGGATCGGCGTGCTGAAGTCGATGGAACGCTTCGTGGCGCTCGACAAGGAGCAGACCCGGGTGCTGCAGAAATACCTCCAGCTGCGGGCCAAGGACACCGGCGGGGCCGCTCATCATGAATGAGCACCTGCCCGGTGACGTCGACACGATCCCGGCCGCCTTCGTTTATCGGTGGATGGCCGGGCTCTACCTTGCCCCGCCCGATGCGGCCGCGCTCGCGATCTACCGGGCTCCCGAAGGGCGCGACCTCATGGAGCGTCTCGCACCGGCCCCCGCCATCGCGCCGCTGGTTTCAGAACTCGCCGCACTCACTGGGCCGGACAGCGACCTCGACGCCGCGGCGGGCCGGCTTGCCGCAGCGCATGCGGCGGCGTTCCTCGTTGGCGGGCGGCGTGGGGCCCCGCCCTACGCATCGGTCTGGCTCAGCGAACGCGGGCTCATGTATCAGGAACCGGCCCGCGCGATGACGCGGTTGCTCGCCGCGGCAGGCCTCGCGTTGCCGGAGAACGTCCCTGAGCCCCCCGACCACATCGGCTTCCAACTCAACCTGCTGGCCGAGCTCGATGAGCGCCACCGCGCCGGAGA
>DQCI01000213.1:0-826 GCA_003545125.1 Paracoccaceae bacterium
CCGTCGTCGATCGCCTGCAGCCCGTCCTGCAACGCTTCCAGCAGTTCTTCGCATTCGATGAAGAACGACGCCCGGATTTCGGCCATTGGATCGGACATGCGTTACCCCGCGACCATTCTGAGCGCCTTGACGAGCTTGTCCGGATCGAACGGTTTGACGATCCAGCCGGTGGCACCGGCCGTACGTGCCCGATCCTTCATTTCCGCAGCACTCTCGGTGGTCAGGACCAGGATCGGGATCGCCCGGTATTCGGCCTGCTCGCGGACGGCATTGATGAAGCCGAACCCGTCCATGCGCGGCATGTTGATATCGGTAATGATTGCGTCGGGCGGATCGATCTGGTCGAGGACCTCGAGCCCATGCACGCCGTCTTCGGCCAGGTGGGCGCCAAAGCCGGCCCCGGTGAGGGTCAGGCGCACCACGTCGCGCATCGTCCGGCTGTCGTCCACTGCAAGGATCTGCAATGCCATCACAGGGGCTCCCATCTGGTGACGGTTTCGGGGGTGAAACCCAGCAGGACCAACTGATCGGCAAGGTCGGTCGAGGCATTGTCGAAGGCCAGAACATGGCCATCTTCGGCCCATGTCCGCGCCGCAGACCGGACCAGCTGAAGCGCGAGAGCGCCGAGGTGCTCCACCTTGCCCGCGTCCAGCGCGAGATCGGCGCCGCGCCGCGCAAGGATCTCGCGTTGCAGCTGTCCGACAGCCCGTAGATCCAGTCGGTTTGCCAGTTCAAGAGAGGTCATTTTCATGACCTCTCCCGCGACCTTTGGGAATGCATCTCGCTCACGCCAAACACTCTCGTTTTGTTCCGCAGCAATGGCATA
>DQCI01000213.1:960-3680 GCA_003545125.1 Paracoccaceae bacterium
GCCGTGACGGCGTCGGTGCCGCGCCGGTTCAAAGAGAGATGTCGGCCCCGTCCGAGACGGTCGCGTGTCGTGCAAAACCCAGGATCAGCCGGTCACCGCGGGTGATCTTTGCTTACAGATCACCCAGGCGGCGGGTCGCGTCGCGAAGCTGATCGCCGACCGCGAACACCTCCTTCGGCATCGGGTGGCTGATGAACAGCACCGGGCTTGCGGTCATCCCATAGGCACCCGAATTATGCACGGCGATCACGTCGCCGGCGGTGATTTCGGGGAGGTTCACGCCAACGCCGATCTTGTCGAGCGGCGTGCAAAGCGGACCCGACAGGTTGATCTTGCCGACGGGGTCGCCGCCGCCCACCTTGTGCATCCGGTAGCTGCGATGGATCACCATGCCGAAATTGCCCGACGCGGGCAGGTGGTGGTTCATGCCGCCATCGCACAGGCCGATCCGGGTCCCGCGCGAGGTCTTCACCGTCGTCACGCGGGTGAGATAGTAGCCGGCCTCGCCGACGAGGTAGCGGCCCAGTTCGAGCACCAGCTCGGTATCGCCGAAACGGGCCTCGCCGCGCAGCGCGTCGAGGTCGCCGGCGATGTCGTCGGCCACCACGCCCAGGTCGAGCGGTTTGTCGTTTTCGAAATAGGGCACCCCGAGGCCGGCACCGAACACCAGCCGCTCAGGCGTGAGATCGTACCGCCCACAGACCTCACGGAAGATCGCGATGAAATTGCGGTAGTTTTCGCAGATCGCGCCGGGAACGAGGCTCTGGGTTCCCGAGTAGATGTGCAGGCCGACGATCTCGAGGTTATCGAGCGCCAGGATCTGCGGCATCGCCTCGTGGATCTGTTCGTAGTCGATGCCGAAGGGGCTCGGGCGGCCGGCCATCTGGTCGCCGAAGCCTTTCGGCACCCGGTCGGGGCCGATCCGGATCATGATCCGCTGCCGGCGGTCTTTCTCGCGCGCGATCCGGTCGGCACGCCGGGCCTCGTCGACGCTCTCGACGATCAGCTCGCCGACACCGCCTTCGATGGCTTCCTCAAGCTCGGCATCGCGCTTGGCGGGGCCCGTGAAGCTCATCTGGTCCGCTGCCCAACCGGCTTTCAGCCCGAGGCGCATCTCGCCGATCGAGGAGATGTCGAGGTTTTCGACCCGGGGTTCGAGAAAGGCGAGCAGCACCGGGTTGGGGTTCGACTTGGCCGCGTAGCTGAGCGTGAAGCGTTCGCCGAAAGCGGATTTGAGCAGGCCGATCCGGGTCTCGATCCGGTCCCCCAGGAAGACGTAGGCCGGCGTGCCGAATTCCTCGGCCACGCGGCTCAACAGCGGGTCGACGCCGGTCTCGGCGGTCATCTCAGGAAACGCTCCCGGCATAGGCAACGATGGCGCCGGGTGTGTCGAAGTTTTCCAGCGTCACGTCTTCGGCGGGCACCTGGCTGCCGGTCTTTTCCTCGAAGAACATGATGAGGTCCTGCATCAGGACGCTGTCGAGCAGCCCGGAGGTGAAAAGCGTGGTGTCTTCCTGAAGCTCGTCGTCTGTGTCGAGGGCGTCGGAAAGATAGGCGATCAGATCGTCTTTGGTCAGGGGCATGTCGGGATACCTTGGCTGTGCTCGCAGGGTGGAGGCTCGTTTGGTCTTTGCTGCGGGGCAGCGGGTTCGTTTTTTCGCGGCAAACTATGGCGATTGTATGGAGCCCTGTCCAGCCTCGGGCCCTGGGGGGCGGGAGTGTTGCGTCCGCGCCTCTACTATCACTGGATCGTGGATGGTTTTGTCCGGTTTCGTCGACAATCGGGAGCGGCTGCCACGCCCGACCGGGCTCGGGTCAGTCTCGTTTCGCCGCCTCCGCCGCCTTGTCGCTGACCTTGGCCGCCATCGCCGTGAGGCTCGGCATGACCCGCGACTGGGGCGACTGGACGATGGCGTGGGCCGGCACGTTCTTGGTGACCACCGCGTTGGCCCCGATCCGGGCGCCATCGCCGATTGTGACCTCGCCGAGGATGGCCGCGCCTACGCCGATGAACACGTCGTCTCCGATGGTCGCGACGCCACTCCACATGTTCTGCCCGATCGTCACGCCATGCATGATGCCGCAACGGTCGCCAATGACGACCTCGGGGTGGATGGTGATGTAGGCGTAGCCGTGAATGAGGTGCAATCCCTCACCGATCTGCACGGTCGCCGGAATGTCGATCTTGATGATGTTCTTCACGTAGGAATTGAGGACCCGGTAGACCCGGGTGAAAATGGCGCGCGACACGCGCGATCTGCGGTTCAGCGCCCAACGACCGAAGCGATAGACCGTCAAGGCAGTGAAGGATGCGCCCTCGCCATTGTGGCGGGCATAATCTTCGCGCAGGGTGCGGAACGCCATGAAAACCTCGGAGTGGGGTGGATTTGGGGAAGTTTAGCTGACCCGGACGCCCTCGCCAACGGATTTTCACCCGCGGGCGGGACCCAAATGCGCCCCGGGCGCGGAAACGTGTGCTCCTGAGCCCGCACCGCTCCCAAGGTTGCGGTTTCCGGCCTTGCGCGTCATCCAGGCGGACCGGTTTCCTGGGAAGACGGTCTGACGATCTGTGTTGGAAAATGGTTTACAAACAATAGCATAAGCGGAGAAAGGGCGGGCTCCGCCGGTTCACATTCAGGCCCGTTTTCGGCGCAGGCCCACGGTGGCGCGGGGACCGACCTGCGCGGACGGGAGCATCAGATCGCCTGGACGGCGGCCCA
>DQCI01000180.1:0-14436 GCA_003545125.1 Paracoccaceae bacterium
CATGCGTAGAGCGCGTGCTGGCGGACCCTGAGACGCTCTGAAACCTCTTTGACCGGGGCCCCCGCTCGGTGATCTGCGCGACCGCATCCCGCCTGAAATCGTCGCTGAACTTGGGGTTGGTCATCATGGCCTCCTTGCCCAAAAATCAGGGAAGAAGGCGTCCACGATACACGGGGCTGTTCACAGTGGAGCGCGGAACCGGAACAGTTTTCCAGCACAGTCAGCTATTTAGAGCGACGTTTGAACAACTTTGCGTGCCCATCCCGCTGCCATTGCGCGCACGTCAGACCGGAGCGGTGTCCGTCACGGTGGTCCGTCTCAATATGATGTGCACTCGGTCCGTCAAAAGTCGCCCCAGAGCGTCGCCTTTTTGAAAAGTTGGGCGGATGTCCGGGGCAACGCATGCGGGGAAGTGCGCAATGTCAAATGTGCCGACCGATGGACTGGGCGGTGTGAAGCACTACCTCTGTTCCACACGTGACAACACCGAGGGGGCACATGTCCGACATGAATTGGCTTTCACTTGACGATGCTGAGACGGTCTTCTTCGCCACATCGGCAGAGATCCTTGATCTTTGTGGCAGACGCCAAGATCGAGACGAGGAATGTCACGATTGCAGGGTAGGACTACCTCAGGCTGCTCGAAATCCATTTGGACAGGCACTTCGAATGCAGGAACCCGAACTCGAAACGCATCGATACCGTGCGTACAACCGCTGTCGGAACAGCGTCGGGCGTCGCTGGAACCGGGATCGTTGAGATTGTGAGGTGGTTGTTCGGGACACGTCCGCGTGACGGCCGGGGGCCATCGACCAAGGGCGGCTCTGGTGGCGGAAGCACTGATGGGCCCGCGGCCCTTGGCGGATCCGGAAATGGAGGGGAGGGCGGTGGAGAAATCTCGGAAATTTCGAGCAACCCAATCCGCCCCGGCGGTGGCGGCGCTAGCGAAACGGGAACTCTGCATGGTGCCATCATCAAACCGAGAATACGCGGGAGCCAAAAAAAGGAAGTGAAGGCTGTTGGCCTTTCGGCGTGCGGGCGGAAGCGGCGAGGCGCCACTCCACCCGCTCCGCGTACCCATTGACGGGTCCAATATGGGGTCAACCAAGCCGATTTCGAAACTCATTAATCACTTGATTTTAATGTGAAACCTCGGTGGCGGAGCGGAGGGAACCGGCGTCGAACGTTCTCCCGCTGCAATTTCACTGGACTTCAGTCAAAGGCGAAAAACAAGAAACCGCTGCAACCAAGGTCTCATTCCAGAGTTCGCTCTTTGCAAAACGCGCAGGGTGTGACCTCGCGATGGCCCGTCGCACATCCCCCGAATGATAAAGGTTCTGGATATGGCCGCGTTGACCGTCCTCAGTAGAGGAACCGCATCATTTTACCCGGTCCAGAACCCCGCGTGAACGACAGCGCTTTCCTCAGCGAGCAGAGGGCCCACCACTTCGATCTGCCGTTGGCCTGAGCCAAAGACGTCCCGGCAGGGAAGATCCATCGTCAGATTCTCCGGGTCCGGACCAATCAACTCCTTGAGGGCGACTTCGGTCATCCCGTGCACCACTCGACCCACGCCCGCCCAGTAGACGGAGCCCGCGCACATCGCGCAGGGTTCGGCGCTGGTGTACATGGTGCAGGTTGCCAGGAACAGGTCATCGTATTTGAGCGACGCTTCGGTCATCAGGTTGCGTTCGGCGTGGCCTGTCCGGTCGCCCTTGGTGCCGCAGGTGTTCATCGCTTCGAGCAAGACCTCGCCATCCGGCCCAGCCAAAAGCGCGCCGAAAGGGTGGTCGCCGCGGGCACGTGATTCCGACGCAAGCGCAATCGCACGCGTCATGAGTTCGAGGTCTTGTTGTTGTGAGATTGGCATGGACCGCTCCTGATTGTGACGCGACAAGCAGATGTGGAAATTGGGCCGCTGGCCAGTTCAGGACGGCAACTTGACCCGCGGCGCATAAACCCGACGATTTTTTTCGCACACCCAGCCGGTTTTGCACAAAACCCGAGCAAACCAACGTCCGCCGTATGGTTCAAGCGCGAAACTCAATGACTCTCGCAAGACCACCCGATTTGCTTGGAGGCGAGTAGAAGCGGTAGGGCCCTGCCCTGACATTGCTCATCGGACGAAAACGCCGATCGCGCTGGGACCTCGGCGCACCGATGAAATACCCGATGCAAGGAACCGCTGCTCGCCCTGCATGACAAACCGCGACAACAGGAAAGGACTATGCCTATGCGCATGCTCGACATGAAAACTCTGGCCCTTGCCGCCTCGACGACACTTGCGGGCGCCGGCGCGCTTGAGGCCGCCGACGCTGTCACCTACCAGCTCGATTGGCTGCCCGGTGGCGACAAATCCCCGATCTATGTCTGCATCCACGAAGGTTTCTGTGCCGACGCCGGGCTCGACGTCACCATCGAACCGGGCCGCGGCTCGTCGGAGGCGGTGACGAAGCTGGCCACCGGCACATCCGACATCGGCGTGGCCGGGATCGGCGCCTTGATGGCCGCGAAGGCCACCGAAGGCGTGCCGGTTACCGCGGTCATGAATATCTTCAACATGGGGCCGCACGCCTTCTACACCACCGCCGACACCGGAATTGCCGTGCTGGCGGACGTCAAGGGCAAGGCGATCGCCACCTCACCCTTCACCTCATCCAACGTTTATCTGCCGCTGGTGCTGGCCGACAACGGCATGTCGGAAGAGGACATTGCACTCACCAAAGCCGATCCCGGCGCGCTCGGGCCGCTGCTCATGACCGGGCAGGCCGATGCGATCATCGCCTGGCTCACGGATGTCTCGCGCTACACGGGCCAGGCGGAGGAAGCCGGCAAGGAAATCGTGGTGCTGCCCTGGTCCGATGCGGGGCTCGAGCTCTATTCCGCCTCGTTGGTCGCCTCCGACGCCTTCCTGGCCGAGCGCCCGGACGTGGCCAAGCGGTTCATCGCGGCCTTCACGCAATCGCTCAACTTTGCCTATGAGAATCCGGAAAAGGCCGGTGAAGCCGTCGCGGCAATTGTGCCGGAACTGTCCGCCGAAGACGTAATGGGCTCCTGGCTCGATGCCTCCAAGCTCGCTTTCAACGAGGTGACCGAACAATACGGGCTCGGTGCTTTCGATGCGGACCGGCTGGCGGCAACATGGGACCGGGTCGCGGCGAGCCAGGGGCTCGACCCCGCCGCGCTCGACCCCGAAAGCGTGGTTGACCGATCCTTCATGGTCGAGTGATCCCGTGGCGCTAGCACAGAACGCGATCCGCTTCGAAGGTGTCGGTCAGACATTCCTGACCGACACCGGACCGCTCGCCGCATTGTCGGAGGTGGACCTTGCAATCGGCCAGCATGAATTCGTGGCGGTGCTGGGGCCCTCGGGCTGCGGCAAGTCCACACTCCTGCGGCTGACCTCGGGGCTGCTTGCGCCAACCGCAGGTAAGGTCTCGGTCTTCGGTGTACCGGTCACACAGCCGCGCGACGATGTCGGCATCGTTTTCCAGCAAGCGACTCTCCTGCCCTGGGCGAATGTCACCGACAACGTGCTTTTCCCGGCCCGCCACATGCGTGGTACCGTTGGCCCGCAGGACCGGGCCCGGGCCGCCGAGATCATCGAGACGGTTGGGCTCGAGGGTTCCGAAAATCGCCTGCCCGGCGAATTGTCGGGCGGGATGCAGCAGCGTGTCGGCATTGCCCGCGCGCTCTTCCTGAACCCCGACATCCTTCTCATGGACGAGCCCTTCTCCGCGCTCGACGCCCTCACCCGCGACGCCATGGGGTTCGAGCTTCTGAACCTTTGGCAGGCGAGCCCGAAAACGGTGCTCTTCATCACCCATTCGATCCCTGAGGCGGTGTTGCTCGCCGACCGGGTGGTGGTCATGTCGGCCCGTCCCGGCCGTGTGCTGGAAGACCACAAGGTACCTCTCGGTCGCCCCCGCGACGAAGACAGCCTGCGCTCCCCGCAGATGCAGGACTTCATGGCCCATCTGCGCCAGCTCCTCATCCGAAAGGAGGCCGCGTGATGTCCGCCGATGCCCAGCCTGCCACAAAGCCCGCGCCGGCTCCGAACGCGCCGACGCTCTCCTTCACCGAGCGGTTGATCCGCACCCCCGGCGCCCTGCCGGGCCTCACCTTCCTCGCGGTGCTCCTGATCTGGGAGTTCGGCACACGGGTCTTTCATGTGCCGACCTACGTGCTCCCGGCTCCGAGCCGCATCGCCACCGGCTTCGACGCGGTGGATCCGTCGCGTTGGCTCCAGCATGTCTGGGCCACGCTGCGGGTGGCGCTACTGGGTTTCGGCGTCGCGATCCTGATCTCGCTGCCAATCGCCATCGGCCTCGCCAAATCACGCTTTCTGTCGCGCGCGCTCTACCCACTTCTGGTGGTGATCCAGTCGGTACCGGTCGTCGCCGTCGCCCCGATCATCATCGTGGTGCTCGGCACCGACGACGCGCCGCGCGTTGTTATCACCTTCATGATCTCCTTCTTCCCGCTGGTGGTCTCGATGACCACCGGGCTCATGGCGACGCCGCCAGAACTGATCGAACTCTCTCGCTCACTGCGGGCGCCGCAGTCGCGCGAGATCAGCCAGATCCGACTGCCCTACGCCACGCCCTACATCTTCTCGGGGCTCAAGATCTCGATCACCCTCTCGGTGATCGGTGCCGTGGTGGCCGAGTTCGTGGCCGCCGAAAAGGGCCTCGGCTACTTCATCCAGTTCTCGACCTCAATGTTCAAACTGCCCCAGGCCTGGGCCGGGCTCGTGCTCTTGGTGGCGCTGTCGCTTGCGCTCTTCCAGAGTGTCGGGTTGATCCAGCGGCTGTTCTTCCCCTGGTCCCTGCCGAAGGAGCGCCGCTGATGTTGATCGTGAACATCGACTACGGGCTGGTGGGCGATGCCGACGGAAGCCGGTTTTCCGGGGCGATCCGGGTCGGGAATGGCCGCATTGCCGAGATTGGCGCGCTGACCCCGCTCCCGGGCGAAGAGGTCGTCGATGCACGCGGCTGCGTCGTCACCCCCGGGCTGGTGAATACTCATCACCACCTGTTCCAATCGGTTCTGAAAGCCGTGCCGGACGGAATGAACGAGGGGCTCGACATCTGGCTCCAGAAGGTACCCTACGCCTTCTGGCCCTTCATCGACGAAGACACCTTGCGTGTTTCTGCCCGTGTTGGCATCGCCGAGCTTCTGCTCACCGGCGCGACCACGATCTCCGACCACCACTACGCTTTTGCGCCGAGTTACGACTACGACCCAGCCGCAGTGCTGTTCGCCGAGGCCGCGCGGCTTGGCGTCCGCTTCCATCTCGCGCGCGGCGGCAATACCAAAGGGCGCGACTATTTCGACGACCCCTCCCTGCCCCCCGCCTTCAAGGAACCGCTGGGCGACTTCATCGCCTCGGTCCACGGCATCGCCAACCGTTTCCACGACCCCGCACCGGATGCGATGACCAAGGTCGCGATGGCGCCAACCACGCCGGTCTTCAACCTCGAACCGCATGAATTGATCCCCATCGCCGAGGCCGCACGCGACAAGGGGCTGAGGTTGCATTCGCACCTCAGCGAGAACACCACCTATGTCGACTACACCCTGCGTGACTTCGGTATGCGGCCGGTCAAGTGGCTGGAAACCCAGGGCTGGACCGGGCCGGATGTCTGGTTCGCCCATCTCGTCGAACTGGACGATTGGGAGATCGACCACCTTGCCGAGACCGGCACCGGCATGGCCCACTGCGTGCAAGCCAACGCGCGGCTCGGTTCCGGCATCGCGCCGGCCGACAAACTGCACGCCAAGCGCGGCGTGGTCTCCCTCGGCGTGGATGGCGCGGGGGCCAACGAGGCCGCCGACATGGGGGCGGCGATGTACGCCACCTTCGCCACCCACCGCGCCGCCAAGGGCGTGGACGCCGTGACCGCAGAAACAGTGCTGCACTGGGCCTGCGAGGGCGGCGCAAAGGCGCTCGGCTTCGATCGCCTCGGCACGCTGACCCCCGGCGCGCCCGCCGATATCGCAATTTTCGACATCAGCCATCCGCGCAACATGGGGTTGCACGACCCGGCTCTCGCGCCGGTCATCACCGGTGCCGCCACGGTCAAGCACAGCTTCGTCGGGGGCCGCGCGGTGGTGCGCGACGGCGCCATCCCCGGGCTCGACCTCGCGGACCTCGGGCGCGAGGCGGCCCGCGTTACCGCCAACCTGATCTCGCGGCGCAATGAGGCGATCCTGCGGGGCTAGCCCCGTACCAATCGGAGTAGAAGCAGTCAGTGGTGCGCCACGGTCATTGCTCCCCACCTGACCAAGGAGAGAAGACAATGAGCGAAACGACATACCGGCTCGAAGAGTTGAACAAGGAAGCCGGGATCGGCGCCTATGGCGAAGAGATCGACCGCGAAGTGCCGCAGATCGACATGGGCGATTTCTTCAACCGCAAGGAAGAGATCGCCGAGGCGCTGTGGTCCGCTGCCACCGATATCGGCTTCTTCCAGCTGGTGAACCACGGCATTCCGGACACGCTGATCGACGAAGCCTTTGATCTCTCGGCGCAATTCTTCGACCTTCCGGAAGATACGAAGGTGCAGTACCCGTTGAAGCCCGGTAGCAATGCCGGCTGGGAATACAAGGCCCAGGTCCGCCCCTCGACCGGCACCGCGGACCAGAAGGAAAGCTACCAGATCACCCTGCCGCGGATGAAAGGCCTCTGGCCGACCGGCGCGGAACTGCGACATTTCAAATCCACCATGATGGCCTTCGAGCGGCACAACTGGGCGCTGGCCATGAAGGTGCTGGATTGCTTTGCCGACAAGCTCGGCTTGCCGCCCGAGACCTTCACCGAGGGCCATGATCCGGAGGCGGACCGATACCAGTCCACTTTGCGGCTGATCCACTACCTTGGCATGGAAGACGCCAAGCCCGAGGATTTCAAGTTCTGGCGCGCAGGTGCGCATACCGATTTTGACTGCCTCACGCTCCTGCACCAGAAGACCGGTCAAGGCGGATTGCAGGTCTGTCCGGGCAAGGATTCCGAGGGCCGTGCGATCGCCTGGACCGATGTGCCGCCGATCAGCCATGTCATCACCTGCAACATCGGCGACATGCTGATGCGCTGGTCCGATGACAAGTTGCTCTCGAACCTGCATCGGGTGCGGATGCCGAAGCCGGAGGAATATCTCGGTCCCCGCTACTCCATCGCCTATTTCGCACAGGCCAACATGGACACGATGCTCGAAGGCCCCGAGCGCAAATACGAACCGATGACCGGGCACGATTACATCCAGATGCGTCTCGGCGCGAACTTCGGCAGCTGACGATGGGACTGCCGATCATCGACATCTCGGGGATGTCTTCGCCCGACCCTGCGGTGCGGCGCGCCGTAGGGGAGGCTCTGCAGGCGGCCTGTCTGGAACACGGGTTTTTCTACTGCGTCGGTCACGGCGTACCGCAGGGGCTGATCGACGCCGCGATGGCGGAGACCCGCGCTCTGTTCGATCTACCCGAAACAGCGAAGGACGCCGTCGAGAAGTCGCTTTCTCCCTGCAACCGCGGCTATGAACAGCTCGGCGGCCAAACCCTGCAACCCGGCGCCCTGCCCGACCGCAAGGAGGGATATTACATCGGCGAGGAGTTGTCGTCGCTCGACGCCCGGGTGCGGGCCGGCAAATTCAACCATGGCGCCAACCAATGGCCCCAGGGCCTGCCCGGGTTCGAGCCAGCGATGATGGCCTATTTTTCGGCGCTCACGGTGGTGGGCGCGCGGCTGATGCGCGGCATGGCCCTGTCGCTCGACCTTGACGAAGGATACTTCGATTTCTTCACCACCCAGCCGATGGCGACGCTGCGCCTGCTGCATTACCCGCCCGCGCGTCCCGACGTGCCGGACGAGATGGGCGCGGGCGCGCATACCGATTTTGGCGGGCTTACCATCCTGCTTCAGGATATGAACGGCGGGCTTCAGGTGAAGGATCCGCACGCGGCGGGCTGGATCGACGCGCCGCCGATCGAGGGGGCCTACGTCGTCAACCTCGGCGACATGATCTCGCGCTGGACCAATGACCGCTATGTCTCGACGCTCCACCGCGTCATCAACACCTCCGGGAACGAACGCTACTCGATCCCGTTTTTCTACACCGGCAACCCGGACACCGAGGTGACTTGCATTCCCACCTGTCTCGACGCGGGCGAGCGCGCGAAGTATGCGCCCGTCACAGTGCTCGACCACCTGCGCTCGATGTACCGGAAAACCTATGTCAGCAAGGCCTGAGCGGCTCATCCTAATCCATGGCGCCTGGGCGGGCGCCTGGGTCTGGGAGGCGCTGGTGGCAGCACTCTCCAGGCTCGGCTGCGAGGCGCTGGCACTCGATCTTCCCGGTGACGGGATTCATCCGATTGCGGCCGAAGATGTTGTTCTCGAAGATTATTTCGATGCGCTCGACGCTGCAATCGGCGCGGGCTCGGTGGCGCTCGTCGGCCATTCCGGCGGCGGAATGCTGGTGACAGCCGCCGCCGAGCGCTTCGGTGGCCGGGTGCGTCACGGCATCTGGGTCGCGGGGATGCTGCTGAAAGCGGGCGAAAGCTTCGACGACATTCAGGCACAAGTGGCCGGGCCCGGGCAAAAGATCGGGGTCACGCCCCACATCCTCCCTTCGGCGGACGGAACGAGCAGCACCGTGCCACCCGCGGCGGCACTTGAGCATTTCTTTCAGGATCTGGAGCCCAAGGTCGCGGCACGGGCCGCCGACAGGCTCACCCCGCAACCAACCGTCGGGCACCGCATTCCAAGCGTCGCCGGTCCAGCCATGGACAGGCTTCCGAAGCTCTATGTTCAGGCGACCCAAGACCGCTCCGTGCGCCCGCAGGCCCAGCGGATCATGTGCGCGGGCTGGGACAATCTCGACGTGACACAGATGAACACAGGCCATGTGCCCCAGGTGGCCGATCCGGACGGACTGGCCGCAATCATCGACGACTGGCTCTCCGCCACCTCTCACATCGGCGCATAGGTCGCATCCAGCCGCGACCGCAGATAATCGGCACCGCTGATCGGTGGGTATTTGGCCGCGCCCGTCCCCGGCAGGGCTTCGATCACGGCATCCGGATTCGGGTCGAGGAAAAACGCGATCGAGCGCCGGGTTGCCTTCGGCGGCAGCACCCGGTGGGGCGTCGAGATGTAGATGTCATTCGACCAGCGCATCAGGCAATCGCCGATATTGACCACATAGGCGCCGGGCACATGCGGCACATCCATCCAGTCGTCGCCGCGCGGTTGCACCTGGAGCCCGCCAACCCCGTCGGTCATCAGCAGCGTCACCGAGCCGTAGTCGCTATGCGCGCCCGCCCCGATCCCGCCCTCGCTCGGCGGATAACGCAGCACACGGAGCGTCGCCATCGGCTCGGTGAAAAAGGGCGGGAAGAACCCCTCAGGCAAGCCCAGCTCCTGTTCGAACGCAGCGTGCAGCGCCACGCCAAGGTCAAGTGCGGCCTGGTAGTACCCCAGCATCGTCACCCGAAACCCCGGCAGATCGGGCCAGACGTTGACGCCACGAAACGGCTCACCCGCCACCACGCGCGGATCGTCCACCGCAAGATCCCATCCGACGTTGTAGGCCTCCTTCTGATCCAGAAGCCCGCTGGTCTCGTCCAGAGCTTCGGAGCCAGATGCCGCCCAGCCGCGATTGTGCGGGTTGAGCCGGATCTCGAGCCTGCGTTTGATCTCGTCCGGCAGGGCAAAAAAGGCATCGGCCTGAGTGAACACGCCGTCGATCAACCCCTGGTCGATTCCGTGTCCGGTCAGCAGGAAGAACCCGGTGTCCCGGCAGGCGTGACCGAGATCGGCCACAAAGCCCTCTCGGTCACTGCCACTTGCAAACCGCTGCCAGTCCAGAATTGGGATCATGCTTGTGTCTCCTTTGGTCGCAGAGCAGGGCCAGGGGCGCGCGCCGCGATCAACCGGGCGATCTTTCGGTCGACCAGATCCAGGTGCCGGGCGCGGCTTTCCGGTGTGGAACTGTCCATCAGGTAATGCGCGGCATAGACCCGGGCCGCACGCCGGGCGATCAGAAACCCAAGCCCCCGCATCAGGGTGCGTCGCCCCGGCGCGCCCACTATTAGGGTCAGCCAACGGCTCGCACCGCAGGTAGTGAAAACACCAATTCGGGTGATGTGACCCAGTCCGGGGCGAATGTCTTCGCCTTCCGACCGCGGCATCAAAAAGGCCAGGTCCGGAAGCAAGAGCCTGTCCATCCAGCCTTTGAGCATGGCGGGCAATCCGTACCACCAGGTCGGGTAGACGAAGATCAGCGTATCGGCCCAGAGCAGATCGGCGCATTCCGCCTCGATCCCGTCGCGGTTCTTGGCCGGATCTTCATAGTCGCGATGGGCCCGCTCGCTCAGGACTGGATCGAAACCCATCCCGTAAAGGTCGTGCAGCCGATGTTGCGCGCCCGCGCCATCCAGCGCCGCCAGCACCTGGTCGCGCACAGCGGCGGTGAAACTGTCGGCCCTCGGATGGCAATAGACGACCAGCGCGCGCACCTTGTAACCCTTGTCCCACACCCCGGCTTTGGGGCTCTCGCGGCGACGATGCCCGAACGGTTCCCCGCGTCCCACCGAAATCGGCAGCCCCACCAAGTGATCTCCGACCCCGCACAGTCAATGCCCGGAATCCGGGCAGATAGCCTGCCCGGCGACGATGATTTGAGCAGGACCGCCCTTACCTAACGGTCAGGGTCGCCCGTATTTGACAAGGCCTCTCCCGAGCCGGTCCTCTTCATCGAAATGGAGCGACAGGAGAGACAGATGCCCAATTTCGATTTCAAACGACGCGACTTTCTCAGGACCGGCGCCGCGGGGCTTGCGGCAGGCGCCCTGCCCCTCAGCCTCGCGAAACAGGCCAAGGCCGCCGGTGATCTGACCATCGGCGTGATCTATGTCGGCCCCAAGGACGATTTCGGCTGGAACCAGGCACACGCCGTGGCCATGGACATCCTGAAAGGCGTCGAGGGCGTCACGGTCGTCGAAGAAGAAAGCGTGCCCGAAACCGATGCCTGCGCGAAATCCATGGAATCGATGATCAACCTCGACGGCGCCGGGCTGATCCTCGGCACATCCTTCGGCTATTACATCCCGTTCATGCAGGATCTCGCGGCCAAATACCCGGAGGTGGTGTTCCGCCATGCTGCCCCGCTCTGGTCCGATGCGGATCCGGCCAACGCCGGCAGCTATTTCTGCTACCTGAACCAGGCGCATTACGTCGATGGCGTTGCCGCAGGCCTCTCCTCGCCGACCGGCAAGATCGGCTTCGTCGCCGCCAAGCCGATACCCTCGGTGCTTTCCAACATCAACTCGGTGCTGCTCGGTGCGCGCTCGGTCAACCCGGACGCGACCGTGCAAGTCATCTTCACCGGTGACTGGTCGATGCCGGTGCGCGAAGCGGAAGCGGCGAACGCCTTGGTCGACGCGGGCTGTGACGTGCTCACCTGTCATGTGGACGGGCCCAAGGTGGTGATCGAGACCGCCGAGGCGCGCGGCGTGAAATCCTGTGGCCACAATGCCAGCCAGGCGCCGCTCGCGCCGAACGGCTTCATCACCGGCGCCGAGTACAAGTGGGAAACCATCTACAAGATGTATGCCGACATGCTGGCGACGGGCGAGCCGCTGCCGAATATCGTGGTCGGCGGCTACCACAACGACATGGTCCAGAACACTACCTACGGCGCCGGGGCGACCCCGGAGGCCATTGCCGCCGCCGATGCTGCCATTGCCGCGCTGAAGGCGGGCGAGCCGATCTTCACAGGCACGCTCAAGGACAATCTCGGCAATGTGGTCATCGACAAGGCTTACGACAATTACGACCCCCATCTCGACGGGATGGACTACCTGCTCGAAGGCGTGATTGGCTCGATCACCTGAGACCCGTCACAGGCCGCGGCGGGGATCTTGCCGCGACACATTCGCAAACATCGGAAAGGAGGACCGGGTGGACGCAGAAGCGAGCCCTCCCAAGCCTCAGCGCGCTTTCGGCGCAGAGACCCTGCGCTCGGTCGAGGCCCTCGTCGTCCCGGTGGGATCGGTGCTTGCCTCGGCGCTGCTGTTCTCGGTCTTCCTGCTCGTGCTCGGCAAGGATCCCGTCCAATTCTTCCAGCTCCTCTGGAAGGGCGGGTTCGGCACCTCGTTCTCGATCCAGAACACGCTTCAGCGTTCCGCTCCGATCATACTCACTGGCCTTGCATTCGCGGTCCCCGCCACCATCGGCCTTACAATGATCGGCGCGGAAGGCCCGTTGGTGATCGGCGGGTTTGCCGCCGCCGCCGCCGCTATTCCCCTGGTCACCATAGGTGCGCCCACCTCGGTGCTGCTGGCGCTCATGGCCGCCGCGGCCATGGCTGCCGGCGCGTTGCTCATCATGCTCGTCGGCTGGCTGCGCCATGCGCGTTCGGTGAACGAGACGATCTCCTCGCTGCTGCTCACCTATATCGCGATCGCGACGATGAACTTCTTCGTCGAAGGCGCGCTGCGTGATCCCTCGAGCCAGAACAAGCCCTCGACCCTGCCCATCGGCAAGGACAACATGATCGGGTCGATCCCGGGCACGGATGTGCATTGGGGGCTCGCGGCCGGAGTCATCCTCGCGGTGCTCATCGGGCTGCTGCTGCGGCGCACGACCTTCGGTTTTGCCGCCCGCGTGACCGGGGGCAACCCCCATGCGGCCCTCGCCCAGGGCCTGCCGGTGGGCGGTCTGATCCTTGCCTGCACCGCAATCTCCGGTGCGGTTGCGGGGCTCGCGGGCTTTTTCGAAGTCGCCGCCATCCACGGACAGGCCAATGCCTCGCTGGTGGCGGGCTACGGATTTACCGGCATTCTCGTGAGCTTCCTTGCCCGGCATAACCCTTTCGTGGTCGTGCCCATCGCCATCATCTTCGGCGCCATCGACGCTTCCGGCGGGCTCATCCAGCGCCGCATGGACTTGCCCGACGCCACCTCGGCGCTTCTGCAAGGCCTGATCTTCATCACGCTGCTGGCTTCCGAAACGCTGTTGGGCCGGTTCCGGATGTTCCAGCCGGTGGAGGCGCGGTAATGGCGAGCGGCGTGGAAACCGTGCTGATCGCCATGCTCGGTGGCGCGATCCGGGTTTCGACCCCCTATCTCTTCGTCGCCCTCGGCGAGACGATCACCGAGAAGTCCGGCCGCATCAACCTCGGGCTCGAAGGCAATCTCGTGCTCGGCGCCATGGTCGCCTACGCGACCTCGTTTCACAGCGGCCTGCCCTGGCTCGGGGTGCTGGCTGCCTTCGGCTCCGGGTTGGTGCTCGGTCTCATCCACGGGGCGGTCTGCTCGCTGCCCAAGGTGAACGACATCGCCGTCGGCATCGCGATGATGACCTTCGGCATCGGCATCGCCTTCTTCCTCGGCAAACCCTACATCCAGCCCCAGGCGCCAAGGCTCGAGGGCCTGCCGCTGGGCAACTGGGCCACCAACCCGGCACTGAAACAGGCGCTTCTGATCAATCCGCTGTTCTTCCTCGGCATCGCCATCGCGGTGGTCCTCTGGTGGGCCTTTGCCAACACGAGACCCGGCCTCATCCTGCGCACCACAGGTGACAGCGAGGCCTCGGCCCGTGCGCTGGGGGTGAACCCGATCAAGGTGCGGATCCTTGCCACCGTGCTCGGCGGCGGGCTCGCGGGCGTCGGCGGGGCATTCCTGTCGCTGTCCTACCCCGGAAGCTGGAACGAGGGGCTGTCTTCCGGTCAGGGCCTCATGGCCGTCGCGCTGGTGATCTTCGCCCGCTGGCATCCGCTGCGTTGCGTCGTCGCCGCGCTCCTGTTCGGGGCCGCCGGTGCGCTTGGTCCCGCGCTGCAATCCGTGGGGATCAGCCAGGGCTACTACTTCTTCAATGCGGCTCCCTACATTCTCACCCTGTTCATCATGATCGCCTCTGCCCGCTCCGGTGCCACCCAGCACCAGGCGCCGGGCGAGCTGTCGATTGTCAAATGAGGTCGCCATGACTGGTCTTGGAGGATTGAACAAGAGCCCCGACGGCGTGGTCGTCGGGCTATGCCAGTTGCAGCTGCCGGTGGTCGAGACGCCCGAGAATCTTGCCTCCCAGACCGCGCGGATCGTCGAGCTTGTTGGCAAGGCGCGGCGCAATCTGGATACGATGGACCTGATCGTCTTCCCCGAATACGCGCTGCACGGGCTGTCGATGGACATGAACCCCGAGATCATGTGCACGCTCGACGGCCCCGAGGTCGCGGCCTTCAAGGCGGCCTGTGCCGAGCACCGGATCTGGGGCTGCTTCTCGATCATGGAGTTCAATCCCGGCGGCAACCCGTACAACTCGGGCATCATCATCGACGACACCGGCGAACTCCGGCTCTACTACCGAAAGATGCACCCCTGGGTGCCGGTCGAACCCTGGGAACCCGGCGATATCGGCATCCCGGTGATCGACGG
>DQCI01000180.1:14495-28869 GCA_003545125.1 Paracoccaceae bacterium
GGCGCCGAAATCATGATCCGCACCGCAGGCTACACGGCACCGATCCGCGCATCCTGGCGGTTCACGAACCAGGCCAATGCGTTCCAGAACCTGATGGCGACGGTGAGCGTCTGCATGTGCGGCAGCGACGGCACCTTCGACAGCATGGGTGAGGGGATGATCGTCGATTTCGACGGCACGGTGATCGCGCAGGGCACCACCGGACGCGTCGACGAGATCATCACCGCCGAGCTGCGTCCCGATCTGATCCGCGAGGCGCGGCTGGGCTGGGGGGTCGAGAACAATATCTATCAACTCGGCCACCGGGCTTACGTTGCGGTGAAAGGCGGCGCCGGCGATTGCCCCTATACCTTCATGCAGGATCTCGTGGCGGGGGACTATCGCCTGCCATGGGAAGACGATGTGAAGGTGACAGACGGAACCTCTTGCGGGTTTCCCGCGCCAACTCGTGTCTTTGGCGAGACCAGCTCGGAGGGCGGCATATGAGTTTTTCCCAGATCCCCGCCGACCCCTACGCCTGGCCCTGGAACGGCGATTTCCGCCCCGAGAATACCGCGCTCGTCGTCATTGACATGCAGACCGACTTCTGCGGCCCCGGCGGCTATGTTGACAGCATGGGCTACGACCTGAGCCTCACCCGCGCACCCATTGAGCCGATAAAGTCGGTGCTTGCAGCCGCCCGCGTCCATGGCCTCACCCTGATCCACACCCGCGAGGGCCACCGCCCGGATCTCTCGGACCTGCCCGCCAACAAGCGTTGGCGCTCGCAGCAGATCGGGGCGGGGATCGGCGACCCGGGCCCCTGCGGCATGATCCTCGTGCGCGGCGAGCCGGGCTGGGAAATCATCCCCGAGCTTGCCCCCGTCGAGGGGGAATTGGTGATCGACAAGCCGGGCAAGGGCAGCTTCTGCGCCACCGACCTCGAACTTGTCCTGCGCACCCGCGGCATCGACAACCTGATCCTCACCGGCATCACTACGGATGTCTGCGTGCACACCACCATGCGCGAAGCCAATGACCGTGGTTTCGAATGCCTCCTTCTGGAAGACTGCTGCGGCGCCACCAAGCTTGAAAACCACCTGGCCGCGCTTGACATGGTCAAGATGCAGGGCGGCGTTTTCGGCGCGGTGGCCAGTGCGGGCCAAGTGTTGGAGGCGCTGAAATGAAAGACAGCGCCATCCCTCACATCGGTGGCAAGGCCATCGGGCTTGAAACCGTCGGCATGACCAAGCGCTTCGGGGCCCTGGCCGCCCTCGACGATGTCTCGATCAAGGTGAAGCCCGGTGAGTTTCATGCCCTCCTCGGCGAGAACGGCGCCGGCAAGTCGACCTTGGTGAAATGCATCATGGGGTTCTACCAGCCCACTTCGGGCGCCATCGTCGTCGACGGTGCCGAGACGCCAGTGCCCACCCCCGCCGCCGCCCGCGACATCGGGATCGGCATGGTCTACCAACATTTCACCCTGGTGCCTGCGTTGTCGGTGGCGGAGAACATGGTGATCGCGCGGGGCGACGTTTCCACTGTGATCGATTGGAAGGCGGAACGGGCGCGGCTCGAGGATTTCATGGCACGGATGCCGTTCAACGTGCACTTGGAAGCCCCGGTCTCGCAACTCTCGGCGGGAGAAAAACAGAAACTCGAGATCCTGAAACAGCTCTATCTCGACCAGCACTTCCTGATCCTCGACGAACCCACATCTGTATTGACCCCGGACGAAGCCGAACAGGTGCTGGGGCTGGTGCGCGGAATGACCGAGGCGGGGGCGATCACCGTGCTGATGATCACCCACAAATTCCGCGAAGTGACCGCCTTTGCCGACAGCGTCAGCGTGTTAAGGCGCGGGCGTTTTGTCGGCGGCGGCAAGGTCGCCGAGATGTCGACCGACGAGATGTCGCATCTGATGATCGGCGAGGCGGAGTTGCGGGCGCCCGAACCTCGGGCCGACGATGTCGAAAGCGACCGTGTGTTCGAACTGGCGGGTCTCTTCGTGGACAATGACGAAGGGGTGTCGGCCGTCGAAGCGGTCAACCTCAAGATCCGCGGCGGCGAAATTGTCGGGATCGCCGGCGTCTCGGGCAATGGCCAGACGGAACTCATGGAAGCGATCACCGGCCAGCGCGCGATGACCGATGGCCGGGTGTTCATCAACGGCGCGCCATTCGACGCTACACGGACCGACTACCGCAATTTCAAAATGTTCGGCCTTCCCGAAGAGCCGCTGAAGAACGCCGCCGTAAGGCGCATGAGCGTGGCCGAAAACATCGCCTTTCGCACCTTCGACCGGGCGCCGATGGCCAAACTCGGATGGTGGCTGCGGCCCCCGGAGATGCGAAAGCGCGCCGCCGAACTCATCGACGCCTACCGAGTGAAGACTCCCTCGACCGAGGCCCCGATCGAGACTCTTTCAGGCGGCAATGTGCAACGCGCGATCCTCGCACGCGAGCTTTCGGGAGATGTCGAGGTACTGGTGGTCGCCAATCCCTGTTTCGGGCTCGATTTCGTCTCCGTCGCCGAGATCCGCGCCCAGATCGTGGCGGCCCGCAACAATGGCGCCGCAGTGCTTCTCGTTTCGGAAGACCTCGACGAAGTGCTGGAGCTCTCGGACCGGGTCGCGGTCATGTCCGGAGGCCGGATCGACCACGTGATCCCGATCGCCGAAGCCGACCGCCAGACCATCGGCAAATTCATGGCAGGTCACCCATGATCCAGGTCAAGGCAGAGCCCTACCCCTACAGCTTCCCGCCGGGCCAGACCGCGCTCGTGGTGATCGACATGCAGCGCGATTTCGTGGAACCGGGTGGCTTCGGCGCCGCGCTCGGCAATGACGTCGCGCGATTGCAGGCCATCATCCCCACCACCGCAGCGCTGATCGGGCTGTTTCGCGACCGGAACTGGCTGGTGATCCATACCCGCGAAGCCCATCTTGCCGATCTGTCCGATTGTCCGCCCTCGAAAATCGCACGGGGAGACGCGAGCCCTCGGATCGGCAAGGCAGGCAGCATGGGACGGCTCCTGGTGCGCGGAGAGCCCGGCAACCAGATTGTGCCGGATCTCGCACCCCTGCCCGGCGAATGGGAAATCGACAAGCCCGGCAAGGGCATGTTCTGGTCCACCGGATTACACGAAGCGCTCCGGGGGATGGGGATCACCCACCTGGTTTTTGCCGGCGTCACCACCGAGGTTTGCGTTCAAACCTCGATGCGCGAAGCCAATGACCGCGGCTATGAGGGCTTGCTCATCACCGATGCCACGGAAAGCTATTTTCCCGAATTCAAGGCAGCGACAATCGCAATGCTGACCGCCCAGGGCGGCATCGTCGGCTGGGCGGCGCCTTTCTCGGCGCTGAAGGAGGCCGTTGGATGAGCCGGTTCGATGCCGACAAGCTGATCGATGCCACCGGCCCGGCGGTGGACCTGCCCATAGCGGTCGGGCACCGCCCCGGCGTGGTCGTACATCTGGAAGCGGCCCATGAAGCGATGCAAAAGATGCGCGGCCTGACACTCGATAGCCATGCCGAGCCCGCCCCGGTGTTTCGCCCGGACGAACAGACATGAGCGCGGCCGAGATCACCACTGCCGTCACTTCCGGCGAGACCACGGCCCTGTCCGTGACCGAGGCGACGCTGGCGCGGATCGCCGAGCGCAATGGCGCTCTCAACGCCTTCACCGACATCACAGCCGAGCGCGCGCTGGCCAAGGCAGCCGCGGTTGATGCGGCGATCGCGTCGGGAGAGGATCCCGGGCCGCTCGCAGGCGTGCCTTTCGCGGTCAAGAACCTGTTCGATATCGAAGGGGTGACAACGCGGGCCGGGTCCCGGATCAACCGCGACCTGCCTCCGGCCAGCTCTGACGCGACCCTGATCGCAAATCTCGAAGCGGCCGGTGCCGTGCTCGTGGGCGCACTCAACATGGGCGAGTATGCCTACGATTTCACCGGCGAGAACGCCCATGACGGGGCCTCGGTCAACCCGCACGACTTGAGCCGTATGTCCGGTGGCTCCTCCGGCGGGGCGGGCAGCGCGGTGGCGGGCGGACTGGTGCCCCTGGCGCTGGGATCCGACACCAACGGTTCGATCAGGGTGCCATCATCCTTTTGCGGCATCTTCGGGCTCAAACCCACCTACGGGCGGCTCTCGCGCAGCGGGAGTTTCCCCTTCGTTGCGAGCCTCGATCATCTCGGTCCTTTCGCGCGCAGCGTGGCCGACCTCGCGCTCGCCTATGACGTGATGCAAGGGGCCGACCAGAGCGATCCCGCCCAGACGCCGCGACCCGTTGAGCGCTGCTCGGACAGGATCGACGCTGGGGCGACGGGTCTCAGGATCGCCCGTCTCGGCGACTACTTCACCAAAGGCGCGGGGGAAGCGGCGCTGAGCGCGCTCGACGCGGTCTCGGCGGCGCTCGATGTGACCCGTGACATCGCCCTGTCCCATGCGGGCGAGGTTCGCTCCGCCGCTTATCTCATCACTATGGCCGAAAGCGGCGCGCTGCACCGCGAAACTCTCAAAACCCGCGCGGACGACTATGACCAAGACGTGCGCGACCGTCTGCTTGCCGGTGCGCTCCTGCCCGCCGAATGGGTCGTCACGGCGCAAAAGGTCCGACGGGCCTTTGCTCAAGAGATGGTCGAAGTGTTTCGGAAGGTGGATGTGCTGCTCGCCCCCGCCACGCCCTGCACCGCCCCGAAACTGGGGGAGAAATGGCTCAATCTCGGCGGCGACCCGGTGCCGCTTCGCCCGAATATCGGCGTCTTCACCCAGCCGATTTCGGCCATCGGCCTGCCGGTGGTCGCGGTCCCGGTCTGGCCGAAAGGCTCGGCGCTGCCGATCGGCATACAGGTGATAGCCCCGCCGTGGCGGGAGGATCTCGCGCTTCGCGTGGCCCGGCACCTCGAACGCCTCGGCACAGTTGCCTCGCCGATGGCCGGAGGGAGCTGAGCCATGGAGAACAAGGGGCGTTGGTCGGGGCGCAACACCGGCAAGGATCGGGTACGCGGCGAGGTGTGGGACAGGCTCGATGCGGGCGGCTACGCGATGGGGCCCACCTGGAGCCACATCCCGAATTTCATCGGCGCCGACCAGGCCGCCTGGCATCTCGCCCAGACCCCGGAATGGCAGGCCGCGCGGGTCGTCAAATGCAATCCCGACCCGCCGCAGATCCCGGTGCGGCTGCGTGCACTCTACGAGGGCAAAACGCTTTTCGCGCCGGTGCCCTATCTGACGAAAGACTTTCCCTACCTTCGGATCGATCCCGAATCGCTTGCGAAAAAGGGCGTGAGCTTCGAACTCGCCGCCACGTCCGAAGGCTATCTCATCCATGGCGAGCGTATCGGCTTCGAAGACGTGGAACCGCTCGATTTCTGCGTCGTCGGATCGGTCGCCGTGGGGCGCGTTGGCGGGCGCACCGGCAAGGGCGCCGGCTTCGCGGATCTGGAGACGGGCATTTTCCGCGCGCTCGGCAAGGTTGGGCCTGACACGGTGCTCGCGACCACGGTGCATTCGAGCCAGCTTGTCGATGACGCGAAGGTGGTGATCGAGGCGCATGACAATCCGCTCGACTACATCGCCACCGAACAACGGCTGATCGTCACCGGCAACACCGACCCCAGACCCGCAGGCGTCACATGGGATGCGGTGCGCGAGGACCAGTATGAAACCATCCCGTTCCTGCGCGCGCTGCGCGGGCGGATGGAAGACGGCTGATGGAAATCGACCGTCCAGACGTACTCGCCGAAGTCGAGGCGGTCTTTGCCGCCTACGAAGCCGCGCTGGTCGGCAACGACGTGGCCACGCTCGACGGGCTGTTCTGGCAGGATGCGCGGGTGATCCGCTACGGCATCTCGGAGAACCTCCATGGGGCGGGCGAGATCCTCGCCTTTCGCAAGGCGCGCCCCTCGAAAGGACTGGCCCGCCGACTCTCGCACACCACGATCACGACATTCGGCCAGGATTATGCGACCGCTTCAACGTTGTTCCGCCGCGACGAGTCGCCCAACAAGGTGGGACGACAGATGCAAACCTGGGTGCGGCTGCCCGAAGGCTGGCGGGTGGTCGCTGCGCATGTGTCGATCATCGACGCGCCCTGAAGTTCAGCGGCGCGCCATGTAGCCCCGCCATCCGCCGAACGAGGTGATCTCTTCCGCCCCCTCAAGCGCACGGGGTTCGCACAGGAATCCGCTGACCGTTGAACCATCCTGCAAGCTCAGCTTACCGATCCCGAGCGGCGCCGGGATGTTCGCAACGAACCGCCCGAAAGCGGCGGCCGGCAGCGCCCAGACTTCGACCTCGATCCCGTCCCCCGCGTACCCTGGTTCGGCAATCAGCCCGGGTTTCGCCGGCGTGGTGTCGGGCAGCGCGTAGAGCCGGTAGCCGGGCGAAGTTGTCGTGGCACGAAGCAAAACGCCGCCTGGGTCGGTCAGCTGCGTGTTCAACGCCATCCCCGACAGATGCGCGCCGACCACCGCAATCTCCACCCAACCGGCGGGACAGTCCGGCAAAGGTGCTGCGGGCAGCGGCGCGCCCCGGTCGCGCCCGATTCCGCATTGGGCTGCCGCATGCAGCGCCCCGGCGAGAGGCGCGAGGGCGTCGTCGCAAAAGCCGGGACCGATGAGAGTTACACCGGCGGGCAGGCCCGAGGGTCCGAACCCGGCAGGCACCGCAATCGCCGCGAGCCCGAGCAAATTCACGAAATTGGTGTAGCGGCCGAATTCGCTGTTGCGGATGATCGGCTCGGCCCGCATGTCCTCGACCGTGCAGGTGGTGGGCGACGTCGGCAGCAACAGCGCATCGACGGCATCCCAGACCGGAGCCACCTGTTGCCGGATCTCGTTCAATCGGTAGAGCCCGTTGAACGCATCGACAGCCGAGTAACCGTCGGCGGCCGCGATGATTGCGCGCACAGTCGGGTCGAAATCGGCTTGGTTGGTCGCAAAGAAGCGCTCGACCGCCGCCAGCCGTTCGGCGACCCAAGGCCCTTCATAGAGTAGCGCCGCCGCCTCGCGGAAAGGGGCGTAGTCAAAAGGCACAATGGTGGCCCCGAGCGCCTCGGCCCGCACCATCGCCGCGTCATAGGCGGCCTCGACCTCGGTGTTGCCGAAGAATTCGCGCTCTGCCCCGTCCAACACACCGATGCGCGGCCGGGGCGGCAAAGCCACCGGTGCGGCGGGCCGCGAAAACGGGTCGTCCGGGTCATACCCGTCCATCACCCGGCGGATGGCCACGCCGTCGCCGACCGAACCCGCGAAAACCGTCACCACATCGACAGACCGGCAGGCAGGGACGACTCCCGTGTTCGGCACGAGGCCCGGCGTCGGTTTGATCCCGACAAGATTGTTGAAGGCCGCAGGCACACGGCCGGACCCCGCGGTATCGGTACCGAGCGCGAAGGTGCAAAGCCCCGAGGCCACCGCGACGGCCGAACCCGAGGAGGAGCCGCCGGACACATAGGCGGAGTTGAAGACCGAACGCGGCGCCCCATGCGGCGAGCGCGTGCCATTCAATCCGGTCGCGAACTGGTCGAGATTTGTCTTGCCGATCACGATGGCACCAGCCGCGCGCAGCCGCGCGACGACCGTCGCATCCGCTGCAGCCTCATAGGCATAGGCCGGGCAGGCTGCGGTCGTCGGGAGACCGGCGACATCGATGTTGTCTTTCACTGCGAACGGCACACCCCAGAGCGGCAGATCGCGCGGCATTTCCATCACCGCCCCGGCCGCTACACGCAATACGTCGTCCGCCACCTGGCAGATGAAAACCGCCGGGTCCGCGCAGGCGGTGCGGCGCGCGATCACCTCTTCGATCACGTCGAGCGGTGTTGCACCCTCGTCGTAGGCCGCCCGGAGCGCGTCCAGTGTCATCATTTTGGACAGCATCGCCCCTCCTTCCGTCGCGCGTTTCGGGGTGATACCGCCGCGCCACTCCAACGACCCCAAATGGTAACGCGGGGCCGGCAGGCTCGAAACCTGTTCCCGGCGCTCGGCGAACCTCCCTCGCCCGCGGACGGCAAAAGCCTGTTTCGCGAGCAGCCAAACAGAATTCTGCCGTAGAATTTGCCTCCTCGATGATCGCGTCCGAGGCCCAAATTCAATCGGGGTCGGCCGCCGTGATCACTGCATAGTCCTCCGGCGCGCGATGCAGGGCGAAATTGAACACATTCGCCCGGATCTCGGCGCATCGGTCGAGATCGACTTCGGCGGTAATCACCTCGTCGCCGCTGCCCGCCGAACGAGCGAGGATTTCACCCGTCGGCGCGACGATGAGGCTGCCACCTATCAGTTCGCTGCCCTCCTCGAGCCCGGCCTTGGCTACCGCGACAGCCCACAGCCCGTTCTGGTAGCATCCGGCCTGAACCGACAACTCGTTGTGGAAGTATTGCAGGTGATCATGTTCCGGCGCCGGCGGGTAGTGTGCAGGAGTGTTGTAGCCCAGCACAACCAGTTCGGCGCCGCCCAGGCCGAGGACACGCCAGGTCTCCGGCCAGCGCCGGTCGTTGCAGATGCACATGCCGAGCTTGCCGCCCAGGGCGTCAAACACCGGAAACCCGAGATTCCCTTTCTGGAAATAGCGCTTCTCGAGGTGCTGGAAAGGTCGCCAGGTCTCGTTGTCGCGATGTCCCGGAAGGTGGATCTTGCGGTATTTGCCCAAGATCGCGCCCTCGGGGGAAACCAGGATCGCCGTGTTGTAATGCGCGCCCTCCGGGGTGCGCTCGGCATAGCCGAGATGGAAGCCCAAGCCCAGTTCGGCGGCGAGATCGAACAAAGGGCGGACCGTGTCGTTGGGCATTTCGGTTTCGAACCAGGTATCGACCTCGGACTGGTCCTCCATGAACCAGCGCGGAAAGAACGTGGTCAACGCCAGTTCCGGGAACACCACCAACGCCGCGCCCCGGGCATGGGCGGTGCGCATCATGGCGCACATCCGGTCGACCGCGGAGCTGCGCGGCTCCGCCTTGGCGATCGGCCCGAGCTGGGCTGCGGCGGCAATGAACTTCCGGCTCATTCGCGCGCTCCCTTGCCTGCACCGCGAACAGCCCCGGCCGGGAGACCCACCAGCTCTTCGTAGAGCGCCGGGTCGGTATCGCCTTCGGTTCCGAACACCACGACCCGCGAAGCGGCGTCGAGCCCGAGGATACGCCGGGCCTCGTCGTCGCCCAATGCCGCGTCCAGCCCCGCCAGTCCGGCGACGGCGGATTCGCCCGCAACGATGGCCGGATCATCGGCCACAGGGTCGGCAAGCCGGCGCATCGCGGCGACCGCCGAGGCATCGCTCAGCGCCATGACCACGTCCGCGTGATCGACCAGCACCTCCCAGGCGAGGGCAGAAACCTCTCCGCAGGCCAGCCCCGCCATCAGCGTGTCGAGATCGCCCTCGACGGGCGTCGGCGCGCCGGATCGGAAAGACGCAAGCCAGCATGCCGAAAGGTCCGGGTCGCACAGCACGATGGTCGGGCGCCCGTCACCCCAGCGGCGCACGGCCTGGGCCGTGACCGATGCCGCCATACCGCCGACGCCGGTTTGCAGGAAAACATGGGTGGGGACCTCGTCGAGCGCATCGAAGGCTTCGGCGGCCATGACCTCATAGCCCTGCATCACGTCTTTCGGCACCTCCATGTAGCCGTCGTAGGAGGTATCCGAGACCACGAACCAGCCCTCGCGGGTCGCGGTTTCCTGCGCCGTCCGTACGCTGTCGTCATAGTTGCCCGGACAACGGCGAACCTCGGCGCCATAGGCTTCGATCGCGGCTTTGCGGGCCGCTGACACAGTGGCGTGGATGAAGATCACGCATCGGCAACCGAAGGTCATCGCGCCCCAGGCGACCGATCGCCCGTGATTGCCGTCGGTCGCGCAGCAGACCGTGATCGCGCCGGCTTCGCCGGGGAACGCGCGCGACGTGATCTCGTCGATGGTGACCGGATGACCAAGCCCGCGCCCGAGCTGCGCCTGCAACAGCCGGGCCACGGCGTAGGCGCCACCGAGCGCCTTGAAACTGCCGAGCCCGAAACGACCGCCCTCATCCTTGTAAGACAGCGCGGCGATGCCGAGTTCCGACGCCAGCCCGGGCAAGGCGACAAGCGGGGTTTCCGCGTAGCCCGGCCATGCACCGATCGCGGCGCGCGCGGCGGCGAAGCCCTCATCGCTCAGGATATGGTTCTGCGCGGCGGTCCAGGGCGCATCCCTGCGGGCGCGTGTGTTGACTGCGAGGGTAAAACCCTCGGGCGTGCCGGGGTTTCGTGAGATTTCTTTGGTCATGGGAGGAGGTACTCGACAGATTGCGCCCGGTGTGGGCAGGAACCGGGCGACTTGCACCGCCCGGTTCCCGTGTTGCGATCAGAAGCCGGTCTTTTCTTCGTCGATCGAAGTCAGCATGGCTTCGAGCATAGCGGTGCCTTTTTCCCCGTATTGCGCCTCGATCAGGGCGCGCACCGCCGGCTGTGCGGCGGCCGCGAACTTGGCTTGTTCTTCGGGCGTGACCACGTTGACCTCCATGCCTTCCGCCAGCGCCGGCAGGCCTTTGTCGGAGGCTTCGATGACCCGGCTCATCGCCCGGCCAGTGTCGGTGGCGACGGAAGCGGCCCAGGACACGAGGTACTGATCTTCCGCGCTCAACCCGTCATAGAACGCCGGGCTCATCGTCCAGATGTAGGGCGTGATCAGGTGGTTGGTGATCGACAGGTATTTCTGCACCTCGTCGAACTTGGCGAAAGCGATGATCGGCACCGGGTTCATCTGACCGTCGGCCACGCCGGTCTGCAGCGCGGTATAGACCTCGGCCCAGGGCAGCGGGGTCGGTTGACCGCCGAGCGAGGTGATGATCGCTTCATGGGTGGGCAGCGTCATGGTCCGGATGCGCTGTTCTTCCATGTCCGCCACCGATGTGATCGGTGCCTTGGAAGAGGTGAAGGCGAAGAACCCGCCGGAATCGATCAGGCCGAGCACCTTGAGATCGGTCTCGGCTTCCAGATCCGAGACAAAAGCTTCGCCGAAGGACGACTCCTTCGTGATCACCTCGGAGGCGACACCGATGTTGGGGAAAGCGAAGGGGATGTCGAACACACCCACCAGCGGGTAGTGCTGGGCCATGCCGCCCGACGACGAGATCGCGCTTTCAACGAGGCCGGCGCGGACCTGGTCGATCACTTCGTTGTCCTTGCCGAGCTGACCGTTGGGGAAGAGCTGCACCTCGATGCGGCCGTTGGAATTCGATTCGACGAGTGATTTGAACACCGACGACATTGCGCCGGAATGGCTGGCGAACGGGTCTTCGGGGTTCAGATGGGCGAGCCGGATCGTGATGTCGGCGGCATTGGCCTGCGCGGCCATCACCAGACCGGCAAGAGCCATCGAGGCGGATTTCATGAACGACATAGGATTTCCTTTGCTTGTGGAACGTGCTCGGTGGGTCAAAGCCCGAGCAACCGGGGAACGAAAAGGGTGAGGTCGGGCCAGTAGGCGATGAGCAACAGGATCGCGACTTCGGCGATGATGAAGGGCCACAGCTCGCGTGTGATCGCTTCGACACTCTCGCCAGTGACCGAGGACAGGACGAACAGGCAGGCACCGACCGGCGGTGTCATCAGCGAGATGTTGAGGGCGAGGATGATCATGATCCCCGCGTGCACCGGCTCCATGCCGATCTGCAGCGTGAGCGGCGCGAGAACAGGAGCCAGGATGATCAGCGTTGCGTTGATGTCCATGACCAGGCCGATCAGCAAGAGCAGCACCAGGATCAACCCGATGATCACCCGTGGGTCGTCGGAGACCGCCAGCATGGCTTGGGCGATGTCCTGGGGGATGCGGTTGTAGGTCATCCACCACCCGAGGATCGAGGCCGAAGCGATGATGAGGAAGATCACCCCGGTGATCCGGGTGGTGCGCACGGCGATCTCGTACAGGTCAGGCCAGCTGAGCGCGCGGTAGATCACCCCGCCCACGAACAATGCATAGGCCACGGCGATGGCGGCGGCCTCGGTGGGGGTGGCGAAACCGCCGAGGATCGAGCCGAGGACGAAAACCGGCAGAAGGGCGGCCAGGAAGCCTTCGCGCAACGCGGTCCAGACGACCCTGAAGCTGGGTCGCCCGGTGCCGCCCGGCAAATTCTTGCGCTTGGCCTGGAAGGCGATGACGCCCATGCCGATGAACGCGATCAGCAATCCCGGGAGAATACCCGCGGCGAACAATCCGGCGATGGAAACGCCCATGATCGAGCCATAGATGATCGCGAGCGTCGACGGCGGGATCGTCGGGCCGATGATCGAACCCGCGGCGGTGACGGCGGTGGCATAGGCGCGCGAATAGCCGGCCTTCTGCATTGCCGGCACCAGCGTGTTGCCGAAGGCCGCCGCGTCGGCCGTCGCCGCGCCAGTGATGCCTGCGAACATCACCGAGGCCACCATGTTCGAATGCGCCATGCCGCCGCGCATCCAGCCGACAAGCGCATTCGCAAGCCGTACCAGCCCTTCGGTGATGCCGGAGCGGTTCATGATCTCGCCGGCGAGGATGAAGAACGGCATGGCCAGGAAGGGGAACAGGTCGAGCCCGGCGAACACCCGATCGGGGGCCATGGTCAGGAACCTCGGCCCCATGTCGAGTATCCCGATCACGCCGGCGACACCGATGGAAAAGCCGACCGGCATACCCAGCGCCAGCAGTCCAAAGAAGGCGACGGCAACAAGAAGCGTTCCCATCATTCGTCTCCCATCGGAGCGAGCGTGGAGCCGGTTGCGCGCGGGGCACGCTCGGCGAAATAGTCGTGGATCCCGATCAGAACGAGTTGCAGGCTCGCCAGTCCTGCGGCCAGGGGCACCCCGATGAACGGATACCCCTTCGGGATCGCGTAGATCATCGTCAGCCGCGAAAACCCGCGGGCCGCAAAACCGATCCCGTAGATGAAGAGAATGAGAAAGAACGCAAGGGCGATCACGTCAAAGCTGACAGCCAGCCATCGGCGCAACCGCGGCGGCAAGCGGGTAAACACGAATTCGACGCCGATATGCTCGCGGTGTGCGATGCCGGAGGACACCGCCAGCAACGCCATCCAGATCATCAGGTACCGCGCGAGTTCTTCCGTGAAAGTCAGCGGCAGCGGGATGACGTAACGCACCAGAACGCCGAGCCATACATCCAAGACGAGCAACACGAGCAGCCCCACGGTGAACCGCTCAACGAGCCAGTTGACCTTGAGGCTCCAGTGCCTGGCTTTGACGGCGATGCTGTTCACCCGGCGAATCCCCCGCGACCCATAGTTGACGCGTCAATGAAATTCAGTTTTCATCTGGCGGAAAAGGATGAAGCACTCCTTTCTGACAACGGAATCCCGATATGCCAAAAAACGATGCGCAATCCCCGGCCCCGTCGATCACTGTGCGAATTCATAAGGCATATGCGGGATTGCCGGACGGCGAACGCCAGATCGCCGATGTGGTGCTCGAAACCCCGGCTGAACTGGCCGTCGTGAATGCGACCGAGCTCGCGCGACGCGCCGATGTGTCCAACGCCACCGTCAGTCGGTTCTTCCGCCGGCTCGACTACGGGAGTTTCGAAGAGGCCCGTCAGGATGCACGCAAACTGCGCGCCGACGGATCGCCACTCTATACCGGCCGCACGGGGCGCACGGGGCGCACAGNNGCGCGATCCGATCTCGCGGCTGATCGAGGAGGAATGTGGGTTGATCGAGGCGACCCTCTCGCGCGCCAATCCATTGACACTGAAAGAGATCGGACGCGCCGCCGCGCGGGCGCAGCGGGTCCGTACGCTCGGCTTTCGCAACAGCCATTTCCTTGCCGAGTATCTGACCGCCCAGCTCACCCAGATCCGCCCCGGCGCGGCGCCTCTGCATCTGCCGGGTCAGATGCAGGCCGAGGGCATCTCGGCCCTTGGACCGAAAGATCTCGTGATCGTCGTGGGCCTCCGCCGGCGCCCGGTCGGGTTCACCCAGCTCATGGAGTCCATTGCGGCACAAAATGCCCAGGTCCTGCTGCTTGCCGATCAAACCATTCGCGAAGCGCCGGCCCATGCCACCTGGACGCTCGATTGCGTGGTCGACACACCACATTTTGCGGATTCCTATGTCGGGGCGATCGCGCTACTTCGTCTGCTGGTCCTCGAAGTGCGACGCGCGCTCGGCAAGCGCGGCGACGCGCATCTCGAACAGGTCGAGGAATTACGCAGTCGGTTGAGCGAGCTGGAGTAGCCCGCACACTGCCCCGGCGCTCCCCTGAATTTCGAACCGGGAGTGCCGGTACGGCGCTTGGCTTCCACCTGTGAAGCCGTTCACAGACGCGCCTGGCCGGATTTGCGAGGTTCGCCCCAGCGTCAAGCGAACGCAGTGCAAACCCGGCAAATGGAGCGAGCCTATGTCAGAACTCATCTATCGCGGCATCAC
>DQCI01000212.1 GCA_003545125.1 Paracoccaceae bacterium
CCCCGGTGCACCATTGGTCAGCCGGATCAGGGGCGGTCCGTATTTCTCGACATGCCGGTTCCAGAGCCGCTCGGACTCGCGCTTGAGCCGTTCCACCAGCCACTGCGGCCGCAGCATGGCGGCGTTGTAGCCACAGATGCCTTCCCAGCCCTCGTCCTTTGTCATCCGGCCCTTGTGGACCATACGGATGAAATGCCCGATCGCGGCTGATGCCCCTTCGAAGCGGGACCAATCGTCCTGCGCGCCCTCGCGCACGGGCGTGACCAACACATCGTCCATCGCCGGTTTGTCAGGATGGGTGAACTCGGGCTGCAGGGAAACGCCCGGGGCGGGAGGCATGTCGGCCACAGCCTCGATGAACTCCGCCAGATCGCGTTCGCGTTCTGCATTCAGTTCGACGATGCGTACCTGCGTCTTGAGGCTGTTCTTGTAATAGACCGAGCCTGCGACCCGGATCGGCTGGTGGGCGGAGCGGAAGTGCATGTCCCCACCGACCTTGGCGGCAATGTCACCGCGCAGTCGGCAGACACGTCGAATGTCATCTCCCTCGGCGGGCTCGGTCAGCGCCCACCAGACGTGCTCTTTCCGCTGCCCTTCGGGTGTCACGCCACCGCTCTCCACAACCATGGTTGGCGCACCGAGGTGGCGCTCGAGATGGGCGCGCTTGGCGGCGATATCGCCGGTGTCGAGATCGACGACCACGGTTTGCATCTGCAGGATTTCGGCGGCCTTGGCCTGACCTGATGCGGCAACGGTGCCGGGGATCACGTAGACCGCCGCGCCCTCCCGCGAGGCCCATGTGGCGAAGGTCGCCATCTTTTCGGGGGCGGCCTGATCCGCCTCGAGCCAGATGTTGTGCGGGCGGCCATCGATGCCCTGACCCTTGTCGATAAAACTGCGGACCGGGATCAGCCCGTCGCAGTAGCCGAAGACGACCTGCATGAACTGGGCGATCTGCTCCGGATCAGGCTCGTCGCCGAAGACGTCGATCTGCGGGGCCGCGTCGTTGAAATCGCGCCACGGATTGAAATGCACGATGTTCTCCTTGGGCATATCTGGCGTTGTGTCGTCGCGCATGGGTGTGTCCTGGTCGGGATCTGATGGATCGGTGGGCTCGTCGGTCATGCCGTGAGGCTCCAACACCGCTCGGCGTGGGCGCAGAACCGGCATTCGTAGAAATCGCGGTTGGCGGCGATGCGGGGCAGCAGATCACCTGCATCTGTGGCCTGCAGGATCCTCACGGCGCGGTCAGACATGCGCTGCGCGAGATCGGCATCGAAGGGGACGAGCTCATGGTGCAGCTCGGCCGTGTCCTTGTTGATCGCGGTGAACAGCGCCGGTGCTGTCGATATCCCCGGCACCGAGGGTTCCATGTAGGCCTGGTAGATCGCGATCTGGGCGGCGTAGACAGGCTTGGAAACCGTGACGCCGTCCTTGACGCAGGCGCGCCAGTTCTTCGCGTTCATGGTCTTGCATTCCCAGAGCGCGGGAAAACGCATGCCAAGCGCTGCTGGGGCATCGGCGATGATCCCGTCGACGTGGCCCCGGATACGACCGCCCGCGACGGAGAAGCCGAACTGGCCGCCATCGCGTTTTTGGGTCACCAGATCGATCCCGGCCGCGCGCAGCCAGCGGATCGCCAGATCCTCGAGCTGATGACCAATCGCGAAGATCCGAAGCGTCTGCCCGCCGAAGTCGGCACCCTCATCCTTGGGCGCACCGGCGAACTCGAACTGAAGCGCGCGTTCGCAAGCATGACCCAAGCGGGATGCGCCGAGATAGGTCCTGGGCGGCGTGGCCTCGCGCTCGGCAATGAGAGCAGCGTCGATCAGTTCGTTGATCCGCTCGGCCATCGAGGGACGCGGGTTGAAATCCAGCATCAGAACGGCACCTCCGGTGTCTGGGCCCGGGCGATGTCGGCCATGGCCTCGCGGAAACCCTCGACGGCCTCCTCAATCAGGGCACGCACCTGTGCCTCGGTCAGCTCCGCGAATGCGGTCTGCCAGCCGATCTCGTCCATCAGCAGTGCGATGCGTTTCATGGTGGCGGTGACGGCGGCGCGTTCTTCTTCGGTCAGATCAACCATGGCAAATCGCTCCCGCGCCAAACGCGTCCAGAAGCCTTGGCAGGGCATTGAGCAGAACCAGACCGACGGCCGGGGCCGCGTCGACCGGTGTGGATCTCGCCAGCCAAAACCACGCGTGGGTTGTCGGCAGGCAGCACAAAGCGTTCCACGCGGATGCCAGAGACGCCGCCGGTCCTCGGCTGTGATGGGGGTTAGTGGTTTCATGGGTCATGCCGCACTCCGTTCGGGACCAGCCACCGCGTTTACGGCCGCATGGATGGCTCGCTTGTTGAAGCCGAAGGTCATCAATGCCGAGGCGCGATAGCGCGTCAGGCCGAAGTCGTGGCGACACTCGGGAGGCAGGTATTTCAGCTGCTTGTCCGTCGGTGGCTGGCGCAGCCATCCCCTTGTCTTGAAGGCGCTTTCATCGCTCTCGTGGGTGTTCAGCCAGTCGTCGGCCTGCGCAAGGCAGACGGCGCGTTCTCCGACGCCCAGCAAGCGTGGCCGCTCACCTTTGGCCCCGCCGATGGCGTACCAGACGCCCTCCATCCAGAAGATGCCGCCCCAGGCCGTAAAGCCCGTGGCCATCAGCGCATCGTCCGTCCCGAAGAGATCGACCCATGCGAAACTGGACCGTTTCAGCAGATCAATCTCGGTCATGACAAAGCCCGAGAGCGGCGCTGCGTCCGCGCCGCTCTCGCCTTCGTCCTGCAGCAATACCTCGCCGCAGAGCGGGCATTCGGTGGCGGCGAGTGGAATCTCCGCCGCGCAGGCCGGGCAGGATTTTGTAGGGGCTTCACCGGTGTCGATCTTGCCATCCAGATCGACGTCCTGCTCCAGCGTGCCGTGGATCAGGCTCGACGTTCCAAAATCCAGCACAACACAGTCGGTCTTGACGATGCCGGGGTGCTCCTCCGGATCGACCGTGCGCAGCCCGCGCCCGACCATCTGGATCATGGTGGATTTGTAGGAACTGGGGCGCAGCAGCACGACACAGGAGGTGGGTGGATGATCCCAGCCTTCCGTCAACACGGCCACGTTAACGACCACGCGGATGTCGCCCAACGCGTAATCAGCCAGGATGGCCTTGCGAGGCTCAGCCGCCAGATCGCCGTGAATCAGCGCGGCCGTGATCCCCGCGGCGCGGAGGGCCTCGGTCACATGTTCCGCGTGGGCGACGGTTGAACAGAAGACGACGGTTTGACGATCTCCCGCTTTTTCGGTCCAGTGGCGGATCACTTCGTCGGTGACGGGCGCGCGGTCCATGATGTCCGCCACCTCGGTCATGTCGAAATCCGCGCTGGTCTTGCGGACCGATTTCAGTTCCTCCTGCACGCCCACATTGATGACAAAGGTGCGCGGCGGCACGAGGTGTCCAGACGCGATCAACTCGCCCAAACGCACTTGGTCGGCGACATTGTCGAAGACCTCACGCAGTCCCTTGCGGTCGCCGCGGGTCGGCGTTGCCGTCACCCCGAAGACCCTGGCGTCAGGATTGAGGTCGCGCACCCGGTTGATGATCCGGCGGTAGCTGTCCGCCACCGCGTGATGCGCCTCGTCGATCACCAGCAGATCGAGGCGCGGCATGTCGGCCAGGTTTGACGCCCGTGCCAGCGTCGGCACCATGGCGAAGGTGACGTCGCCGCTCCAGCATTTCTCGGTGGCGTCGATCACCGAGGTGGATGCCTCCGGCACCACACGCTGGAACTTGGCGCGGTTCTGCGCCGTGAGCTCGTCGCGATGCGCCAGAACACAGGCCTTGGCACCGTCGCCGATCATCTCGCCGGTGACCGCCGAGAGCATGATGGTTTTGCCCGCGCCGGTGGGTGCCACGCCGAGCGTGTTGCCGCGGGAGGCGAGCGCAGCAACACTGCGCTCAACAAAGGTTTTCTGGCGGGGGCGCAAGCGCATGACCGATCCCCCCTTACTGTGCCCAGCTCGGCCGCCCGGGGGCACCGGGGTTGGCTGCTGGCGGATTGGACGAAGGCGCTGCGGGTGCAGTTTGCTGTGGGGCGTTCCCGGGTCCGGCGTTACCGCTGAACTGCAGGGGCGCCGTTCCCATGACCTGCGCATAGTCGCGATGGTCCGGCGTGACCGCGCTGCGGATCTCGTTCTTGTCATCACCGCTGGCATCGGTGCCGATGTCGATGCGCGCGATGAACTCAATGCCGTCCAGATCGGCAAAGCCGCTGATGCGCCGCGCTGCCTGCGCTTCCGCCGACATGTCC
>DQCI01000204.1:0-937 GCA_003545125.1 Paracoccaceae bacterium
CGTCGATCAGCGCGACGACCTCGATGCCGGCCGCCTCAAGGTCGCGTACCACCTGCGCCCCGCCCGAATTGTTGGCGAAGACGGCGATGCGCTTGCCGGCTGCGGCGGCCCAGCGGTTGGCGTAGGCCTGCACGGCGCCGGCGAGCATCACGCCCGGCCGGTCGTTGCCGGGGAAGACGAGTGCGCGCTCCGTCGCCCCGCTGCACAGGATCGATTGGCCAGCGGTGATCCGCCACAGGATCTGGTGCGGCTTGTCGGGCGTGCAGGCCCCGGGGGCGATCTGTTCGACCGCGCCGAAAATGCCGTGGTCGTATGCGCCAAAGACCGTCGTGCGCGACAGGAGCCGCACGTTGGGCATCGCCGCCAGCTCGCCCCGGGTCGCGGCCGCCCAAACCTGTCCGGCCTCGCCGCCAACCGTGCGCCGCTCGGCGTTGAGCCGCCCGCCGGGCAGGAAATCCTCGTCGGCCAGGATCACCCGCGCCCCGGCCCGCGCGGCCGCAAGCGCCGCGGTCAGCCCGGCCGGGCCTGCACCGATCACCAGGATATCGCAATGCAGATAGCCCTTGTCATAGAGCCTGGGCTCGGGGTCCGGCGACAGCACGCCGAGCCCGGCGGCGCGGCGGATCGCCGGTTCGTAGAGGCGCTCCCAGAAGTACTTCGGCCACATGAAGGTCTTGTAATAGAACCCCGCCGACAGAAACGGCGCGACGAGATCGTTCGCCGCCAGCAGATCGAACCCGAGCGGCCCAAGGTGGTTCTGGCTGGTCGCGTCGAGCCCGTCGTCAAGCTCCACGGTCGTGGCACGGGTATTGGGCAGCGCCGCAGCACCTGTGCCCAGAGTGACCAGGGCGTTCGGCTCCTCGCTGCCGGCGGTGAAGATGCCGCGCGGGCGGTGATACTTGAATGACCGGCCGACCAGCCGGACGCCGTTCGCGAG
>DQCI01000204.1:1035-6654 GCA_003545125.1 Paracoccaceae bacterium
CCGCGCCGACCGTGCGACATCGCGGGCGAGGTCGACGGTCAAGATCTCGTGCGTGACCGTGTTGCGGGTGACCACCAGCCACGACTGGTCGCCGTGTTCGTGAAACCACAGCTCACGGTGCTCGCCAGCCGGGTTGTCGCGGTCATAGAGGTAGGTCGCGAAGGCCTCGGCCGCGCCTGCGGCCGCGCCGTCCGGCCGATCGAGCAGCGTGGCATCGCCCAGGTAAGTGAATTCCTCGGCGTCGCGCGGGCCCAGCAGGGGGTGAGGGATCAGCATCGCCAGGCGCTCCTATTGCAGGTTCGGGACCGGCCCGCGGCCGCCCTCGTCGATCATATGGCCGCGCCGGAACCGGTCGAGCCGGAGCCCGGTCGCCACCGGGTGCGGCGCGTCGGTGGCGAGCAGATGGGCGAAAACCAGCCCCGATCCCGGGATCGCCTTGAAGCCGCCGTAGCACCAGCCGCCGTTGAGATAGAGGCCGTCGACAGGGGTGCGGTCGATGATCGGCGAGCCATCCATCGTCATGTCCATGATCCCGCCCCAACTGCGCAGCATCCGGGCGCGCGCGATCATCGGCATCAGCGACACGCCGGCGGCAGCGACGTGTTCGACCATCGGCAGGTTGCCGCGCTGGGCATAGGAATTGTAGCCGTCGAGATCGCCGCCGTAGACCAATCCGCCCTTGTCCGATTGGCTGACGTAGAAATGCCCGACGCCGAAGGTGACGACGCCCGGCAGGATCGGCTTCAGCCCCTCCGACACGAAGGCCTGTAGCACGTGGCTTTCGATCGGCATCCGGAGCCCCGCCATCTCCATCACCCGGCTGGTGTTACCGGCGACGGCGACGCCGACCTTGTTCGCTGCGATCCGCCCCCGCGTTGTCTCGACGGCGCGCACCCGGCCGCGCTGAATGTCGAACCCGGTGACGTCGCAGTTCTGGATGATGTCGACGCCCCGGTCGGAGGCGGCGCGCGCATAGCCCCAGGCCACCGCGTCGTGCCGCGCGGTGCCGCCGCGCGGCTGCAACAGCCCGCCCTTGATCGGAAACCGCGCGTTTTCATAGTCGAAGAACGGCCAGTCCTTCTTCATCTCCTGCGGGGTGACAAAGACGGCGTCGGCGCCCGAAAGCCGAATGGCGTTGCCGCGGCGGATGAAAGCATCGCGCTGGCCATCGGAATGGCACAGGTTCAGCACCCCGCGCTGCGACATCATCACGTTGTAGTTGAGGTCCTGCTCCATCCGCTCCCAGAGCCTCAGTGACAGATCGTAGAACCTCTGGTTCGACGGCAGGAGGTAGTTGGCGCGCACGATGGTGGTGTTGCGCCCGACATTGCCACCGCCGATCCAGCCTTTCTCGAGAAGCGCCACGCGGCGCGCGCCGTAGGTCTCGGCGAGGTGGTAGGCAGTGGCAAGCCCGTGCCCTCCGCCACCGACAATGACGATGTCGTAGTCGGACCTCGGCTCTGCGTCGCGCCAATGCGGGGACCAACCCCGATTGCCGGTGAGCCCCTCCTTGAACAGCCGAAAGCCTGAGAACCGTCCCATCGCGCGCCCCTTCGAGCCCATGCAAATAGCATTGGACAAAAATGTCTAGACTGAATCGCTAGCCCGACCTAGCGTCGAGGGAAACGGCCAAGCACGGAGGGCGGCATGAAGTCCCAGTATCGCGTCGTGGTCATCGGCGGCGGCGTCGTCGGCGCTTCGGTTCTCTATCACCTCGCGCGGTACGGTTGGACCGACGTCTGCCTGATCGAGCGCAGCGTGCTCACCGCGGGCTCCAGCTGGCACGCGGCCGGCGGGTTTCATGCTCTGAACGCCGACCCCAACATCGCGTCCCTGCAGGGCTACACCATCGATCTGTTGTCTCAGGTCGAAGCCGAAAGCGGCCAGTCCATCGGGATGCACATGACCGGCGGCATGCATCTCGCGGGTACGGCGGACCGGTGGGAATGGCTCAAGAGCAATTACCGCATTTTCCAATCTATCGGGATCGACGATGTTCATCTGATTACGCCTGAAGAGGCGGGCAAGCTCAGCCCGGTGCTCAACACCGACGGCCTGCTCGGTGGCATGTGGGCCGACCGCGAAGGCTACGTCGACACCACCGGCACCGTGCACGCCTATGCGATCGCGGCGAAAAAGCGCGGCGCGGAGGTGATCGAGCACAACCGGGTGCTGGAGCTCAACCAGACCGCGGACGGCTGGGAAGTGGTGACCGAAAAGGGTACGATCCGCGCCGAACATGTCGTCAACGCCGCCGGTCTCTGGGCCAAACAGGTCGGCCGCATGGCCGGGATCGAGCTGCCGGTCGCACCCCTCGCGCACCACTACCTGGTCACCGAACCCATCCCCGAGATCGCGGCACTGGACGCGGAACTGCCGATGGTGGTCGACCTTGAGGGCTTCACCTATTCGCGCCAGGACCAACAGGGCATGCTGGTGGGGATCTACGAGCTCACCCCCAAGCACTGGATGATGGACGGTGCCCCCTGGGACTATGGCATCGAGCTGTTACAGGAAGACCCCGACCGGATCGAGAACGAGCTTGCGCATGTCTTCCACCGCTTCCCGGTGCTGGAGACGGCGGGGGTGAAAACCTGGGTCCACGGCGCTTTCACCTTCTCGCCCGACGGCAACCCGCTGGTGGGCCCGGTGCGGGGGCTGCCCGGCTACTGGTGCGCCTGCGCGGTGATGGCGGGGTTTCTGCAGGGCGGCGGCGTCGGCAAGAGCCTCGCCGAATGGATGATCCACGGCGAGACCGAAACGGATGTCTTCGGCATGGATGTGGCCCGCTACGGCAGCTACGCCGAGAACAAGGCCTACATCCGCCAGACCACCGGCCAGTTCTATTCCCGCCGCTTCGTGATGACCTACCCGAACGAACAGCTTCCCGCCGGGCGGCCGCTCAAGATGGCCCCGGCGCATGATGCGATGACGGCGGCGGGGGCGTTTTGGGGGGAAAGCTGGGGGCTGGAAGTGCCGATCTACTTCGCGCCGGCCGGCTTCGAAGAGACCCCGACGCTCAAGCGCTCCAACGCCTTCGACCTCGTCGCCGAGGAGGTGCGCGCCACCCGGCAAGCCGTGGGGCTGCTCGATATCTCGGGGTTTTCCCGCTTCAAGGTCACCGGGCCGAACGCCGAGGTCTGGCTCGACCGGATGATGGCCTGCAAGCTCCCCGGCCCCGGTCGGGCAAGGCTCGCCCCGATGCTGTCAGCCAGCGGCCGGCTCAAGGGCGATCTCACTGTGTTCAACTGGGGCCGCGGAGAATGGTGGATCATGGGGTCCTACTACCTGCGCGCCTGGCATATGCGCTGGTTCCATGAGCACATCGAGCCCGGTGTCCACCTCACCGATATTTCCGACACTGTGGTCGGCTTCAGCCTGTCGGGGCCGATGAGCCGCAAGGTTCTGGACAGGCTCACCGACGGGCCGATTGCAAAACTGCCCTTCATGGGCTGCGGCAACTTCGACGTCGGGTTGATCCGCGCCAAGGTCGGGCGGCTCTCGGTCACCGGTGAGCTTGGCTACGAGATCAACTGCACCGCTGGCGAACACATCGCGCTGCGCCGCGCGCTGCTGGAAGCGGGCGCCGATCTCGGGATCAGGGAAATCGGCTACAACGCGCTCGGCAGCCTCAGGTTGGAAAAGAGCTTCGGCATCTGGAGCCGCGAGTTCACCCAGGACCGCACCCCTGGCCAGACCGGCATGGACCGCTGGATCGCCTGGGACAAGGGCGAGTTCATCGGCCGGAAAGCGGCCACGGCCGAGCGTGACGGCAACGGCCCCGCCCAGGTCGCCCAGGTGATCGCGACCCTGGAGATCGACGCGGCGGGCGCCGATGCGAGCGGCTACGAGCCGGTGTGGAAAGACGGCAAGCGGGTCGGCTTCGTCACCTCCGGCGGCTTTGGCCATTGGACCCGAAAATCGCTGGCGCTGGCGATGATCGACCGCGATTGCACCGCGCCGGGCACCGCGCTCAGCGTCCACGTCGTTGGCGCCGAGCGGCCGGCGCGGGTCATCGCGGCATCGCCGTTTGACCCCGCCGGCAAAGCGATGAGGGCGTAATGGCGGCCGGGCGGCGGGGCCGCACCCGGCGGCGTGAGCTGCGCGACGGCGGCGGCGAAACGCCGACCCGCGCGGTCGACTACACCAATCTCGTGACCCCTTTTCCGGTGATGAAAGCCTTTTCCGACGACCGGATCGAAGCGATCCACGAGGCCGCTCTGGACCTTCTGGAAACCCAGGGGATGAAGATCCTGCTGCCCGAGGCGCGGCAGTTTTTCCGGCAGGCCGGCGCGAGGATCGACGAAGACAGCCAGATGGTGCGGATCGGCCGCGACATAATCGCCGCCGCGCTCGCCACCGCGCCGCGCAGGGTCACGATGCGCGCCGGCGCCCCGACACGCGACGTGGTGCTGGAGCTTGGCCGGCTGGTGTTCCAACCCGGCGGCGGCACACCCCATGCCACCGACAGGCTGCGCGGCCGCCGCCCCGGTCTTGGCCGCGACTTCCGCGAGGCGGTGCAGCTGACAGAGCATTTTGACGTGTTTCACATGTTTTCCGCCCTGCTCGAGCCGCAGGACATCGACCTCACCCTGCGACATTACTTCATGATCGAGGCGCAACTCACACTGTCGGACAAGGTGCCGTTCGTCTATGCGCGCGGTCGACCGCAGGTGTTGGACAGCTTTGAAATGGTGCGCGATTTCCGCGGCCTCAGTGACGACGACTTTCGCGCAGAACCGTGGAGCAGCACGGTGATCAACACCAATTCGCCGCGCACCATCGACATCCCCATGGCACAGGGTCTGATCGACTTCGCCCAGCATGGCCAGCTGTCGATCATCACCCCGTTCACCCTGATGGGGGCCATGGCCCCGATCACCGTGGCGGGCGCGATGGTGCTGAGCCACGCCGAGGCGCTGGCCGCGATCGCGCTGGCCCAACTTGCCCGCCCCGGTGCGCCGGTGGTCTACGGCACCTTCACCTCCAACGTCGACATGAAGTCGGGCAGCCCCGCCTTCGGCACGCCGGAGCAATTCACCGCCTCGCTCGCCGCCGGACAGCTTGCCCGCCATATCGGGCTTCCTTTGCGCAATGCGAGCGGCTCGGCCGCCAACATCGCCGATGCGCAGGGCGCGAACGAAACCCAGTTCGCGCTTTGGGGCAACCTGCTTGCCGGGACCACGATCGTGATCCATGCCGCTGGCTGGCTCGAAGGCGGGCTGACCCTGTCCTACGAGAAACTCGTCACCGACACCGAGGTCCTGCAGATGGTGGCCGAGCTCTGCACGGCGACGCCTGCCGGCGACGCCGACCTCGCGCGCGACGCGCTTGCAGAGGTCGATCCCGGCGGGCACTTCTTCGCCGCCGCCCATACGATGGCGCGCTACCGGACCCAGTTCTATACGCCGCTGGTCGGCGACTGGACGAACCACGGTACATGGGAAGAGAACGGCGCGTTGACGGCCACCGAACGGGCGACGGGGATCTGGGAAGGGATCCTCGCCGCCAACCGGCACCCCGACCTCGATCCGGCCCGCGTCGCGGCGCTGCACGCCTTCATCGCGAAACGCACCGCCGAGGGGGGCGCGCCGCCAGAAAGCTGAACAGAGAGCTGAA
>DQCI01000204.1:6712-6933 GCA_003545125.1 Paracoccaceae bacterium
AAGGTGACCCGCGCCGACTGGCTCAACGTCGCCCGCGACATTCTCGTCTCGGACGGTGTGGTCGAGGTCAAGGTGCTTGCCATCGGCGAACGGCTCGGCGTGTCGCGGTCGAGCTTCTATTGGTATTTCAAGAGCCGGAGAGATCTCCTGCAGGCCCTGCTCGACGACTGGGAAAGGTGCAACACGGCCGTTATCGTCGACCATTGCCGGATGGACGCCGC
>DQCI01000032.1:0-2207 GCA_003545125.1 Paracoccaceae bacterium
GTCGAAAATCCAGGACCACCTCTGTTTGCACTTGAGGCGCCACTTGCGAAGGAAAGCCTAACGGCGCTTCTCGATCCCGGCCGCGGTGCCGGCGTAGATCATATCCCGGTCGTCTTCCGACAACTCGTCCTGCATGGCCTTGGGCGCGTGGCCGAGCAGGTTGCGGTGCTTGTGAACGGTGCAGCGTTGGATGGGCAGGTTCTCGCCCCATAGTGCTGCGAGCGCAGCTTCGAGCCCGGGAGCGCTGTCGATGACAACGAACGCGGGCCGTTTCAGGCCACGCGCATCGAGATCATCAAGGAACTGGCGCCAGGCCGCCGTGCTCTTCCCGCCCATATTCCTGATGGACAGCAGCACCTTCTGCCCGTCGCCGCGCACGCCGACGGCGGCCAGCACGGAGATGTTGGTGGCCTTCCGTTCAGCCGGGTCTTGATCACGGTGCCGTCCAGGATCAGCCGGGTGATGTCCTCGTCGGCCAGACTGCGGGCGCACCAAGCGTCCCGGTCGACCTTCACCTTGCGCCAGGCACGGCTGACCACGTCCTTGCCGACCGCCCCGTCGAATAGCCCAAACAGCGCCCGTTTGACCCGCCGGGTGTTCCTGCCCGCCAGATAGACCGCTGCAATCAGCGCCTCCGCCTTCTTTGTCAGCCGCTGGTAGCGTGGCAGCGCCGTCGAGCGCCGTTCCGTCACCTTGCGGTCTTCGCCCTCGATCCGGGCGCGCGGCACCTGCAGGGTTTCGGTTCGGAAGGTGCCGGTGGGCTACCGCGCCCGGTGGCAGTGGCGATTGCCCTTGGCCGGCGCGTCGCCTCGGCCATAGCGCAGGTGGCCGAGAACGTCGGACAGCTCCTCTTCGAACACCGCCTCCACGGTGGCCCGGACGGTCACCCGCAGGCGATCCTCGATCGGGTCGAACGCCGCCTCGTCGGTCGGTAGCGAAACCCCCGAGATCTCGGTTATCTGGTTCATCGTGTAATCTCCCTAGCGGTTCCAGCCGCCGGTTGGGTGGGTTTCAGATCACCCGGAGATTACGCCGACCTCGGATTTCCACCACGTCCGAGACACGACCCACCCAAAGGTCGAGAGATACTGGTGAGCAGGCTCGAACGCGGTGAGTGTCCTGCCGATATTGCCGGGGCAATGGCGATCAGCCTGCGCACTGTGTACAAGTTGCGCAATCGGTATCGCGCTGAGGGCCTTGCAGGGTTGAAGGATCGCTCATCATGGCCCATCAAGAGCCCTGGTCGAACCCCCGATAACATTGCAGGTCAGATCGTGAAATTGCGCCGCAGGCGGCGGGTCATGGATCGCATCGCACAGGAAACGGGTGGGTCGCGTGCCACCGTCGCTCGCATTCTGCGGCGCCTTGGCCTGAACCGGTGGCGCATTCTGGTGCCCACAGAGCCGGTACAGCGCTAGAAACGCGATCGGCCTGGCGAGTCCGATCCATATCGACATCAAGAAGCTGGGCAGGTTCGCGCAGGCCGGCCATCGCATCGCCGATGACAGAACCGTCAAAAGCCGTGGCATCGGCTGGGAGTTTGTGCATGTCTGCGTCGATGACCATTCCCGGCTGGGCTTCAGCCAGGTGCTGGCCACAGAGCGCAAGGAAGACGCGGTGGCGTTCCTGCGCGCAGCTGTCGCGTGGTACCAAAAACTGGGCATCCGTATTGAGCGGGTGATGACGGGCAATGGGTCTTGTTTTCGCTCAAGAGCCTTCAGCGCGGCCTGCAAGGCCCTCGGCCTCCGTCACATCTACACGAGGCCCTACACGCCAAGGACCAATGGCAAGGCTGAGCGGTTCATTCAATCCTCTCTGCGTGAATGGGCTTATGCGCGCGCCTGTCAACCTCAGCTCAACGTACCTCCGAATTGCCAATCTGGTTACATACCTACAATTGGCATCGCCCGCATGCCGGGATAAACAGAAAGCCACCCATCAGCCGATCAGGGCTGGACGTGAACAACCTCATGAGACTCCACAACTAGGCATTCACTTCGTCTTCGAAGCCTTTTGTCATAGCAAGGATGTCATCGAACTCTGGAGCGTCTCTGAATGCCATCGCGTGGATTCCTCCGTAGCCTTTCCTGAGTGTAGCGAGCAGGTCCAGGTTCGGGTTGAGGTGCCGCATTGTGGGTATTGCATCTTCATACCTCGCCGATGCCGCCTTGAAGAATACCGATTTGTGGTGAGCAGCCCCTTGCCGC
>DQCI01000032.1:2236-9933 GCA_003545125.1 Paracoccaceae bacterium
GAGCGTGGCCTTGCACTTGGACGAGGCCCAACTGCTCTTGCCTCCTGGGCATCATGCTGGATTCGCCCGGTGATTTCCGATCCCGGATTTGTGTTACACGGCCCTCCAGAGGAACATCCATGGTGAACTCGGCTATCTCGCGACCTGCGTTCAGAGTGTCCGCGTTGGCGAGGGGTGGGGCAAGCAAGTCGGGTTGTGAAAGGACCGAACCGGCAGGGAGCGACGGTGGTGCATTTCCCCGATTGCTGGGTTAGGTCTCAGGAATGGTTCAGGGTTTCAAGATTGGCGTTGCGGTTGGAAGTGGCGTTGTCGCGCGTGCCGCGGAAGAAGGGGGCGCCGATTTCCTGTTGGCGTTGAGCGCGGGGCGTCTGAGAAACATGGGCACGTCCTCGATTGCCTGCATGTTGCCCTTGGCGCGCGCGGACGAAACCACGCTTAGTTTTGCCACCGAAGAAGTTTTGCCACAATCGAAAATCCCGGTCTATTTGGGGGTCACCGCTTGGCCCGGGTCGATCCGCCATGCGGCCATCGCGCAAACCGTCGCTCTAAATGGCTTTGCCGGGGCCTCGAACTTTCCGAGCGCCATTCACTTCCCGCCCGGTATGCAGCGCGTTCTGGATGCGGCGGGGCAGGGGGTTGAAGCCGAGATCGCGCTCCTCTCGGCGGTGCGGGCGGCTGGAAAACGGGCGCTGTTCTATTGCCACACGCGCCGGCAGGCGCAACGCGCCGCTGAGGCGGGATTGGATGGCATCGTCTTCAACTACGGCTGGAACGTCGGCGGCGTTGTTGGCCACATCAGCGAGTTGTCGCTGGAAGAGGCCGCACTGATCGCACGCGATGTGGTCAAGCTCACCAGATCGATCAAACCCGACATCGAGATCTATCTGGAAGGTGGCCCGATCCTGACCGCGCAAGACTTGCAAAGCGTTGCGCGCACGGCCGCGATCAGCGGCTATGTTGGCGGCTCCACGATTGACCGTTTTCCAGTGCAGCACTCCATCGTTAACCGGATCGCCGAATACAAGTCCGCCGCGATCGTGGTGCCGGAACACCCCAAAGAGGCCGTCGCCGCACTAAGCCGGTTGGCCGACGCCGGCCTGGCTGGCCAATCAGATGCGCTGGCACAATGCGCGGTCGAAACAGTGCGGATGTCCCAAAGCGACAGACATGTTGTCCTGACAGCCGAGGAGGGTTGCAATCCACATCCCATCATCGAGCTGTTGACCACAAGGCAGGCCCACGACCGGCAATCGCGGATCGAAGTTTTTGACTTTGATACGGCACTGTCGGTTCATCAGATCAACGTGATGCTCTTCGGGCGGCAAGGGGGCGAGCGCAGCGTGCGGGGCATTCTGGCGCAAGACGACGTTTCAGCGGTCGTGTTTCGCAATGCAGGCCAGATCCCGCGCTTGATCGCACGCAAGCTGACGACCACCCTGCGTGACGATCAGGTCACGAGCGTCGGGCAGCACCGGCGGTCGCGCCTACTGGCCCGTGTTATTCTGTGCTACGAGGATGGTGCGCCGCCGGACCCGGATATCAGTGGTCTCACCGGCAAAGTGCAGCAGTTGGTGTTTCCGCCGCTACGAAAGCGCTACGAAGATATTCCCATGCAGATCGACGCCATCTTCAACGCTCTTGGTCTCGGCATCCGTCGCCCGGTGATTCAACCTGCGGCTTTTCGCGTGCTGTCGGCCCATAACTGGCCGCGCAATGATCTGGAACTGTCAGAGCTCGCGTTGCGCCTGTCGAACATGCCGACGGACAAGCTGATTGAAGCCCATGAAATCAGGCCGCTCCTGGCGCCGCCTCAGATCGAGTTGCGCGCAAAGAGTGAGCAAGCAACCATGCGCCAGCGGGTGATTGAGGCGTTGGTCCAAAACGGGTTTCGTAAAGGGGAAACGGCCAAGTCCCTGCACATCAGCCGCAAGACTTTGTACAACTGGATGAAACGTCTGGACCTACGATAGCGAAACTTTGGAGGGACGGACCATGGCCGCATCCATGCCGACGGGTTGTGCCGACGGGAACCCGGCTTCAGCCGGTTGCAGCAATCCGAGGATCGGAACACCGGCCTCCGGGACCGCGGTGCGAATATCTGCGATCTGTGCGCTGCGGCGGCGCACCGACGGAAAGCCCAATTCAAACTCGGCTGTTTTTGGCAGCACGAGCATTGCGTCGCATCCATCCGTGACCGCCGCGACCGCGTCGCGCGGTTGTGAAACGCATACGAGTGTGCGCAACCCGGCGGCACGGAATTCTGCCAGAAGGGCGCGCTCTTTGGCGGGGCCGAGATCGACATCGCACAAGCGGTCCTGAAAGCTGTCGTCGTGTTGTGTCACAGACGGGAAATTGCTGACCCACCCGACGCCCCTCTTCCTAAAGTACCTGGCCCAGGTCGGAACGTGCAACAACGGGTTTGCCAGAAAGAGGGCTGCGGCCACATTTGCCGGGGTTTCGGTGTTTTCCGGAACAGGGTCACTCGGTTTTTGGATCGGCAGTAGCAGGCTGATTTCGAACGGTAGACGGGGCGACAGATCTGGTGGACTCGCTGCAAAAAGTGACCTGGGGTACGGCCGGTCGGTCCGTTGCTGCGGCTCGAAAGGGTATGCTCGCCACTCCAGAAAACTATTTGTTCCTGCCATTTTTACCCATTTTTACCCATTGGTGCGAATGCTCCCACTTTGCGGACCCAATTGCCCATGTCAACATGAACCTCACTAGAAAACGAAGCTACGGGAGGAGTTCGTTGGATAGGTCGCAAAAGTTCCGGCTGGATCGCGCGTTCAAATGAATGCCTTTCAAGCACATCCATGGCGCAGTTCCATGGCGCTCGTTGCTGCTGCCATATTGCTGTGGCTCGTCTTCGCCGTCTGGCCGGATTGGCTCATTGACGCGATAGGACGCAAGAAAACCTTCGTCACCACCCTGTTCAACGGGCTGACGCTGGCGGGGCTCTATTTCCTCGTGGCCAGTGGTTTCACCTTGATTTTCGGGCTCATGCGAAACGTCAACCTGGCACATGGATCGCTGTACCTGTTAGGCGGCTACATCGGCTACGAAGTCTCGACCCGCTCGGGCAGCTGGATCCTGGGCGTCGTGGTTGCCTTTGTCGCTTTGGCGGTGATTGGGGCCGTGCTGCAGGTGGTCGTGTTTCGCAGGATGCAAGGCGACGATTTGCGCCAAACCCTTGTGACGATCGGGATTTCGATCATCGCAGCCGACCTTATGCTGGCGGCTTGGGGTGGCACAACCTATCAGTTCACGCCGCCGGACGCGCTGTTTGGCGCGGTCGAATTGCCGATCATCTCGGTAGTCAAAGCGTCGGGCGCTATGGTCATGATCAAATACCCGTTCTACCGACTGTTTGTTCTCGGCATTGCCATCGTTGTCGGCGTCGGGCTTTGGATTCTTCTGAACCGCACCCGGATCGGCATGATGATCCGCGCTGGTGTCGATGACCGCGAGATGCTCGCGGCGACCGGCGTGAACGTCGATTTGGTTTTTGTCTTGGTCTTTGCCATCGGGGCGGGGCTTGCCGGGTTGGCCGGCGTTATCGGTGGCACGGCGCTGTCGATCGCACCGGGTGAGGATGTCCGCTACCTGTTGGCATCGCTGGTGGTGGTGATCGTCGGCGGCATGGGCTCGATCTCCGGCGCCGCCATCGGGGCGTTGCTGATCGGGTTGGCTGAGCAATTCGGCCTTGCCTACTTCCCGACCTATGGCGTGGTGCTGACCTTTCTGATCATGATCGTCGTCTTGGCCGTCAGACCGCAGGGGATCATGGGCAAATGATCGCGGGCGTTGTGAAAACCATCTCGGGTGTGCGCCCCGCATGGTGGGTGGCGCTGGTGTTGTTGATCCTGTTCCCCTTCCCGGCGAACGATTTTTTCACCGTGCAGATCGGGGCCTACAGCATGATCCTCGGGCTGATCGGATTGTCGCTGATGATCCTTGCGGGATATGGCGGCATGGTCTCACTGGCACAGCTGACCGCGGCGGGCCTCGCCGCCTATGTGGTGGCGATCTTTGGCGTGAACTCAAATGACGTGCTGGGCTTTGGCTGGAGCTGGTGGATCGTGGCGCCGCTGGCCATCGCTGTCGGCACGCTGTTCAGCGCGCTGGTCGGTTTGATCGCTGTGCGCACCAGCGGCATCTACATGATCATGATCACGCTGGCGATCGCGGTCTCGGTGTTTTTCTTTGCCCGCCAGAACTACGAAGTCTTCAACGGGTTCACCGGCTACGCCGGCATCACCGCGCCGCATATCGCCGGAGTAGACATGCGCGCGCCGCTGCCGTTCTACTACCTCAGCCTGATTGGCGCCGTGTTTTTTCTGGCCGTCACGGCTTTTGTCGAAGGGTCGCCCTTCGGGCTGGCCTTGCAGGCGACCCGCGACAACCCGCGTCGTGTGGCCGCGCTGGGCTACAGCGTCACGGCTATTCGCGTCTTCGCCTTTGCGCTGGCCGGGGTGGTCGCCGCGACGGCGGGTGTATTGCTGGTCATCCTGAACGGGCGCGTGTCGCCCGGCACCATCGGTGTGGATGTCGCCATCGACATATTGGTCATCGCTGTTGTGGGCGGGTTGCGCCACCCGGTCGGGCCGTTCCTTGGGGCGCTTGCGTTTGTGCTCCTGGAAAACTTCGCCATCGATCTGATTGACCGCGAACGCTTCAACACCGTGATCGGTGCCGCATTCCTGCTTGTCATTTTCTTTTCACCGGATGGGCTGCTGGGGCTTTGGCAGAAGTTGTCAGACCGCATCAAGCCCATTCAAACCCCAACCAAGTCAGAACACTAAGTTGAAATCTAGGGAGGAACTTCAATGAAATACTCAAATCTGCTTATGGGGGCATCGCTTGCCGCGTTGATGAGCGCTTCAGGCGTCTATGCCGAGAGCCTCAAGGTCGGTGCAGTTGCCACGCTTGAAGGTGCCTTTGCGGCGCTGGGCGAAGACGGCTTGCGCGGCATCCAGTTGGCACTCAACGAGTTTGACGGCGAAGTTGCCGGCTACACCATCGAGCTGATCTCCGGCTCGACCGATGCCTCGCCAGACAGTGCGGTGCGCGCGGTCAGAAAGCTTGTCGAACAGGACGGCGCACAGATTGTGATTGGGCCGTTGTCGGGCTCTGAGGGCATCGCGATCCGCGACTATTCCAAGACCCAGCCCGAGGTGACATTCCTGAACGGGGCGTCAGCGGCGCAGGACACCACGTTGCGCGAGACCTCCGACAACTTCTTCCGCTTCTCGACCGAGGGGGCGCAGTGGATGGCGGGCCTTGGCGAGTACGTCTACACCGAAAAGGGGTACCGTACGGTTGCCGTTGTGGCCGAGGACTATTCGTTCCCCTACACGCAAGTCTTCGGGTTCCTTGAGCCCTTCTGCCGCATGGGCGGGACATCGCCGCAGGATGCACGTTTCTACGTGCCGCTTGGCAACAAGGACTATAGCTCTGTGATCGCGGCGCTACCGGACGAAGTCGACGCGATCTATGTCGCTCTTGGCGGCGCGGATGCGGTGAACTTCCTCAGCCAATACGAACAGTCCGGCGGCGATCTGCCCCTGATCGGCGGCTCGATCACCATGGACCAATCGGTGCTGGGCTCCAAAGGCTCGCAACGTGATTACATCATTGGCACGCCCGCGGCCGGTCCGATCTCTGACACCTGGGATGACCCGCGCTGGCAAGCCTTTGTCACGGATTATCAGGAAACCTTCCCGGACGGTTTCCCGTCGCCGTCGCTTTTCGCGCACGGCTATTACATCAACGCCAAGGCAGCTTTTCTTGCACTGGAAGAAGTCTCCGGCGATTTGTCTGACGGCGGTGCGGCCTATCGCGAAGTTCTGGCCAAGCTGTCGTTCGAAACCCCGACCGGCATGGTTCACCTTGACGAACGCCATCAGGCTGTTGGCGACATCTTCCTCACGGAAGTGGTCGAAGGGCCCAACGGCGGTCTGCTGAACAAGACGATCTCGGTCACTCCGCAGGTCACGCAAACACTTGGTTTGGGCTATGAAGAGTTCCTCGCCTATGGCCCAGTGAGCCGCGAAAACCCGGTCTGCGAATAACAGATCATGGATCGTCCCGACGCTCTTTCCCGCCTTCAGACGGCTGGGCAATATGCCCTGGAGCTCGAGGCTGTCAGCCGCCACTTCGGCGCGCTGGTGGCTTTGGCTGACATCAATCTGGCGGTGAAGGCGGGCGAGCGCCGGGCGGTTCTCGGGTCGAACGGGGCCGGCAAGACGACGTTGTTCAACGCGGTCACGGGCGATTTTCCCGTGACCACCGGCCGTATCCGGTTTTTCGGCGAAGACATAACCGAATTGCCGGCACAAGAAAGGATCCGGCGTGGCCTGCGCCGGACCTACCAGATTTCGCTGCTATTCGAAAACCTCACCGTGCGTCAGAACCTCTATGTTGCTTGTCGGGGCGTGTCGCCGCGCCGGTTTTCGCTGCGTCGGCCCAGCCCGTCGGACCCGGCGACGCATATGGCAGAACTGCTCGCGCAAGCCACCCATTTGAGCGACGACCTCGACCGCCTTGTCGGCACGCTCAGTCATGGCCAGCAGCGCCAGTTGGAAATCGGCATGGCGCTGGCGGGCGCACCGCGGTTTTTCCTGTTTGACGAACCGGCGGCTGGCTTGTCGCCCAGTGAACGTGCGGACTTGATCGACATCCTGGGCGCTTTGCCCGCGCACATCGGATTTATCATCATCGAACACGACATGGACGTTGCCCTGCGCGTGTCGCAAGGCGTGTCGATGATGCACAACGGACGGATTTTCAAAGAAGGCACACCCGCCGAAATCGAAAACGACCCTGAGGTTCAGGCCTTGTACTTGGGAGGCGCCCATGACTGAGGTGCTTTCGGTCAAGGGACTGCATGTTTACTACGGGGCCTCGCATGCTTTGCAGGGCGTCGATATCTCGCTTGGCCAAGGCGTGCACGCGGTGTTGGGCCGCAACGGCATGGGCAAGACAACCCTGTGCAATGCGATTGTCGGCCTGGTGCCGACACGTGGCGGGTCGATCCGGCTGAACGGCAAGGACATCACCGGCATGGCGCCCAACAGGATTGCCGCGCTCGGCATCGGGTATACGCCGCAGGGGCGGCGGTTGTGGCCCTCGCTCAGCGTTGACGAACACCTGCGGCTCTGTGCGGTCAAGAACAGCCCCTGGACGATCGAGAGGATCTACGACACTTTCCCGCGTTTGGCTGAGCGCCGGTCGAACGGTGGTGGCCAGTTGTCGGGTGGTGAACAGCAGATGCTGGCGATTGCACGCGCCCTGCTGCCGGGACCGCGTCTGTTGGTGATGGACGAGCCGACCGAAGGCCTGGCCCCGGTGATTGTTGAACAGGTGTCGGGCATCTTGCGCAAGATTGGCGACAGCGGTGATGTTTCGGTGTTGCTGGTTGAACAGAACCTCGCGGTGGCGACCTCGGTCGCGCAGGACATCTCGATCATGGTCAATGGCCAGATTTCCACTGTTATCGGCGCGGCAGAACTGGCAGCCGACAAAGGCCTGCAAAAACAACTGTTAGGTGTTGGGCGGCAAGAGAACAGCGAGACCGATGTGCCGCCAGCGCGTCTGCCGGCGCGTCAACAGGTCGTGCCGGCACAGATCATACTGCCGGAGGAACCGGAAGAAGACGTGCCGCCGAAGAACTACTACGCCCCGCCGCCGCGCTGGTC
>DQCI01000032.1:9969-14456 GCA_003545125.1 Paracoccaceae bacterium
GACCTTGGCGGGCATGTCATCGTTGCAGGCACCTTTGATACCAAGGGCCGCGAGCTCGGCTTCATCCGTGACCGGCTGTTGGCGCAGCGGTTGCCGGTGCGCACCGTTGATCTCTCAACCTCGGGCAAGCCATCATGGGCGGATATCCCCCCGCATCTGGTTGCCGCCTTCCACCCCGAAGGCGCGGGCGCGATCAAGACCGGCGACCGTGGCACCGCGGTCGCGGCCATGGCACTGGCCTTTGAACGCTGGATGAAGGCCGCCGAGGGCGTGGCTGGCATCATTTCCGCCGCCGGATCGGGCGGCACGGCGCTGGCCACACCTGCGATGCGGGCCTTGCCGGTGGGGGTGCCCAAAATCATGATCTCGACCGTCGCGTCGGGCGACGTGAGCCAATACGTCGGGCCCTCGGACATCATGATGATGTATTCCGTCACGGACGTGGAGGGCATCAATCGGATCTCTGCCAAGGTGCTGTCGAACGGCGCCGATGCGCTGGCGGGCGCCGTGCGTTTTGGCCGGGTCAACCCGCCCGGCGTGCCGCACTCAAACCCGGCGATTGGCCTGACGATGTTCGGCGTAACGACACCCGCCGTGCAGGCCCTGACGAAACGGCTCAACGACCGCTACGAATGCCTCGTATTCCATGCAACCGGCGTTGGTGGTCGGTCGATGGAAAAGCTGGTCGATGGCGGGATGCTGACCGCCGCGCTCGACATCACCACGACCGAGGTGTGCGACATGATGATGGGTGGCGTCTTTGCCGCCACCGAGGATCGCTTCGGCGCCTTCATCCGCACGCGCATCCCATATGTCGGCTCGGTCGGGGCGCTCGACATGGTGAACTGGCACGCCCCCGACACTGTGCCGGAGAAATACGCCGACCGGTTGTTCTACGAGCACAACCCGCAAATCACGCTGATGCGCACCACGCCCGAGGAAAACGCCCGCATGGGCGCCTGGATCGCCGAGCGGCTGAACTTGATGACCGGCCCGGTGCGCTTTTTGTTGCCCCTGCGCGGCGTCTCGGCGTTGGACGCCGCGGGACAAGCGTTCTACGACCCCGCCGCCGACGCGGCGCTTTTTGCCGCAATCCGTAGGGATTTCACCCCAACACCCGACCGCAAACTGGTCGAGCTCGATTGCCACATCAACGATCCGGCCTTTACAGACGCCGCTCTGCGCGCCTTTGGCGAGGTTGCCGGAGCAAAAGGAGACTGACCAATGCCAAAATTCGAACGCGCTGCCTTGATGGAAAAGTTTCAGAAAATGAAGGCAGAGGGCGTGCCGATTATCGGTGGCGGCGCTGGCACCGGCCTGTCGGCCAAATGTGAAGAAGACGGCGGCATCGACCTCATTGTGATCTACAATTCCGGGCGTTACCGGATGGCCGGTCGCGGCTCTCTGGCGGGGCTGATGGCCTATGGCAATGCCAACGATGTCGTCATGGAAATGTCGCGTGAAGTCCTGCCGGTCACCAAAAAGACGCCGGTCGTGGCCGGGGTGAACGGCACCGATCCGTTCTGCAATTTTGACAGCTTCCTTGACGATCTGGACCGGGTCGGTTTTTCCGGCGTGCAAAACTTTCCCACCGTCGGCCTGATCGACGGTGATTTCCGCGCAAACCTTGAAGAGACCGGCATGTCGTACCAGCTTGAGGTCGACATGATCGCGCTTGCCTCGTCCAAGGGCATGCTGACCACACCTTACGTGTTTTCGCCCAAGGATGCCGAGAACATGGCGCGCGCCGGGGCTGATATCATCGTGTGCCACATGGGCCTGACCACCGGCGGCAACATCGGGGCCGATACCGCGCGGAAACTGGCAGATTGCCCCGCGCTCGTTGACGAATGGGCCGATGCCGCCCTTGCGGTGAACCCGGATGTGATCATTCTGGTGCATGGCGGTCCGGTTTCGATGCCAGACGATGCAGAGTTTGTTCTGGCCAACACCCAAAACTGCCACGGTTTCTACGGCGCCTCTTCGATGGAGCGGCTGCCGACGGAAGTGGCGATGACGGACCAAACGCGTAAGTTCAAAGCGATCCGCGTGAAGAAATAGAAAGGGCAGACCATGTCGAACGCTGGGATTTCCTGGGTCATTGGGCTGATCGTACTCGCGGTCATCCTGATCTGGTTGTTGAACTGGTTTTTCTTGCGCGGAGCGTCCGACAGGGCATTTGTTCGCACGGGCCTTGGCGGGCGCAAAGTCGTGCTTGATGGCGGGATGATCGTCTTGCCCATATTGCACCAGGTCACGCCTGTGCAGCTTGGGATGGCGCGCGTCTCGCTGTCGCCCAAGGCCGATGTCGGGCTGATCACCCGGGACAGGATGCGTGTTGACGTTGACGCCGAGATATTCCTGCGCGTCGCGGCGACCACCGACGGCGTGTCTCGCGCGGCGGCGGCCTTGGGCGCGATGACCAATCGCCCCGATGAACTTGCGGCGTTCTTCGAAAGCTCGTTTCTGGGGGCGCTGCGGGCCGTGGCTGCGGAAAACACGCTGACTGAGCTGCATGAAGATCGCGCCGGCTTTGTCTCTGCCGTCGAGGCGCGGATTGCTCCGATCCTGCAAAAGAACGGGCTGGAACTCGACAGTGTCGCGATCCGCAACCTCGACCAGACGGCGCTGGAACACTTCAACCCGGCCAACCGCTTTGATGCCGAGGGCTTGACGCAGTTGATCGAGGCCGTCGAGGAACGGCGCCAGTTGCGCAACGCGATCGAACAGAATTCGGCCGTGAGCATTCGCGAGGCGAACCTGTCGGCGGAGAAGGAAACCCTCGCTATCGACCGCGAAATCGAACTCGCCAAGCTGCAACAGGAGTATGAGATCGAGTCCCGTCGCGCTGCGCAGGGATCTGAGATCGCGCGGGAACAGGCCAAACGCTCGGCCGAGGCCGAGGCTGCACGGATCGAAACCCGGCAGGCCACCAACCAGCGCGAAATCGCCGCGCATGAAGAGGTCGAGCGCGCGCGCCTCGCCTCGGAGCGGACCCTGGACGAAAGCCGCATCTTGCGTGAGCAGGAAATGCGTCGGCTGGAAATCGAACGAGAGAAGTTCATCGATCTGGCGAAGCTCGAAAAAGGCATCGTTGTATTGGCCAAATCTGTCGAAGAGGCCGATGCGCGTGTTAAAGCTGAAAAGCAGCTCACCGCTGCGGCCGTGGCCGACGAGGCCGTTGCGACCACACGCGAGATCGGCGCCGCAGAACGTGCCGCCGCCGTTCTGGCCGTGGACACGCAGCGCGACACGACCGCGGAGCAGATGCACGCCGCCGTGCAGGCGGAGGCCGAGCGCCTTCGCAACGAGGCCGAGAACGTGCTGACCGATGATGCCCGCGCAAGCCGGTTGAAAGCGCAGCTCATTGCCAAGCTCGAATCAGTCATCGCCGAAACCGTCAAGCCGATTTCCCAGATCGAGGGGATCAAGATGGTGCACATGAGCGGTGGCGGCGGCGGCGAGGGCGGTGGGCGCAGTCCCACCGACGAGGTCATCGACAGCGCCCTGCGGTACCGCGTGCAGGCCCCGATGATCGACGAGTTGATGAAAGAAATCGGTGTCGAAGGCGCCAACGTCTCGAAGATGGGTGACGTTTTCCGCGCGGCGAAAGACGCGCAAGGCCTCGCGAAGGAAATCGGAAAGGACAAAAAGGAATGATTGAAGTCCTTGTCTCGTCCGTCATCCCCGCCACAGTCGATCGAGTCTGGAGCGTTGTGCGTGATTTTAACGCCATGCCAGCGTGGCATCCCGCGATCGCGCAAAGCCGGATTGAGGGTGGGGCGGCCTCTGACGCCATCGGGTGCGTGCGGAACTTCTCGCTGAAAGACGGCAAGAAAATCCGCGAAAAGCTTCTGTCGTTGTCCGATCTGGACCACAGTTTTTCCTACAGCATCCTCACCGCCGATATTCCGCTCGAAAACTACCGGGCCGGGTTGGCGTTGTTCCCGGTTACCGATAGCGACCAGACATTCGGCATTTGGACGGCTCGGTTCACCTGCCCGAAAGGGATGGAGACGGACCTGGAAAAGACGGTCAGCCAAGGCGTCTTTCAAACGGGCTTTGACGCGCTCAAAAGCAGGTTCGCATGAACGCGGCGCCTGATCGGCCGTAGCCTGATTGATCCGACGTGGCACGGAATGATGTGATCATAGCTTTTTTGCATAACCTTGTGCCGCGGTCTGGTACACTGTGAACCGTTCGGCCTGACGAGTCCGTAGAAGCGCTCCCAGTCCCGCAGCTTGGCCTTCTGGTCCACGTCTTGCTCGGAGCGGAGGTGCTGGTAGGCCTCTTGCGCGTCGGATCGGTGGGACCGCTTGACCTTTTCGTTCAAAGCGTTTCGAGATTAACTTGAGACATAAGTTGATTTCGAAACGTCCACCACATCAATGAGTTCCGAGCGTTTCCCGACAAACCAGTTATTCAGGTTTGTTTGGCGAAACGCTCTAGCTGACCATGCCCCGACTGCGTCCGGCAAATAAACGGTC
>DQCI01000168.1:0-1554 GCA_003545125.1 Paracoccaceae bacterium
CACCAGGTTGTCCGGGTTGGAGATGCCGACAACGGTGAGCGTGTCGCCGCCGCCGAAATCCAGCACCGTGGAGTTGCCGTCGCGTGTGCCGAATGTGTCGACAACGTCCTGCGCGGTCATGACGCCGCTCCAGAGATTGTCGTCGAGCACCAGCGTGTCGATTCCACGTTTGAAATCCTGGACCGAGTCGTTGTCATAACCCGCACGGAACACGAAGTCGTCGGCGCCGCTGCCGCCGCGCAGGCGGTCGTTGCCGGCCGCGCCTTTGAGCACGTCGCCGCCGCCGGAGCCGTAGAGCCTGTCATTGCCGTCGCCGCCGCCGAGCGTGTCGGCGCCCTTTTCGCCGCGCAGCACGTCGCTGCCGTCGCCGCCGAGCACAACGTCGTCGCCGGTCCCGGCCGTGAGTTGGTCCTTGCCGGATCCGCCGACGATCTTGTCGTCGCCGGCACGGCCGCGCAGATCGTCGGCGCCGTCATTGCCCTTGAGCAGGTTGGCGACCTTGTTGCCGATGATCTTGTCATCGCCACTGCCGCCGGTGGCGTTCTCGATGATGACGCCGGTCTCGCCGTTCTTGTTCGCCAAGGCATTGGTGGCATCACCGGCAATGGTGTAGCCGCCGTAGTTGTCGCCGCCCTTGAGGTAGCTCAGGTAGCCGCCCGCATTCTTGCCCTCGTCGAGCGGCGCCGAATTGAGGTTGATGACGGCGTCCTGGTTGCCGGTGTACCTGATCTGGTCGGACCCGCCGGTGTCCCAGATCGCACTCCAGCCCATGCTGCCGCTCAAATTGTAGGTGGTGCCGCTGCCATTGTTCGAGGTGTCGGCCCCGTAGAGATACTGGATTGCGGCAATGTCCAAGGCGCCGGGGCCGGAATTGTAACCCTTGTCGTTGACGCCGCTGTACCACGGGTCCTGCTCGATCCAGCCGTCGTTGTAGGACATGACGGTGAAGACACCCTGGTTGAGCTCGTAGGTGCCGAGATCGTCGTCACTGCTGACCCCGGGCATCTGTACCGAGGGGCCGTAGGAATCGTGCGGATGCGCCAGCCCGAGGGCGTGGCCGAGCTCGTGGATGAAGGTCGACATCGCGAGCCCACCGGGCTTGAGGCTGTCGGCGTCGTAGCCGTTGGGCCCCGGCCAGCCGAAGGATTCCCAGTTGTGAAAGCCCTCGCGCATCGACGAATGGTTGTTGCTGAAGGGGATGTCATGCGCCCCCAATACGCCACTGCCGATCAGGTTGGTCATGTCCGCATCATCGAGATAGTACTCGACAAGGTCCGCGTTGCCCGAGAGGTAAGTCTCGCGGAAATCGATATCGGCGACATCGGACCAGCTCTTGAGCGCGTCGCGGAAGGCCGACTTGGCCCCAGGCTCCCAGGCGTCGTAGCCGTTATCGAAATAGTAGGTGAGATTGTCCGAACCCCAGTGGTTATCTCCATAGAGGATCGAGTCGACATAGTTATCCCCGGTCGGGCGAGCCATCGTGTTCCACTCCCACGTAATCTGACATCTTTGGAACAGATCGCGCGCGATCTGTCACGGCCAGATTTCTGACAC
>DQCI01000168.1:1684-5152 GCA_003545125.1 Paracoccaceae bacterium
CCCAGCCCCGGGCCCAGTGCCAGCCCTAGCGCCAGTCCCAGTCCCCGGATCCTGTCCGCCGCGCCGGGACGCCGATACCGGACGCTACCCGGGACGGAAACCTCAGACCCGGGCCGCCATGAACCGCTGAAGCCGGGCCAGGCCCTCCTCGATATCCGCCGTGGCGCGGGCATAGGAAAACCGCAGCGTGGTATTGCCGCGCAGCGGGTCGAAATCGAGCCCCGGTGTCACCGCCACCCCGGCCCCGGCGAGGATCTCCTCCGCAAAAGCCCGTGACTCCTGCGTGTAGTCCGAGACATCGGCATAGATGTAGAAGGCGCCGTCGGGCGGCGCGATCCGGGTGAACCCCGCTTTCGGCAGGCCCTCCAGCATCAGCGCACGATTCTGCGCATAGACGGCGCGGTTCGCCTCCAGTTCCGGCCCGCAGTCCATCGCCGCCAGTGCTGCCACCTGGCTCACATGCGGCGGGCAGATGAACATGTTCTGGGCGATCCGTTCGACAAGCCGCACATGGGCTTCGGGCACAACCATCCAGCCGACCCGCCATCCGGTCATCGAGAAATACTTCGAAAACGAGTTGATGACGTAGGCCTCGTCGGTCAACTCGAGCGCGCTCACCCCGCGCGCGCCGTAGTGAAGGCCGTGATAGATCTCGTCCGATACAAGGCTCACGTCCCGGTCCGCACAGGCCTCGACCAGCGCGGCCATCTGGGCGTGGCCGAGCATCGTGCCCGAGGGATTGCCGGGCGAGGCCAGCATCAGTCCCGCAAGGCTGTCGGGAAGGTCTTGCGGCACCGGCTGGTAGCGGTTCTCGGGCCGGGTCTGGATCCCGACCGGTGCGAGGTCGAGCGCGCGCAGGATCTGCCGGTAGGAGGGATAGCCCGGATCGCCCAAGCCGACCCGGTCGCCGGTGTCGAACAACGCGGTGAAAGCGAGCAGGAAGGCACCCGAAGAGCCCGGCGTGACGACCACGCGGGCCGGGTCGAGATCGACACCGTAGACCTCGCCGTAGTGGCGCGCGATGCGGGCCCGCAAGGCCGGCAGCCCGAGCGCGACCGTGTATCCGAGCGGGTCGCCCTCCATCGCGCGCGCGACCGCAGCACGCGCGCCTGCGGGGGCTGGCGTGCCAGGCTGGCCCACCTCCATGTGGATGATGTGACGCCCCGCCGCCTCGGCCGCGCGCGCCGCTTCCATCACGTCCATCACGATGAAGGGCTCCACATCGGAGCGTCTTGAAACCCGCATGTCGTCCTCGCTTGCCGTTCTCGCGTTTCCCGGCGCCGCCGGGCCGAAGCGCAGGACCGCGCCGCCTGCCCTCCCGGCCGACCGGGTTTCGCGAAAACGTGTGATGCATCACCGCCGCGAAACGGTCTAGTGTCCGCGCGAACCGGGGTGCCCCCTCGGCGGCCAAAGGTCAAGGCGCGACGCGACAACCGCTTGTGGCCATCCGCCGCTTCGGGTTACGCCCCGCGAGACGCCCAACAGAGGAACAACACATGACCCGCACCCTACCCGCTCTCGCGCTCGCGCTCGGCCTTGCGACCCCGGCGCTGTCGGCAGATTTCTCGATCGCCGACATGAGCGACACCGAGGCGGATGCCTTCGGCGAGGCCGTCCGCGCCTATCTCCTGGACAACCCGGGGGTCATCATGGAAGCGGTCGCCGTGCTGGAGCGCCGCCAGGCAACCGAACAGGTGGCCAACGACGCCGCGCTCATCGCCACCAACCACACCGCGATCTACGACGATCCGACGTCCCACATCGGCGGCAACCCGGACGGCGACATCACCTTCGTCGAATTCGTCGACTACAAGTGCGGCTATTGCCGCAAGGCCTTCCCGGAACTCCAGTCTCTGCTGGAGGCCGACGGCAACATCCGGATCATCTACAAGGAGTTTCCGATCCTCGGCGAGGAAAGCCTGCTGGCCTCGCGCTTTGCGGTCTCGGCCATGTTGATCGGCGGCGACCCAGCCTATGGCCCCCTGCATGACGCGATGATGACCATGCGCGGCAATGTGACCGAGGAGAGCCTGGTGGCGGTTGCCGACGGGCTCGGGCTCGACGGCGCGGCCTTCCTCGCGGGCATATCCGACCCGCAAGTCGACGCCGTGCTGGGCGAAAACCACGCCCTCGCCAGCCGCCTCCAGATCACCGGAACCCCGACCTTCGTGATCGGCGAACAGCTGGTGCGCGGCTACGTCCCGCTCGACGCCATGACCGACGTGGTGGCCGAACTGCGTCAAGCCGCGCAGTAAGCGTTTGCGATTGAACAGGAAACCGTCCGGGTCGCCGGGCGGTTTTTCTAGATGGTCGGTTCCCAGATCCCCGGCAAATGGCGCGCTTCCTGATCGCCCGGCCAAGGCGGCATGGATACGCAGATGAACCTGAGCGGGCGGGTGCCAAGGTTGCGGTATTGAAACGCGGTGCCGACGGGGATGTCGATGGAAACGCCCGGCACCAGCGCAGTCACCCGTTCGTCGGTGCCGCTCTTGCGCCAGATCTCACCCGCACCGTCGAGCACGTGCCAGAATTCACTGACCGTCGCATGAATCGTTGCCCGATTGACCTGCCCCGGCGGCACGGTGCTGTGGATCATGTTGCCGTTCGGCCCGTCCATGATGAACCGGATATCGGCGCCGGCTGGGGATTTCGCGTCCGGGTTGGCCGCAAGACGGGTTTGTTTCATCGGCATACCTCCCCCTGAAACCGGCGCCGCTTCGCCGCTGCGGGGTCAGATCAGCGATGCGACCGGCCCGGACAGCCAGCGCCGCCCTACTCCTCTGCCGCTTCCGCCTCGATCTCGGCGGCGCGTTTCTCGACCAGCTCGACGATATGGTCGACCATGCCGGCGTTGTCCTGCTTGTGGTCCTGTTTGCCGGCCAAATAGACCATGCCATGCCCTGCGCCGCCGCCGGTGAAGCCGACATCGGTCATCAGCGCCTCGCCCGGCCCGTTGACCACGCAGCCGATGATCGACAGCGACAGCGAGGTGTGGATATGAGCGAGCCGGGTTTCGAGCTCGGCGACGGTTTCGATCACATTGAAGCCCTGCCGTGCACAGGACGGGCAGGAGATGATGTTGACGCCGCGGTGCCGCAGCCCCAGCGATTTCAGGATCTCGAAACCCACCTTGACCTCTTCGATCGGGTCGGCGGAAAGCGAAACCCGGATGGTGTCGCCGATCCCGGCCCAGAGCAGGTTGCCGAGGCCGATCGCCGACTTGATGGTGCCCGAAACGAAGCCGCCGGCTTCGGTGATGCCGAGGTGCAACGGCGCGTCGGTGGCGTCGGCCAAGGCGTGATAGGCCGCCGCCGACAGGAACACGTCCGACGCTTTCACCGAGATCTTGTACTCGTGAAAGTCGTTATCCTCGAGAATGCGGATGTGGTCGAGGCCGGATTCGACCATCGCTTCTGGACAAGGTTCGCCATATTTTTCAAGAAGATGCTTTTCGAGCGACCCCGCGTT
>DQCI01000168.1:5202-7767 GCA_003545125.1 Paracoccaceae bacterium
TCGGACCCGATGTTGCCGGGGTTGATCCGAAGGCAGGCCGCCCCCGCCTCGGCCGCCTCGATGGCGCGCTTGTAGTGGAAATGGATGTCGGCGACGATCGGCACCGGGCTTTCGGCGGTGATCTCCTTCAGCGCCTTGGTCGCGCCCTCGTCCGGCGCCGAGATCCGCACGATATCGGCCCCCGCCTCAGCGGCCGCCAGCACCTGGCCCAGGGTGGCCTTCACGTCCGACGAGTCGGTGTTGGTCATCGTCTGCACGGCGATAGGCGCGTCGCCGCCCACGGGCACGTTGCCCACCATGATCTGGCGGGACTTGCGGCGCTCGATGTCGCGCCAGGGTCGGATCGGGTTGTGTGTCATAGGGGGCCTCGCTTTCGCTCGGGGCTTGGATAGCGCGGGGCGCGGCGCGCGACAAGCCACAGGCGTGTGACAGATGGAGATGTCGGTGGCGGGCGCTGCCCGCCGCGCCAGGGCCACGCCTCCGGCATGACACCCCCCAAGGGACTTGGGGACCGAAGACCGGGCAACACCCACCCCGCAGACCAAACGCGGCCCATCCCGAAAGACTGGCCCCGCGCGTTTACCGAAGGCGGACACATGGCACGTGACGACGGATCCGGTCTACTGAAGGTCGGCCTCTGCGACGGCAACGAACTCGGCGAGCGCGTCGTCGGCGCTCGGATCGGCCATCGCATAGGCCTCGGTGAGCGCGTCCGGTGCGAGCACCACGTTCTTGGTCACCGAGGCGCCCTCGCCCGCCGGACCGTAGGCGGTGCCGTTGACGGCGAAATAGACCGAGCCGGAATTGCCCGAGCGCAACGTCGGCGCGGCTTCGAGTTTCGGCAGCACGTAACGTTCGCCGGCGTCGAGGATCTTCTCGAGGATGACCGACCCATCGGCGCCGCGCACCCGCACCCAGGACGGCCGGACCGCGAAAATCGCCACCTCCGGCGCATCGGGGCCGAACACCCGCACCGCGCCCTCGGGCGCCAGTGCCGGCGCCGGTTCCTTGGCCACCGCGGCGACGGCCTCGTCGACGGCGCTGCCCAGAGTGGCATCGACGGGAACGGTCGAGCGCGCCCCGCCTGCATTGGCAAGCACACCGACTTCGGCCGGGTCGAGCGTGGAGATCGGTCCGTCGCGGGCGATCAGCACCGGCACGTCGAGCGCCTGCGGCCGGTAGAGACGGTCGAGCGCCTCGGTCGTCGGCGGCGTCACGCCACCCGCATCCGGGCTTCCGCCGGCCAGCACCGACGCGCCCGGGTCCCCGGCAAGTCCGGCCCCGCCGGTCCCAAGCCCCGGCAGGTCTTCAAGCACGCCGACGCTCTGTTCGACCGGGGCGAAGTTGACCTTCTGGATCTCGCGCAGAACCGAGTATCCGCCAAAGCCCAAAACCCCGATCAGGGCCACCAGCACGGCGACGGAGCCGACGGCGCCCGGTTCGATCCCTTCGAAGATCGAGCTTGGTTGCGGCACGAAAGCGGCGTTGGCGAGCGGGTCGCTGTCGCGGTTGCGGCTGCCCTGCCGGTTGGCCTTCTCGGCCTTGGCACGCGCCTGCGGCGCAAGCCCGTGGGTCGGCTGAAACCCGCTTTCGTGGCAGAAAGCCTCGAACGCCCACTCCGGTTCCATACCGAGGTAGCGGGCGTAGGAGCGCACGTAACCGGCGATGAAACTCGGCGTGTCGAACGCTTTCGTGTCGCAGTTTTCGATCGCGGCGATGTAGGCGGCCTTTATGCGCAACTCAGCTTGGACGTCGAGCAGGGATTTGCCCAAGGTCGCGCGTTCGCCGCGCATGATGTCGCCGAGCCGGAGATCGAACGAGTCGAATCCGGCCGGCTCCACGCCTTCTTTGGTGATCTTGGGCGTAACCCAACGCCTGATCATCAGCCATCCCTTACGCTGACGGGCGGAGCATCCGCCCCCGTCCCCAGTCCACCGGCGATTCGTCATCTCCCCGGTGTCATTGCTCCATTTTTAGCACAGCGCAAGCGCGTGTGCACAACCGAGCGTACGGTCAGGCGGACAGTTCGGCGCGATTCAGCGCACATTGCGACCAGAGATCGTCGAGCGCGTGCACCAGGGCATCCACCTCGCCCGGCCCGTGCACGGGCGATGGCGTGAAGCGCAGGCGTTCCGTGCCGCGCGGCACGGTCGGGAAGTTGATCGGCTGGACATAGATGCCGAAGCCGTCGAGCAGCATGTCGGAGAGCGCCTTGGTGTGGACCGGGTCGCCGACGATGACCGGCACGATATGGCTGCCGTGGTCGATGATCGGGAGTCCCAGACCCTTGAGGCGCATTTTCAGCACCTTCGCCTGCTCCTGGTGCCGCTCGCGCAGCACCTGGCCGTCCTCGGATTTGAGGTGGCGGACCGAGGCGGCGGCGCCTGCGGCGATGGTCGGCGACAGCGAGGTGGTGAAGATGAAGCCGGGCGCGTAAGAGCGAATCGCGTCGACCATCTTGGCGGTGGTGGCGATGTAGCCGCCCATCACCCCGTAGGCCTTGGCCAGCGTGCCGTTGATGATGTCGATCCGGCCCATCAGCCCGTCGCGTTCGGCCACGCCGGC
>DQCI01000168.1:7853-10447 GCA_003545125.1 Paracoccaceae bacterium
GAATAGACCGATTCGAAGGCGATCAGCTTCGGCGCGTCCGGGTCGTCGGCGGCCAGCAGCTCACGCAGGTGCTCGACGTCGTTGTGGCGGAAGATCCGCTTGGCGCCGCCGTTGCGGCGTACGCCCTCGATCATCGAGGCGTGATTGAGCGCATCGGAATAGATGATGAGCCCGGGGAAGAGCTTGGGCAGGGTCGACAGCGTCGCGTCGTTGGCGATGTAGGCCGAGGTGAACAGGAGCGCCGCTTCCTTGCGGTGCAGGTCCGAAAGCTCGGCTTCGAGGCGCTTGTGATAGACCGTGGTGCCGGAGATATTGCGGGTGCCGCCGGAGCCGGCGCCGGTTGCGTCGAGCGCCTCGTGCATCGCCGCGAGCACGACCGGGTTCTGGCCCATGCCGAGATAATCGTTGCCGCACCAGATGGTGACGGGAACCTGGGTTCCGTCCGGCTTCGACCACGTCGCGTGCGGAAAGTTGCCCTTCTCGCGTTCGACGTCGATGAAAACCCGGTAGCGACCTTCATCATGCAGGCGCTTGATCGCTGCATCCAGCTTGGTTTCGTAGTTCACGCGCGTTTCCCTCCCCGCGGCTAACGGTCTCGTGTTGTTACACAAGGATTAAGCACCGGTAAACGGTTTCGGACCTTTTAGGCACTTTTGCCGCAGCCGGGCTTTGACTTCGATCAAGCGCCGCAGGCGGGCCGCTCAGACCATGAGCCCGGCCACAGGGGACCGGGCTGTTGGCTGAGTGGAAGCCTCAGAGCCTTGCCGGGCAAAAGAAAAGCAGACCGGGACCGGACGCGTGGATGCGGCGCCGCCCCGCCCGCACGGTCAGCCGTCGGCGGGCACGAGGTAGCCGATCACCGTGCAGTCGGTTCCGGTCTGAAGCTTGCAGGCGTCCAGCACGCCGGTGGCGGCGGCATCGCGGCTGTCGAGATTCGCGACCGAACTCAAGAGCTCCGGCTTCAGGTCGATACCCTTAGGCACCGCAATCGCGCCGTAATAGCCGAAGCCCTGGGCCTCGAACGCGGACATCTGGCCGGGCATACCGTCCTGCAGCGCCTGGACCATCTGACCGGCTTTCGCGTCGAGCCCTTCCGGGGCGACCGGCTCGAAGCCGAGGCCTCCGGCCAGGAGCGGCGTCGCCGCAAAAGCAAACGACAGGGTCAGCGCGGTGGCCCGAATGATTTTTTTCATGCTCTTTCCTCCAGTGTTTGGCGGCAACATAAGGAGCGGCGCTTCCGGTTGCCAGCCCGTCTGGACAGTGCCGGGCGCTCTGATACGGTTTCCGCCGATCGACCGGGGATGTGCCTTCGTCCTGGAGCACGCCCCCCCGGCCCGCCACACACGGCCAGCAAGCCCCCGGCTTAACCCCCCGGGCCAAGCCCCCGGCCAGTCCAAGGAGACCGCCATGACCCTCGCCCCCGTTCTCAACCGTCTCGACCAGGATCAGGGCGCTGCCCTCGACCGGCTGCTGGCGCTGCTCCGGATCCCGTCGATCTCGACCGACCCCGCCTACAAGGCCGATTGCGACGCCGCCGCCGACTGGTTGGTGCAAGACCTCGCCACGATCGGCTTTACGGCAGAGAAACGCCCGACCCCGGGGCATCCGATGGTGGTGGCGCATGGCGGCGACGGCGGGCCACACCTTCTGTTCTACGGTCACTACGACGTACAGCCGGTCGACCCGCTGGAGCTCTGGGACAGCCCGCCCTTCGAGCCCGCACTGGAAGACACGCCCAACGGCACAGTGATCCGCGGCCGCGGCACCTCCGACGACAAGGGCCAGCTGATGACCTTCGTGGAGGCGATGCGGGCCTGGGTCGCCGAGCACGGCGAGCTGCCGTGCAAGATCACCATCTTCCTCGAAGGCGAGGAGGAATCGGGCTCGCCCTCGCTGGTGCCGTTCATGAAGGAGAACGCCGAGGAGCTGACCGCCGATTTCGCAATGATCTGCGACACGGGGCTTTTCGAAGGCCGGGTTCCGGCGATCACCACGATGCTGCGCGGGCTTGTGGCGGAGGAAGTGATCCTGAAGGCCGCGAGCCGCGATCTGCATTCGGGCATGTACGGCGGCCTCGCGCGCAATCCGATCCACCTCATGGCGCAGATCCTCGCCGATCTGCACGACGAGACCGGCCGGGTCACGCTCGACGGGTTTTACGACGGCGTGCCGGAGCTGCCAGGCGAGATCCGCGCCCAATGGCAGGGGCTCGGCTTCGACCACGCGGGCTTTCTCGGCGATGTCGGGCTATCGGTGCCCGCAGGCGAACAGGACCGCACGCCGCTCGAAATGATCTGGTCGCGCCCCACCGCCGAGGTGAACGGGATCACCGGCGGCTATACCGGCGAAGGTTTCAAGACCGTGCTGCCGGCCGAGGCGCGCGCCAAGGTGAGCTTCCGCCTGGTCGGCACCCAGGACCCCGAGGCGGTGCACGCCGCCTTCGTGAAACATGTCGAAAGCCGCCTGCCCGCGGATGTGACCGCCGAATTTCCCCTCGGCCACGGCGCGCCCGCGAGCCGGATGCCGACCGACGATCCGGGATTCGAGACGGTGCGCGGCGCCTTGACGGACGAATGGGGCGTGGAGGCGGCCTT
>DQCI01000253.1:0-3595 GCA_003545125.1 Paracoccaceae bacterium
GGGCCAGACAGCGGGCCAGACAACAGACCGGACAACGGACCGGGTAACGGGGGATAGAATGCCAAGCGGATCTTCGGACAGGTTTCGCGAACTCGCGATCAGATATGGGTTTCTCGTCCTGCTCGTCGGGCTGGTGCTGTACTTCTCGCTCGCCGCCGAAGGATTTGCCGGACCGCGCTCGGCGGTCTTCATCTTTCAGTCGGTGGCCATCACCGGCATCCTTGCCCTGGGGCTGACCGCAACGCTGGTGGTCGACGGATTCGACCTGTCGATCGGCTCGACCGCGACGACCGCGCTGATGCTGTCGGCCTATGTCATGGTGGTGCTGGAGCAATCCGCCTTTGTCGCGATTGCGGCCTGCCTGGTGATGGGCGCCGTGGTCGGGTTCATCAACGGGTTGCTGATCGTCAAGGCGCGGGTGCCCGATCTGCTCGCGACGCTTGGCATGATGTTTCTTCTGATCGGCCTTCAGCGCATTCCGACCGAGGGCCGCTCGGTGTCGACCGGCATGCGCCTGCCCTCGGGCGAGACCGCCAACGGCACGTTTTCGGACAGCTTCCTCTGGCTCGGAAGACACCGGTTCGATTTCTTCCTCGAAGATCTGATCCCGGCGCCGGTGATCATCTTTGTCGTCGCCGGCGTCCTGATCTGGGGCTTCCTCGAGCTTACCCGCCACGGCCGTCTGATGTATGCGATCGGGTCGAATGAACGCGCCACCGCGCTCGCCGGCGCCAATGTGAACCGCTACAAGATCCTCGCTTACATGATCTCGGGCGTCATGGCTTCGGTCGGCGGCATCCTTCTGGCCGCGCGCCTGGGTCGCGGCGACATCGCCTCGGGCAACAACCTGCTGCTCGATTCGGTGGCCGCGGCGCTGATCGGTTTCGCGGTGCTGGGCGCAGCCAAGCCCAACGCTTTCGGCACCGCTGTCGGCGCGATCTTCGTGGGCATCCTTCTGCAGGGTCTCACGATGATGAACGCACCGTACTACACGCAGGATTTCGTGAAGGGGGGCGTTTTGGTTGTCGCGCTTGTCTTTACCTTCGCCCTGTCTTCGCGGGGGCGAAAAGGCGGCCAATGAAGCGGCCAGTCACACACCCGACACCAATTGGGAGGACCTAAGACCATGATCAGAAGAACTGTTTTGAAACTCGCCAGCGGTGCCCTGTTCGCCTCGGCCGCGAGCACCGCCGCGCTGGCCGCCGACATGCCGGCGCCGTTCGACAATGCCGGCGAGGTGAAGATCGCCTTGGTGCGGTATCTGTCCACCGGTGATTTCTTCCAGGCCTACCTCGGCGGCGTCGAAGCGCAAGCCGCAGCCCTCGGCGTTGATCTGCGCGTCTTCGACAGCCGCCAGGATGCGGCGCTGCAGGCCGACATGGTCGACCAGGCCATCGCGCTCGGGGTCGACGGCATCGTCATCCAGCACGGGCTGACCGAGTCGATGCAGGCCGCCGCACAGCGCGCTGTCGAGGCCGGCATCAAGGTCGTCGCTTTCGATGTCGACGTTGAAAACGACGCGATCCCGCAGGTCGAACAATCCGACTACCTGCTGGGCAAACTCGCGCTCGAGCAGGCCATCGCCGACAACGGCGACACCTGGAAGGCCGGCTATGTCTACGTTCCCGGCATCGCGCCGCTGGATCGTCGCCATGCCGCCTGGGAAGACGTCAAGGGCGAAAACCCGGGCATCGAGGAACTCGCGCAGTTCGGCACGATGGACAACCCGATCGCCAACTCGAACGCCAACCAGGCGCGCTCGGTGCTGCAGGCCAACCCCGACATCACCGTGATGTTCGCGCCCTATGACGAGTTTGCCAAAGGCGTGAAGATCGCTGTCGACGAGGCCGGGCTGACCGACCAGATCAAGATCTACTCGGCCGACATCTCGACCAGCGATATCGCGGCCATGCGCGAATCGGGGTCTGCCTGGGTCGCAACCGTGGCAACCAACCCCGCCGTGGTCGGCGAGGTCTCGGTGCGCGCGCTCGCCATGCTGCTTGCGGGTGAAGATCCGGGCGCCAGCGTCATCGTGCCGCCGACCCTGATCACCCAGGCGTTCCTGAACGACAACGACATCAAGAACATGGAAGATCTCTCGGCCAACATGCCCCAGTTCGCCCATGCCGATGTCGCGGTTTCCGAATGGATGCCGCTGCCGGCGCGCTGAGCCGATCAAACACCGGCCGGGCCGCACCACCGCGGCCCGGTTTCCCGTTGCACACGGGACCGCAGAAGGGGAGCGCGGAAAGGAACCCCAGACATGCTGACCGGGATCGACCCGCAATGACCCACCCCCGCACGGATGACCTCAAGCAACGCGCCCGGGGCATTTCCCTCGGCCTCTATGCCGCTGATCTCAGCGCCCTTGGCACCGCGGTCGACACGGCCCGCGGCTGGGGCTGCACAATCTTGCATTTCGACGAAATGGACGGCAGCTTCGTGCCCGCCATGATCGGCGGACCCGCCTTTGTCAAAGCCGCCGGCGACAGCCTGCTGCGCGACGTTCACCTGATGATAGCCCGGCCTTCGGCCCATGTTGCGGGTTATGTCAAAGCCGGCGCCGACATGATCACCGTGCATGCCGAGGCGCCCGATGCGGCCGAGGCCATCGCCGGCATCCGCAGCGCCGCCGCCGCACAGAACCGTCCGGTCCTCGCCGGGCTCGGCCTGATGCCGGGGACCGACCTGGACGACATCGCGGATCTTCTGGCGTTTGAGCCGGACATGCTCCTGGTTCTGTCGCTCGATCCGCGCGACGGCACGCCCGCCGACATCTCCGCCGCCACCGCGCGGCTGGGCGACCTGCGGCAGCGCTGCGCGGCGAGCAGGCCGGTGTTGGCCTTCGACGGCGGCGTGACGCTGGACAGCATCGGCGAGATCGCGGCCGCAAGCCCGGACCTGATCGTTTCAGGCAGCGCGGTGTTCAAGGCGGACGACCCGAAAGCGGCCTTTGCGCGGATGCAGGCGGCCCAGACAGAGACCCGGACAGAGACAAAGACACAGACCCCGGGCTGAGCCCCGGTCATCGCTTCAGGAAAGGCGGACACATGGCGGATATCGACGACATCAAGGACGGCAAGGATTTTGGCCTGAACACGCCGCAGGACACCCAGGGCTTCTACGTCAAGGGCAACGCGGGCTACGACTGGGGCATCAAGAACCGGATGAGCCGGATCTTCAACCCGGTGTCGGGCCGCACCGTGATGCTGGCCTTCGACCACGGCTATTTCCAGGGGCCGACCAAGGGGCTTGAGCGGATCGACCTCAACATCCTGCCGCTGGCAGAGCACGCCGACGTGCTGATGTGCACACGCGGGGTGCTGCGCGCCAACATCCCGCCGTCGGTGACCAAGCCGGTGGTGCTGCGCGCCTCGGGCGGCAACTCGATCTTGTCCGAGCTTTCGAACGAGACCGTTGCGGTCGCGATCGACGACGCCGCGCGGCTCGGTGTCGCGGCGATGGCCGCACAGGTCTACATCGGCGCGGAATACGAGCACAAATCCATCGCCAACGTGATCAAGCTGATCGACACCGGGCTCAAGGCCGGCATCCCGACGCTGGCGGTGACCGGCGTGGGCAAGGACATGGTGCG
>DQCI01000253.1:3668-5047 GCA_003545125.1 Paracoccaceae bacterium
TGCCCGGTGCCGATCGTCATCGCCGGCGGCAAGAAGCTGCCCGAGTTCGAAGCGCTCGACATGGCCTACAAGGCCATCGACCAGGGCGCGGCCGGTGTCGACATGGGCCGCAACATCTTCCAGGCCGACGACCCGGTTGCCATGATCAAAGCCGTCGGCAAGGTCGTGCACGAGTTGGAAACGCCCGACAAGGCGCTCCAGATGTACAACGATCTCAAGGCGGCTGGCTGATCGCAACGGCGCCGGTCGCAAGGCTGGCGCCAACATCACCAACCCCGTCCCCCGGCAAAGGATGAACCCATGAGTGATGCGGCATCGGCCCTACCGAACGAACGAACGAGCGAGGATGTCGCGCTTGGCATTCGCCGCCGGGTGTTCGAGCACACCATCCGCAACAACGGCGGCTATCTCAGCCAGGCCTGTTCTTCGGCCGAGCAGCTTGCCTGGCTCTATAACGAAGAACTGAACCTCGGCGACCCGACCCTGCCGATGGTCCCCAAGCCGTTTGGCGGCGTGCCTTCGGCGGACAATCCGGAGTATCACACCGGGGCCGGCTACAACGGCCCCGCTTCCCCCGCGTATGACCGCCTGTTCATCGCCCCCGCGCACTACGCGCTGGTCGCCTACGCCACCCTGATCGAGGTCGGCCGGATGGCGCCCGAGGGGCTGGAGATGTTCAACCAGGACGGCTCGTCGGTGGAGCAGATCGGGGCCGAGCACTCGCCCGGGATGGAGGTGCACAACGGCACCCTGGGGATCGGGTTGTCGACCGGCGCCGGGCTGGCCTGGGGCCGCAAAAAGAAGGGCGAATCGGGCCGCGTCTGGGTCTACATGTCGGACGGCGAGTTGCAGGAGGGCCAGACCTGGGAGGCGATCCAGGCCGCCGCGCATCACCGCATCGACAACCTCTATGCGATCATGGACGTGAACCGCCAGCAATGCGACGGCGCCATGACCAGCGTGATGGAGGTGCGCGACATCCAGGCCAAGATGGAGGCGTTCGGGGCCAAGGTGGTCTGGATCGACGGCCACGACCTCGACGCCATGCGCGAAGCGGTGAAGACGCCGCATCGCGGCCAGCCGCTCATTATCCTCGCCAACACCTCCCCCTTCCGCGGCATGCCCTCGCTGCAACTGCGCTTCCCGCGCCTGCACTACGTGCGCTTCAAACGCGAAGACGAGCGGGCGAAGATGAACCGCGACATTGCCAGATCGCTGGGCATCGAGCCCATCGACTACGCCTGAGGAGAGCAGAATATGGTCGAAATGGTCTCCCGCCCCTATGAGCGCGCTTTTCGCGACTACGCGGTGGCAAACCCGGAGGTTCTGTGCCTGTCGGCCGACCTCACCTCGTCGTGCGAGATCGACAAGTTCCGCGA
>DQCI01000253.1:5105-5314 GCA_003545125.1 Paracoccaceae bacterium
TACCGGCGCCCCTATGATCAGCTCATGGCCTCGATCGCCTATCCCCGGCGCAAGGTGCGGCTGATGGGCTTCCTGCCGGGGGTCACCACGCCCGGCGGCATGACCCATCAGGCGATCGAGGATATCGCGGTGATGCGCTCGATCCCGAACATGACGGTGCTCGAAACCGGCGACGCGACCGAGGTCGAAAGCATCTGTGAGGCGGCCGA
>DQCI01000253.1:5335-6097 GCA_003545125.1 Paracoccaceae bacterium
TGTTCGATACCCCGATCCGGGTGGGCGAAATCCGCGAGCTCTCGGCAGGCGACGACATTCTCGTCGTCACCTCCGGCATCACCACCGAAGAAGCGATGCGCGCCCGCACCGCGCTCGACGGCGCCGGCGTCTCGATCCGGCATGTCCATCTGCACACCATCAAACCCTTCAACACCGCCGCCATGCTCGACCACATGGCCTCGGTGAAGGGCGGCGTGGTGACGCTCGAAAACCATGTCACCGAGGGCGGCATCGGCTCGCTCATGGCCGAGATCATCGCCGATCACGGGCTGGGCAAAAAGTTGGTGCGGCTGGGGCTCAAGGATACCTACGCTCACGGCGGCTCGCGCCCCTACCTGATGAACCACTACGGGCTCGACGCCATCGCGCTGGTGCGCGGCATCGAGGCGCTCACCGGCGACCGCTATGGCATCACCGAGGAAGACCTCGAAGCGGTGCGCGTCGAGGCGGTGCATTCCAACGTGAAGGCGGAAGGGTTGTGATGTCGGACCGGTTTACCGTCACCTATCGGATCTTCGCCGCAACCCCCGACGAAGCCCGGGCCCGCGCCGAGGGGATCGCGCTCGAACAGACCGTCGAGATTCCGCGCGATGTCGTGCCCGCCGGCTATGTCGAGGACGAGATTCTCGGGCGTGTGAAGACGCTGGAGCGTGAAAGCAACGAGACGTTCAACGCCCGGCTCAGCTACAGCCCCGACAGCGCCGGTCCCGACCTGCCGCAGCTCCTCAATGTGATCTTCGG
>DQCI01000253.1:6141-6777 GCA_003545125.1 Paracoccaceae bacterium
ACGCTTTCCGCCCGCTTCCCCGGTGCGCGTTGCGGCATCGCCGGAGTGCGCGCGGCGACCGGGCGCGCCCACGGCGGGCTGGTCGCGCCGGTCATCAAGCCGATGGGCCTGTCCGTGGCCGAGTTTGCCCTGACGGCACGGCGTGTCGCCGAAGCCGGCGCGGATGTGGTCAAGGAAGACCACGGACTGGCCAACCAGCCCACCGCTCCCTTCCGCGAACGTGTCCCGCGCCTGGCCGAGGCCGTGGCGGCCGGCAATGCAGCGCGGCGGGCGGCGGGCGACACCACACAGGCGCTCTACTTCCCGAACCTTGGCGGGGCCTCGACCGATCTTGTCGGCGATGCGTTCTTCGCCAAGGAGGCCGGTGCGCAGGGTGTGCTGATCATTCCCGGCCTGCAAGGGTTTGACGCTATCCACGCCCTGGCGCGCGATCAAAGCTTCGCCCTGCCGATCATGGCCCACCCCGCCTTCCTCGGTCCGCATGTTCTGAGCGACGATACCGGCTTTTCGCACGGGATGATGTTCGGCACCCTCATGCGCCTTGCCGGAGCGGATATCTCGATCTTCCCCAACTTCGGCGGTCGTTTCGGCTTTTCGCCCGAGGAATGCGCCCAGATCGTCGCCGCCTGTCGCACC
>DQCI01000012.1:0-189 GCA_003545125.1 Paracoccaceae bacterium
GCGCTCTGCTGCGACAATCGGGCCGCGTTCGTCGACAGGACGTCTGCGTCGCGCGTCACCACCGTGCCGGTTTCGTTGATCTTCTCGACAATCCCGCGCAGCTGTTCGGCAGTGACATTGACATTGTCCTTCAGGGTTGCGAATTCGCCTTCGTACACGCCCTCGATGGCCGTGTTCAGGCGGCCGGCG
>DQCI01000012.1:316-588 GCA_003545125.1 Paracoccaceae bacterium
TCGCGGCCTTCTTGGCGTGGAAATTGCGCGCCGCCTCGGCTTCGTGGCGCGCCTGCTCGGCCGCGGCCGCGCTTTGTTGCGCTGTGTCGCGGGCGGCCCGCGCGGCCGTGCGCCCTGCCCACGTCCGTTGCTCGGCGTCTCTCTCCCGCTCCAGCACCTGCCGGAATTCCTCGGCCGCAAGCGCCAGGGCGCCGATCTCGTCGCCGCGGTCCTGGTCCGGGATGACGACGCCGTCTTCGTTCAGCGACAACCTATGCAACACCTCCGTGATC
>DQCI01000012.1:673-857 GCA_003545125.1 Paracoccaceae bacterium
CACCCGGTCCGGTGAGCATGGGCCACGCAGGCAAAGGCGTCCTGCGTCGCCCGTGGCTGCACATCCTCGATCGCCCGGCGCAAGCTGTCGCCGGCAACCAGCATGTCGCCCGCCCCCCGGGTGATCCCGTCGCCGTCCCACGGCATACGCGCTTACGCGCTCACCCGGGCGGCGAACTCCGCGA
>DQCI01000012.1:938-1218 GCA_003545125.1 Paracoccaceae bacterium
CCCCGTAGACAAGCGCGTCCAGCCGCAACGCCGACGCCATCCGCTCGATCTTCGTCGCCGTCGCCACGCGCACCAGCGCATCCCGGGACAGGTGGCGCAGCTCCAGCTGGGTAATCACATTGCCGACCGTGCCCGAGACCCCGAGCAGGACCGAGACCGAGAGCAGCGCGAACAACACGAGCCCGAGCTTTAGCTTGATGCTTCGATTGGCAAGAAACCCCATTGCGTTTGCCCATTGCCTGAATGACCCGGAGGCGGTGCGCCAGGGGCCTTTCCAGGA
>DQCI01000012.1:1314-5751 GCA_003545125.1 Paracoccaceae bacterium
TGGCCGCACCCCTGTTTCCCACTTATCCTGACGGAGCCGGCCCGATACAGAGGACGCGCCGATGAAGGTCCACCATCTCGATGCCGACGAAGCCGGGGAAAGCCATTGGCACGATGTCGATGTCGGCCTCGCAGAGCGGGTCTTCGCGCCGCCCGCGCAAGGCATCTTCGTCTCCCAGCCGGAGGCGGCGCGGACCACGCTGTTCCTCCGCCTTCCCGCCGGCTGGAGCGAACCGACACATCCGACGCCGAAACGCCAGACCCTCGTTGGCCTGCGCAGCGCCATCGACGTCACCGCCAGCGACGGCGAAACACGCCGGATCGGCCCGGGCGATATCTGGCGGATGGCGGACCGGACGGGCAAGGGCCATCACACCGCGGTCGTCGGAGATGAGGATTTCGAAGCGGTGATGATCCAGTTCGACTGAAGGCGCGGCTGTTTGCCCCGCCCCAGATGCTGCCTGCGCGTCGGCAGGCGCAGCCTCGCGCCGGGATGGGGCCGGGGCATATCGGCGATTTCATGTCCGCACGGCCATTGCCGATGGCGGGCGCCCGGGCTCCTTCGCACGCTAACCCGCGGGCGTCCGCAGCGCCCACTCCATGCTTATGGCCCACGCTGATGGCCCGCGCTGATGGCCCGCCCTGATGGTGACGCGCCTTTGGCGGTACCGCCCTTCGCGCGAGCGCCCCCGCCGCGCCCCTCGGCGGTCAGACGACCCAAGGTCCCTGCACCGGGTGGAAGGCCGCCGCCGCGCGCCCTCAGCGCCCCAGCATGACCCCGGTGGGTCAGCCCGGCGCCGTCNNGCTCGGGCGCATCGGGTGCATCGGGGTCGAGGAGGTAGAGCGAGAGCGCCTCGCCCCGGGGGGCGTCTTCGAATTCGGTGTCGAAGCGGCGACGGAAGTTCTCCGGTTCCGTCGTCACATGCAGGAAACGCTCGGCAAGGTAGATCCCCCCGTCGTCACGGTCCGGATATTCTGTTTGCCGGTGGCGGGTGGCCTCCAAGACCTCCGCCAGTTCGGAAAGAATGACCGGGTAGAGCCAAAGTCGCCCACCCCCGCATCGTCGATGGAAATGGAATGTTACAGCACCGCGACATCGCGCTGGACAAGCGCCATTTTCAACGCCTGGCGCCATTGCTGTTTTGATCGGTCCGGGCGGAAATGCCGGGTATCGGCCGCGAAGGTCTCAGGGTGCGCCCGCAGCGTGATCTCACCAAGCCGCGCCCCGTCAGGCGCCAGCGCCCCGGTGAACCCGATCCGCAAGACCCTGCGGCCTAGCCCAGCCGCGCCTTGACCATCGGGCCGACGACGCCGAAATCCATCCGACCGGTGTACTTGCCCTTGAGCTCGCCCATCACCCGGCCCATGTCGCGGATCGTTTCCGCCCCGACCGCCGTGACGGCCGCATCGACCGCCGCCGCCACCTCGGTCTCCGACAGCTGACGCGGCAGAAACTCCTCGATGATGCCGACTTCCTCGAGCTCCTTCTCGGCCAGCTCGAGCCGCCCGCCTTCTTCGTAGACGCGCGCGCTCTCCTGGCGCTGTTTGACCATCTTGCCGAGGATGGCGAGGATCTCGTCGTCGGTCACCTCGGCGTTTTCGCCCTCGCCGCGCTTGGCGATGTCGCGATCCTTGATCGCCGCGGTGATCAGGCGAAGCGTGGAAAGACGGGTCGCGTCCTTCTCTTTCATCGCCGTCTTGAGCGCCTCTTTCAGGCGTATGCGCATGTCCATCGGTCCATCCCGCTGGTTCGGTTTCGAAAGCCCGCCTTACCCCGCTTGGCAGGCATGCACAAGCGGACCCTTCGCCGCGGCGTGGAAGCCGCCCAAGCCCCCCGGCCTGCTTGACCCTCCCCCGCGCGCCTCGTAAACCCGTGCCAATTTGGCCATCCGGGGGGACCTGCCATGTCGATCACCGCAACGCCCAAGCCCACCGCCTGCCTGGCGCTGGCCGACGGCACGATCTTTACCGGCATCGGTTTCGGCGCGATCGGCGAGACCACCGCCGAGCTCTGCTTCAACACCGCGATGACCGGGTACCAGGAGATCATGACCGACCCGTCCTATGCCGGTCAGGTCGTCACCTTCACCTTCCCCCATATCGGCAATGTCGGCGTCAACCCCGAGGATGACGAAACCGCCACGCCGGTGGCCGCGGGCATGGTCGTCAAGTGGGACCCGACCGAGCCCTCCAACTGGCGCGCGACCGAAGCGCTCACTGGTTGGCTCGCCAAGCAGGGACGGATCGGCATCGGCGGGGTCGACACCCGCCGCCTCACCCGCGCGATCCGCCAGCAGGGCAGCCCCCACGTTGCGCTGGCCCATGACCCGCAAGGCAATTTCGACATCGAAACGCTGGTCGCCAAGGCCCGCGCCTTTCCCGGCCTGGTCGGGCTCGATCTCGCGCGCGACGTCACCTGCCGCCAGTCCTACCACTGGGACGAGATGCGCTGGGCCTGGCCGGACGGTTACAAACGCCTCGAAGCGCCGAAGCACAAGGTCGTCGCCATCGACTACGGCGCGAAACGCAACATCCTGCGGTGCTTGGCGTCATCCGGCTGCGACGTGACCGTGCTGCCCGCCACCGCCACCGCCGATGAGGTCAAAGCGCTGAACCCCGACGGCGTGTTCCTCTCCAACGGCCCCGGCGATCCGGCGGCGACCGGCGCCTATGCGGTGCCGATGATCCAGGATCTGCTGGAGGACGAGAGCCTGCCGATCTTCGGCATCTGTCTCGGCCACCAGATGCTCGCCCTCGCCCTCGGCGCGCAGACCGTGAAGATGAACCACGGCCACCACGGCGCAAACCACCCGGTCAAGGACCACACCACCGGCAAGGTCGAGATCACGTCGATGAACCACGGTTTCACCGTCGACGGCCAGACCCTGCCTGCGGGTGTGTCCGAGACCCATGTGAGCCTGTTCGACGGCTCGAATTGCGGCATAGCGGTGGATAAGCGCCCGGTCTTCTCGGTCCAGTACCACCCCGAAGCCAGCCCGGGACCGATGGACAGCTACTACCTGTTCGAACGGTTCGCCGCCGCGATGGACGCGCGCGATCACGCCTGACCCGCGGCGCGGCGACACCGCGCCGGGTACCATGCCCAAGCAGAGCTTGGGCCGCCTGCGGCGGGCGGGGCGGGGGCTTCGCCCCCGCTGGCTCCCAAGGCGGGCGGGCGCGGCGGGGCGGACGGGACGCAGGACAGGCCTTCGGCCTGTAATGCGCAGGGCCACGAAACCGCTTTGCCCTGGCCCTCCCCGCCCTGGCCCCTCCCCGCCCTGGCCCTCCCCCGCCCGGGGACGCGACCGTCACAGACCCCGCAATGCGGCGCGCGCCCAAACCGCGGCTCCCTTTAACCTTGCAGCAACCAAGGTTTGGACAATTTTAACGGGTACGCCGATCAACGATATGCGTTCAACGTCCGACCCACGCCTGCCCGGTTTCCTCAGCACGGGCCTCGCCAAGGGATCCCCTGCCCCGTCCGCGCCCAAAGCGCAGGACGCCGGGCGCGAGACCGGGGGGCGCGCCGATATGGCCACCCCCGCGCCGCTCCCGGCCCCGCCGCGCCACGGTGACGGCGCGCATGTGGTCGACTTCCCCCTGCGGCCCGCGCCCAAGCCCATCTTCCGCGCCCCGCCGCCGCGTCTCACCGGCACCCCCGGGGCGAAACCGGGCGCGCCGCAGCTGGTCGCCGGCACCCAGACCGCCCGAGACGCCGCTGCGGCCACCGCCCCGCGCCGCCCGCCGCTCGGAGAGATCCTCGTCGAGCAGGGCGCGCTCAGCCCGGACGACCTGGCGACCGTTCTCGCGCTCCAGGACCGCGAAGAGGCGCGGTTCGGGGATATCCTGCTCGCCCATGAGATGGTCACCGAGGCCGAGCTGTACCGCGCCCTCGCCCAGCAATACGGCTGCATCGTGGCCGATCTCGACGCCGAGCCGCCCGACCCGCGCCTGGTCGACGCCATCGGGGCCGAAAACTGTGTCCGCAACGGGATCCTGCCGTGGAAGCGCGTCGGTGGTGCGACGGTCGTGATCTGTTCGCGTCCGGCGGAATTTCCAGAGCACCGCCACTGGCTGCCCGAAAGCTTCGGCCCCGCGCGTCTCGCCGTCGCGCCGGAAACGGGTATCCAGGACGCGCTGATCGCCGCGCGCCGCCGCGCGCTCACAAGCCGCGCCGAAACCCGTGTGGCTGCCTCGCAGAGCTGCCGCACCTGGCAGACCGGTCCGAACTGGCGCTATGGCGCCGCGGGGCTTGCCGCGGTCGCGGCGCTGACGGTGCTTGCCCCGGTCGCCGCCTTTGCCCTGTTGACCGCCTGGGCGGTGCTCACCCTGGTCGTCAACACCGGGCTCAAAGCCGGCGCCGCAGTGATCTACCGGCGCGCGCGCCGCGCCGCGAACGCCGCGGCAACTGACCCGGACGTCCCCGATCCCGCCTCCC
>DQCI01000012.1:5761-8848 GCA_003545125.1 Paracoccaceae bacterium
CAGGCCGCCGACGCCCTGCGCCTGCCCACCGTCTCGATCCTCGTGCCGCTGTTTCACGAGACCGAGATCGCCGGCCGTCTGGTCCGCCGGCTGGAAGCGCTCGATTACCCGCGCGAGCTTCTCGACATCTGCCTCGTCGTCGAGGCAGACGACACGCTCACCCGGAACGCACTCGCCGTCTCGGACCTGCCGCATTGGATGCGCCAGGTGACCGTGCCCGGCGGCGCCGTGCGCACCAAGCCGCGCGCGCTCAACTTTGCGCTCGATTTCTGCCGTGGCTCGATCATCGGAGTCTACGACGCCGAAGACGCACCGGAGCCGGGGCAGATCCACAAGGTGGTGCGCCGCTTCGCGATGCGTGGGCCCTCCGTCGCCTGCCTCCAGGGCGTGCTCGACTTCTACAACGCGCGCGAGAACTGGCTCGCGCGCGCCTTCGCCATCGAATACGCTGCCTGGTTCCGGATCACGCTGCCGGGGCTCGAGAAGATGGGCTTCGCGGTCCCGCTCGGCGGCACCACCCTGTTCTTTCGCCGCGTCGCCCTCGAAGAGCTTGGCGGATGGGATGCCCACAACGTCACCGAAGACGCCGATCTCGGCATCCGGCTCGCCCGCCACGGCTACCACACCGAACTGATCGACACCGTGACCAAGGAAGAGGCCAATTGCCGCCCCTGGCCCTGGGTCAAGCAGCGCTCGCGCTGGATAAAGGGCTACGCGATGACCTGGGGTGTGCACATGCGCGCGCCCCGGCGGCTGCTCGATGAGCTGGGCCTCAAAAAGTTTCTCGGGGTCCAGTTCCTGTTTCTCGGCACGCTCAGCCAGTTCCTTCTGGCGCCGGTGTTGTGGAGCTTCTGGCTGCTTGCCTTCGGGGTCACCCACCCGCTCATGAGCGTGCTGCCACCCTGGGCGTTCTGGACCCTCGGCGGCATCTTCTTCTTCTCCGAGCTGCTCACCATCGCCGTCGGCATGATGGCCGTCGCCGATGACGAGCATCGTTTCTTGATGAAATGGGTCCCGACGCTGCACGTCTACTGGCCGCTCGCCTCGGTTGCGGCGATCAAAGGCGTGCTCGAGATCGCCTGGAACCCGTTCTACTGGGACAAGACCAGCCACGGGCATCTGCACAACGACCACGACATCTGGCCCGGTTCAAACTCCTTACGGATCAACCGGCCGTTTCAGCGCTGGCGGAATCGAGCCTGAGCCGGGTCGCGAAAGCGCTCGAAATATGCTTCTGCAACGCCGTGGCCGCGGCCTCGCCGTCGCGCGCCTCGATCGCGCTCACGATGGCGTCATGCTCGGCAATCGCCGTCTCCGACCGCCCCTCGACCGCCAGCGAGGTGGTCGCGAGCAGCGCCATGGTCCGGTGCACGAGATCGAGCTGCTGCACCAGGTAGCGGTTGTGGCTGGCGAGATGCACCTGCTTGTGAAACCGCCGGTTGCTGCGCGCCAGCGCCGCCGGATCGCCGACCATCTCGCGGTCGTCCTCGACCATCTCGCGCAGCACCCGCACCTCCTCGGGTGCGGCGTGCTGGGCGGCGAGCCGCGCGGCCAACCCCTCGAGCTCGGCGCGGACCGCGTAGAGTTCGGCGAGCTGGTTGTGGTCGAGCGACGCCACGATCAGCGACCGGCCGTCGCGGCTGAGCAGGCTCTGGGTCTCGAGCCGCTGCAACGCCTCGCGGATCGGCGTGCGCGATACCCCGAAACGCTCGGCAAGCTCGCTTTCGACCATCCGGTCGCCCGGCCTGTAGAGCCCCTCGTCGATCGCATCCAGGATCAGCCCATAGGCATCCTTCGTCGCCGGTCTTTCCGCGCTCATCCACGCCTCCTTTGCGTTGTGACCCGATAAAGCACCTGACGTCGCCACATTCAAGCGTCGCTTGTATACCACGGTGCCCCGGGCCCCGCCCGATCCCGGTCCTCCGCTATGCCTTGGCCTTCGAATACCTCCCGGCGTAGCACGCCTCTGCGCGCCTTCGGCAAGGCCGGCTGCCCGCGGTCGTCCCTTGCCAGCCCGCGTCCGCTCCCCTAGCGTCGCCCCATGCTCGCCAAACGCTTCACGCATGTCACCACCTGGGTCTTCGACCTCGACAACACGCTCTATCCGCCGTCGGTGTCGCTGTTCGACCAGATCGAGGTGAAGATGACGAAATGGGTGATGGACGCGCTCGGCGTTACCCACGCCGAGGCCGACCGTCTGCGCCACGAATACTGGCGCGACTACGGCACCACGCTCGCGGGGTTGATGCAGCTGCACGGGGTCGACCCCGGCCCCTACCTCGACGAGGTCCACGACATCTCCTTCGCCGCCCTCCTCCCCGACCCCGAGCTTTCCGCCCGGATCGGCGACCTGCCCGGGCGGCGGATCGTTTTCACCAACGCCACGGTGCCCTATGCCGAGCGGGTGATCGAGGCGCGCGGCCTGTCGGGGCTGTTCGACGCGATCTACGGTGTCGAACAGGCGGGTTACCATCCGAAACCCCGGGTGGAGGCTTTCGAGACCATTTTCGCCGCCGACGGGCTCGACCCGCTCGCCGCGGCAATGTTCGAGGACGACCCGCGCAACCTTGCCGTGCCCCATGACAAGGGGATGCGGACGGTCCACGTCGCCCCCGAGGCCCGCCCCGCCGCGCATATCCACTACCACACCGACAACCTGCCGGCCTTCCTGGCGCAGGTGATGGAATAGGCGGCTCACCGCGCTGCGTTCCCCCCTGCGACACAGCGCCCGCAAGGAACGCTTCACAAGCAGCCTGCCCGCAGGCTATCTTGGGCGACAGAATCCCGTATCAACGCTCCCCGTATCAACGCTCCAGGAGATCCCCATGTTGCCTGCCCTCGTCATTGTCATGCTGCTGGCTACGGTCGCAATGTTCATCGCCATAATCCTGGTGTCGATCGGCCGCTGACACCGCGGCCAGCCCACAGGCGGTGACCCGACCGCCCACAGCCGCCGCGGAGTGGGCGTATCGTCGGGTGTGGTCACGCAGATGAAAAATCTGCCTTTTGACGACCCGAACTTTTTTGGAAGAAGCGCGTCGCCACCCAGGAGGAGACGCGTCAAGGGCTTGTGCAAACCCCCGACCG
>DQCI01000012.1:8886-9936 GCA_003545125.1 Paracoccaceae bacterium
GCGAGCTCTGGGCCTTCGTGCTGGCCGCCGCGCGCATCGGCGGCTTCCGCGTCGGGTACGGCGGCCTTGCGGGCCTCGGCCGCGTCATGGTCGCGCGGATGCCGGTGATCCACCGCGTCCCGGTGACGATCTCGGTCTGCTCTGATCCCGATCTCGACGACATCACCACACCGGCCCCATGGGCGAGCGTGGGGGCCGGTGTCTGCCCCTCCGGCTTCCGGCACGCGACGTCCCCCTTGCATTCAGCGGCGAAACCGGCTTCGAACGAAGCATGAACGGCTATAGCTTCCCCTTCGCCGGAACCGAGTTGACCCTTTTGCCCTCGGGGGCGCTGTGGTGGCCGACGGAACGGCTGCTTTGCGTTTCCGATCTGCATCTCGGCCGCTCCGAGCGTTTTGCGCGCAACGCGGGCGCCCTGCTGCCGCCTTACGAGATCCGCGACACGCTCACCCGGCTGGAAGCCGACATCGAGGCGACCCAAACCGCGCGGGTCGTCTGCCTCGGCGACACGTTCGACGATGCCGCCGTCCTCAGCGGGCTCGCAGCCGACGCCACCGACTGGCTCATCCGGTTGATGGCCGGGCGCAGCTGGGTCTGGATCGAGGGCAACCACGATCCCGGACCGGTCCCGCTCGGCGGCACCCATCTCGTCGATTTCGCCCACGGCCCCCTGACCTTCCGCCATATCGCCGCGCCCAGCCAAACCGGCGAGATTTCAGGTCATTACCACCCCAAGGTCAGCCTGCGCGGCCGGTCGCGACCCTGTTTGCTGGTCGATGCTGTCCGGGTGATCCTGCCCGCCTACGGCACCTATACCGGCGGGTTGCGCACCGACGCCGACGCCCTTGCATCCCTCATGGGCCCGCGCGCGCTCGCGGTGATGACCGGCCCCATCCCGCGCCCCCTGCCGATGCCGCGTTAAGCCCGCCTGCCCCTGCTCAGGGCACCCGGCCCGGGTCGATGCCTGTTCGCACGGTCCGCAACCGGCGCAGGGGACCGACATCCCGAGCGCCGCCCCCGATAACCGGGTCGCCCACGGGGCGGGTCGCC
>DQCI01000310.1:0-4926 GCA_003545125.1 Paracoccaceae bacterium
TCCCGAGCAATCCGACGCCCGCTCAAACCCTCCTCAAAGTGAGCGTGACGAACCTTCAAATACAAATCCACGGTGAAAATCCCCAAGCCCTCCCGAAAACCGAAAGGGCAAAAGTGGCCGACTTTCACGCCGCCCGCGACAGCACCATGCCGCCGTTACCGTGGCCGAGTATTGCTTCGCCGTTCACAGACGCGATGTTCTCCCACGCTTTTTCAAGCGCCTCCTGCACCAGGTCATCGGCCTGGGCGTCATTTCGCGCGAGCGAGAACGCAAAGGCGCATGGCACTGATATGATTGACCAGCTCGCCGTGCGGGTCGGGGTGGGGGTCATCCATCGGCATTGCGCGGCTCCTCGGCCCTGCCATGTTGGTGGCCCTGTTCCCTCAACATCCGCAGAAGATCCCGGAACCGGTCCGGCACCTCTTCTTGTGCGCGTTCACGGTAGGCCCGTTGCAGGTTTTCTGTGATCTGTTCTTTCGATGGTGACGTCTCATGGTTGTGCGTCATGGTCCTGATCTCGACCTTCCGGAGAGCGGTTTTGTTGCCATTCTATGGAACCAAACGCGTCAGCTGCGCGTTAGGTTCCCGAGAAAGTTGCCAAAAGAGCAAAAAATGCCAAACTCCGACGCCGGGCAGATGCTGTCCGTGACCGTAGCGGAACTCCTGCCCTATCTCCGGCGCTATGCCCGCGCGCTTTCCGGCAGCCAGGAAACCGGCGACCGGTACGCCGCGGCGACGCTCGAGGCGCTGTCGCAGGACCGCTCGGTTTTCGACGAGGGGCTGTCGCACAAAGTGGCTCTGTTCAAGGCCTTTCACGCAATCTGGGTGTCATCCGGAGCGCCGTCGGACGCGGAAGAATCCGGCATCACGGCGCGTGCGCAGACCCATCTCGCAAAGCTCACGCCGAATGCCCGCGAAGTTCTGCTGTTGCGCACCATCGAGGAGTTTTCAATCGAGGAAATCGCCGCCATCCCCGGGCTGAATGGCCAGGAAGTCGAGCCTCTCTTCTCCGTCGCGATCCGCGACATGGAAGACCGTTTGTCTGGCAAGGTGATGATCATCGAGGACGAGGCGATCATCGCGCTTGATTTCGAGGGGATCGTGGCCGAGATGGGCCACAAGGTCACTGGCGTTGCGCCGACCCAGAAAGCCGCGCTGCGCCTGTTCGGTGAAGAGCGGCCCGACCTCATCCTGTCCGATATCCAGCTCGCCGACGGCTCCTCCGGCATCGACGCGATGAACGAGGTCCTGGCCGGGTCGGCCGAGGTGCCGGTGATCTTCATCACCGCCTTCCCCGAACGGCTCCCGACCGGCGAACGCCCCGAACCCGCCTTCGTCATCAACAAGCCCTGTACCGAAGAGCAGGTCCGTTCCGCCGTCAGCCAGGCGATGTTCTTCTCGTCCATCGAAACGCTGACCGCCTGACCCGTTCCCGGCTCCGAAACGCACCCCCCGCTCGGCATCCCGGGGGCGGATCTCGTCCTCACCGGCACTGTGCTGGTGATCCGCGCCGCCTGGAGCGCCGTCGCCCTGACGCTGGGCCCGATCTGGGCCTCCGCCATCCTCGGCGCGCTGCTCGCGGCGTTCGGCGCTGTTCTGCTCGCCGCCGCCCGCAGATCCAAGCGAATACCGCCGCCGCCGTTTCCGCAGGCCGCGCTCCTCGGCGCATTCTTCGAATTCTTGCGCGCCGGCCGAGTAACCGGGTCCCGCAGACACTGAGGTCTGCCGGGCCGACCCGGGGCCTGACGCCACCGCGCGCAGCGGATGGACCAAACCACAGCCGCCGCGGTCACGCGCCCTGCGCCCCGTCACCGCGGCCGCACACACATTCGCGGCCGCTTGAACCCGGATTTCTTGAAAAACTGGTCGGAGTGAGAGGATTCGAACCTCCGACCCCTGCCTCCCGAAGACAGTGCTCTACCAGGCTGAGCTACACTCCGACCGTGGCGGGCGGGATAGCCCGGTTTGCGCGCCGTTGCAAGGCATTACTCGCGTGAATCGCGCAGTGCCATGCGGCGCAGCAGGGGCGAGATCCGGAACGTGGCCGCGGTCGATCCGCGCGACCGCGTGCGCAGCACCGGGGTCTGCGATTTCGACCCCAACCGCGCCTCGCGCCAGACGATGTAGACACCGCTCGCGATGATGATCCCGGCCCCGATCAGCGTCGCCCGGTCAACGCGTTCGTCGAACAGAAGGTACCCGTATCCCGTCGCCCAGATGATCTGCGAATACTGCATCGGCGCGACAATCGCCGCGTCACCGTTGCGGTAGGCCGAGATCAGCAACAAGCCCCCGCCGAACCCGAGCAGCGAGATCACCGCAGTCGCGCCCAGGTGTTCGACCGGCATCGGCTGGTAGACGAAGGCGAGCAGGATGCCCATCACGATGAAATTCGCGGCCATCGGGTAGAGCATGATCACCACGGTGCGTTCGTCGCGCCCGACCTTGCGCACGATGACCGAAGCAAGCGCACCGAACACCGCCGTCGCCATCGCCGCGAAATGCCCGGGGCCCAGATCCGCCGAGCCGGGCCGCAGCACCACCACCACCCCCGCCAGCCCGACGACAACCGCGCCCAACCGGTGAATACCCACCTTCTCGCCGAGCACCGGGATCGCCAGGAGGGTAATCAGCAGGGGCGAGGCGAAGATGATGGTGTAGACCTGCGCCAAGGGCAGGGCCGAAAACGCGTAGAAGGCGGACCCGGCAGCGATGATGGCCGAAACCGTGCGCAGCCCGATCCAGCCCGGATGTTTCGGGATCAGATGCCCCTCCGTCGCATCGCGCATCAGCATGAAGGTGACGAGCGGGAAGGAAAACAACGTTGTGAAAAAGATGATCTGGAACGGCGAATAGACAGCACCGAGGAATTTCACGATCACATCGTGGGTGGCGAAGATGCCGAAGGCAAGGAGCGCGAAGAGCGGGCCGGAGAGGTTCATGGCAAAGGCTTCGCCGATTTTCCGGCGATTCACAATGCCCGCGACAGGATTGGCCGCAACCTATGCCCGCATTCAGGTGCCGGCAAAACCTGGGCCTGCCCGGCAGCAGCGGTCTTCCAGGCAACGCGTGGCAGGAACGGCCGGGCAAGCTCAGGACCCCCCCACGAATTCGGGGCGGTTCTTCGTACCCTGCGACACATACGGGTCCGGCAGACAAAAAGGTACCGTTTGACGGAGCAATCCCGACGGTCTCTGGGCTGCCGAAAAGTTCTTAACCACGGTTGCCAAGCCACAATAGCGACGTATCTGTTGATCCATGGACATGCTCGTACAAGCAGGGCCGATTTTTGTGGCGTCCATGCGTCCGGCACGCGTCAGGCACTCGAGAAGTGCAGATGCAAAGGATCTTCAACGGTGATCAAAAAACCCACATGGCCTCGCCTTCCGACCGGCATCTGGGTTCTCGGATTCGTGTCCCTGCTGATGGACGTGTCTTCCGAACTCATCCACGCGCTCCTGCCCGTCTACCTGGTCGTCGGGCTCGGGGCCACGGCCCTGTCGGTCGGGATCATCGAGGGGATCGCAGAAGCCACGGCGTCGATCGTCAAAGTGTTTTCCGGCGCGTTGTCGGACCGGAGCGGAAAACGCAAGCCGCTGGCGGCGCTCGGCTATGGTTTGGCCGCCATGACCAAGCCGGTTTTTCCTTTGGCCGGGTCGATCGGCTGGCTGGTGGCCGCAAGGTTCATCGACCGGGTCGGCAAAGGCCTTCGCGGCGCACCGCGCGACGCGCTTGTCGCGGATCTCAGCCCGCCGGACCTGCGGGGCGCGAGCTTCGGGTTGCGACAGTCGCTCGATACCGTTGGCGCCTTCATCGGGCCGCTTCTGGCGATCGGATTGATGTGGGTGTTCGCAGATGATTTCTCTGCCGTCTTCTGGATCGCGGTCGTCCCGGCCGTCCTGGCCTTCGGGCTGATCCTGTTTGCGGTCCACGAGCCCGACCGTCCCGCTGCGGTGCGCGAGTTGAAAAACCCTCTCAGCCGTGCGGAAATGTCCCGTCTGGGTCCCCGGTTCTGGGGCGTCGTCGCTGTTGCCGCAACCTTTACGCTGGCCCGTTTCAGCGAGGCGTTCCTGATCCTGCGCGCCGAAGACGTCGGGTTGCGCCTGATGTGGGTGCCGCTGGTCCTTGTCATGATGAACATCGCTTATGCGGTGTCCGCTTTTCCGGTCGGGGTCGTGTCCGATCACGTCGATCGATACACGCTCCTCACCATCGGGCTGGGGGTGCTGATCGTCGCCGATCTGTTCCTGGCCTTCAGCGCAGGATTGGCGGGCATTTTCATCGGAATCGCCCTGTGGGGCCTCCACATGGGGTTCACGCAAGGTGTGTTGTCCGCTCTCGTTGCCGATACCGTGCCCGATGAATTGCGGGGCACCGCATTTGGGTTTTTCAACCTGATCAGCGGGCTTGCGATGCTGGTGGCCAGTGTCGTGGCAGGGCTGTTGTGGGACAGTTTCGGTCCCCAATACACGTTTCTTGCCGGCAGCCTGTTCGCGGGCGTGACCGTCGTCGGCTCGATCCTGCTGAGGCTGCGAATGACCACGCCTCCGAAGTGAAGCCCGGCCGCCGATGCGCACGGGAAAGCAGGCCGTCCCACGGCTCTGTTCGGACAGCGGGATTGACGTCGGAAGGCGGTTCGGGCGCGGCAGCAGGCGTGGGTCGGGGCCTACCCCACCAACACGCCCGAACCCGTGGTTCGCCCGCTTCGCACAGTTAGCGCTATCTATAACAAAAACAGCGCCTTGACCCCCCGTCCGAGTTCGCCCACCCTTCGAGACGCTCTCAGAGCGAGGCGTCGAGGGCCTTGAGGATCGCGTCGCCCATACCGGTGGTGCCGACCGGGGTCACCCCCTCCTGGCCCATCAGGTCCGCGGTGCGAAGCCCCTCCGCCAGCACCGTTTCGACAGCCGCGTCGAGCCGGTCGGC
>DQCI01000310.1:5035-5562 GCA_003545125.1 Paracoccaceae bacterium
GCCCCCAGCGAGGCCGAGGGCAGCATGCCGAGCGAGCCGGTGAGCATCGCCGCCACGTCCGACAAGAGATCGCCGAACAGGTTGTCGGTGACGATCACGTCGAACTGTTTCGGCGCCCGCACCAGCTGCATCGCCCCGGCATCGGCATACATGTGGCTGAGGTCGACGTCCGGGTATTCCGCGTCGCCCACCTTCTGGACGATCTCGCGCCAGAGCAGCCCCGATTCCATCACGTTGGCCTTCTCCATCGAGCAGACCTTGCCCGCCCGCTTGCGGGCCAGGTCGAAGGCCGACCGCGCGGCGCGTTCGATCTCGGGCACCGAATAGCGCTGGGTGTTGATCCCGTAGCGCACCCCGTCTTCCTCGAAGATTCCGCGCGGCTCGCCGAAATAGACCCCGCCGGTCAGCTCGCGCACGATCATGATGTCGAGCCCGGCGATGATGTCGGGTTTCAACGACGAAAACTCCGCCAGCGCGTCGAAGCACTGGGCCGGGCGCAGGTTGGCGAAAAGGTCCATCTCCTTGCG
>DQCI01000310.1:5629-15706 GCA_003545125.1 Paracoccaceae bacterium
AGCAGCACCGCGTCCACGCTTTGCGCCTTCTCCATGGTCGCGTCGGCCAGCGGCACGCCGTGCACGTCATAGGCGGATCCGCCGACCAGGTCTTCGCTCACATCGAATGTGAGGTCTCGTTTCTCGCCGTACCAGTCGATGATCCGGCGCACCTGTGCCATGACTTCCGGGCCGATCCCGTCGCCGGGCAGGATGAGAATGGAACCAACGCTCATGAGATGTCCTCGCCTGTCTCTAATGGTTGGCGTGGGGGTAGCGGCTTGCGCGGGGAGGGTCAAGAAAGCGCCGAGAATGCCGCCACCAACGCGTCCCAGACCCGGCCGACCCGAGGCACCCGGCGCACCTCCTCATGAGCGGTGAGCCAGACCGGGAGATGGGGGAGCGGCAGGTTCGGCATCATTCTCTCGACGTCGGGGTCGGGCTCGCCGATGGCCTGCTGCATGATCCCGACGCCGCCGCCGGCCCGCACCAGCTGCCAATAGGCCGCCTGGTCGTCGGTGCGCAGCTTGAAGAAGGCGCGGCTCACTTTCCAACCCGCCTCGGTCATGCCACGGATGATCATCTCGTTGCGGTCGAACCCAACCCAGTCGAGCGCCAGCAAGTCTGCCTCGGTCGTGGGGCGGTCGACCCGCTCAAGGTAGGTTGGGCTGCAATAGAGACCCATTTGCAGGTCTGCGACGTGCCGCGTCACAACGTCGAGTTGGCCGGGGCGATACATTCGTACCGCGATGTCGGCTTCGCGAAACAGGAGGTTCTCCGACGAGTCCGACGCCACGAGGTCGATCTCGATCCCCGGCTCTTCACGTCTGAGCCGGGCCAGCACCTCCGGCAACAGGAAATGCGAAACCACGACCGAGGCGGTGATCCGCACCGGCCCGGACAGCCCTCGGTCTTCGCCCGCCGCGACCAGCGCGAGCCGCCCCGCCGCCTCGCGCATCGCCTGTGCCGGTGCGAGCATCGCTTGCCCGGTTTCGGTGAGCGCGAGACCTTTCGCATGCCGCTGGAACAGCTCCGTTCCCAACGTGTCTTCGATCTCGCGGACTTTGCGCCCAAGGGTCGGCTGGCTGAGGCCGAGCGCGCGCCCGGCGGCCGAGAGCGACCCGGTTTCGGCGACGGCAAGAAAGCTCTGCACAAGCGACCAATCCAGGTCTGGAAGATGGCTATCCATAAAAATGTGAATAGCATACCCCCAAACTATCGCAATTCATGTTTGCATATGAATGGCTATCTTTACCTCAGAAGAAGGAGCCACCTCATGACCCAGACTGTCCTCATCCTCGGAGCGTCCGGCCGCTTCGGCCGCCATGCCGCCGAAGCCTTCGCCCAATCCGGTTGGCAGGTCCGCCGGTTCGACCGCGCCCACGACGATCTCGAAACCGCCATTGCGGGTGTCGATGTTGTCGTCTCGGCCTGGAACCCACCCGGGTACCATCTCTGGGCCGAAGACCTGCTTGCGCAACACACGGCCGTTGCCAAGGCCGCTGCTCGCGAAGGCGCCACCGTGATCTTGCCCGGAAACGTCTACGTCTATGGCCCGGATGCGCCGAGCCCGTGGCGCGCCGACACGCCGCACATGGCGACCAATCCGCTTGGCCTGTTCCGAAAGCGCGTCGAAGCGGCCTATCGGGACAACGGCGCCACGACCATTGTCCTGCGCTGCGGCGACTTCATCGACACACAAAAGACCGGCAACTGGTTCGAAACCTATATCTCGCCCGGTGTGCCGAAGGGGTTCATCCGGTATCCGGGCGATCCGGACGCGCCGCATGCCTGGGCCTTCCTGCCCGATGCCGCCCGCGCCGCGGTGGCGCTGGCCGAGATCAGGGGGACCCTCACGGGTTTCAACGACGTGCCGTTCCAAGGCTACACGCTTTCCGGTCGGGACCTGGCCCGGGCGATTACCCGGGTCACGGGCCGCGAGATCGGCGTGAAACCCTTGCACTGGGGAATGATGCGGCTTGTGAAGCCCTTCATGCCGATGCTCGCCGGGGTGTTCGAGATGCGGTATCTGTGGTCGCTGCCCCAGCGGCTCGACGGCGTCCGGCTGGCTGGACTAGCGCCCGACTTCGTACCGACGCCCGTGGAAGAGGCCTTGCGACAGTCTCTAACCCACCAGCAACAGACGAAGGCGGCCTAGTCCATCTCCACGTCGACCCAGACGAGACGATGGCGGCTCGCCGTTTCCACCGTCTCGGCGAAGGGATCTTCCGGTGCGGGCCAGACGACACCCGCGCCGGTCACCTCCAGCGTGGAACCGGGCAACACGTAGTCGACCCTGAGGTTGCCTGGCACCGGGTCGCTGAAGTCGGCGGTGTCGAGGCTCGGGTCGCCCCGCTGCCCCGGCGTCGCCGCCGCGCGCCCGCCGGGGCTGGCAGGCGCCGGGTCTACGAACCGCGGATCCTCGAGCAGCCCCCGGATCGCCGCATGCCTTCCGTCACTGTCAAACGGATCGAGGTTGGTGCCGCCGATGATAGCCACAGGACCGGCCGGCGGCTCGAACGGCAGATCGCCGTCGAGGAGACGCTGCCAGAAGGCAATCTCGTCATGGTTTCGCCGCCCGTTCAGATCTTCCGGGCCGTCGAACACCGGCGTGGTCGCGTAGAACGCCAGCAGATGAAGGGGACCCTGCACCGTCTCCACAGGGATGTCCCAATGCGCGACGGAGGACAGGCGCCGGGTGGTCGCGGCCTCGGCCGACGGGAAGGGCCGACCATCGATCTCCGGCGGGATCGCACCCGGAAGATCCGCCCAGAGGAAGGTGGAGAAATCGCGGACCTCTGCCAGCGGCAGGCGCGACAGCACCGCCATGCCGCCCGCGCCGGTAAAGGCCCCATAGCCATGCGAATCGCGCGCTTCACCCAGCCGGTCGTTGCCGTCGAGGTCGAGCCCGCTTTCGAGCCCGGCGTTGGGCAGGGCGGCAAAACGGTGCGGGTAGTCGGCCCCGGCCTCGGAAAGCCGCTCAGCCAGGGCATCGAGCGCATGCCCGCCCATGTCCCAGTCGACCCCGTTCAGCACCAGCACGTCCGGTGCGACCGAGGCGATGACCTCGACGACGGCCATGACCTTCTCGTCGCGTTTCAGGATTTTCGCGATCAGCACGCCCGGCCCCTTCTGGCCAAGCTCGGCATGGTAGGTGGCGAGCCGCAGCGGCTCGGCCTGCAGGGCGCCCGCCCCGAAAAAGGCGAGCGCCGCAACCAGAACCGGAAGGGGACGTGGCATCAGGCGGGCTGCAACCCGTCCTCGCCGTGCAACGCGACGTGGCGCGCGCGCTGTTCCTTGATCATGTCGGCCAGCCGCTGCATGGCGATGCCACGCATGAACAAGCTGGCCGGCAGGAAGGCCCAGGCGGTGATCGTCCAGATCATCGTCATGTCGTTGATGACCGAGACCGAGCCGAAGAAACCGGAGGCCGCCTTGACGATGGCGGGTGTCAGGAATGGCAGCATGAAGCCAATCGCCACGTTGAACCGCGAGTCGCGCTCAAGGCGATCGACCACGTCGCCACCGGTGGTCGGGTCGAACATCGGCAGGTTGACCCAGAAGTTGAACTTCCTGCCGTTATGCGGCCAGTTCGAAACCCTGAGCACGATCATGAAGACGGCGAGCGAGACCAGCGAGATCAGGTAGGCCATACCGGAAGCGGTACGCAGCGTGTCGATGTCCTGGGCGCTGGCGGTATCTGGCAACATCAGGGTGATGAGGCGGACCGGTGAGTAGGGAATATCGATCGCCTGGCCGATCAGCGAGCCGACGGCCTCGACGAATTGCGTCGAGGTGCTGTCGATCGTGTGCCCGCGCACGAGGATGGACAGCAGGAAAACGGTGAAATAGAGACCCGTAAAGCGGATCCGGTTGAAGGGCGGGGCGTCGCGGAACTCGACCAGCCCCGGGTAGTCGGTGGCATACTCGAAAAAGGTCAGGGCGGCTGCGAAAAGCGCGATGAGCACCACGATCTGCGTGGTATCGGGACTCACGTGAGGGATCAGGAGCGCCGGCGTCGATACCAGCAACACCATGAAAAATGCGCGCGCGATAGCGCCCGGGATGCGATTGACCACTGCTTTACACCTCAACCTGGTCGGGCGCGATGCGGTGCCGCAGCCCTTTTCCCAACTTGACCCTGCCAAATGTGACAGGATGCCTCATATTTGACATATTCTTGCCCAATTCCAATCCGCACCGCAAGTAACCTGCTCATAGAGCTCAGGATTCCCGGCGTTTATTTGGAGGAAGTGGTGCTATTTCGCATCAATTTTCGAACCAAAATGCGGCCGCGTCGCCCATAGACACTCATATTGTGTCGGGCGTGTTCTGGCCTACAAAATATGGGCCTGAACAATGCCGGGTACCCGCCGGCGAACGGTTCCGGGCCGGAAACGGACTGGCCCGGAACTTGCCGAGATATGCCTCAGACCCAGGGGCGTTCCTGCGCCGCCTTGGTCTCGAACCTGTCGATCGCGTCCTGTTTCTCGAGCGTCAACCCGATGTCGTCGAGGCCGTTGAGCAGGCAATGCTTGCGGAACGCGTCCACCTCGAACGCGATCTCGCCGCCGTCGGGTCCGGTGATGACCTGGTTTTCGAGGTCGATCGTCACCTGCGCATTGGCGCCGCGCTCGGCATCGTCCATCAGCTTGGCGACATCTTCGGGCGGCAACACGATCGGCAGGATGCCGTTCTTGAAGCAGTTGTTGAAGAAAATATCGGCGAAGCTGGTCGAGACGACCGCCCGGATGCCGAAATCCTTCAGCGCCCAGGGCGCGTGCTCCCGCGACGAGCCGCAGCCGAAATTGTCGCCCGCAACAATGATCTGCGCCCCCCGATAGGGCGGCTTGTTGAGCACGAAATCGGCGATCTCGTTGCCCTCGCGGTCATAGCGCATCTCGTCGAACAGGTTCACCCCGAGCCCCGAGCGCTTGATCGTCTTCAGGAAGACCTTGGGTATGATCATGTCGGTGTCGATGTTGACGAGCGGCATGGGGGCGGCGACGCCGGTGAATTTGGTGTACTTTTCCATCTCTTTTCCTTTTCTGCCGGCTCATCGGTCCCGCTGGTCCCTCTTCGCCCGATCAGGCGAAGAGCCCCGACGGGGCGATGAGCCGCCCTGTCAGACCAGTTCGCGAACGTCGGTAAGGTGTCCCGTCACCGCCGCCGCCGCGGCCATACCGGGGCTGACGAGATGGGTGCGGCCCTTGTAGCCCTGGCGCCCCTCGAAATTGCGGTTCGAAGTCGAGGCGCAGCGCTCCTCGGGCGCGAGTTGGTCGGGGTTCATCGCAAGACACATGGAGCATCCTGCGAGCCGCCAGTCGGCACCCGCCTTGGTGAAGATTTCGGCCAGGCCCTCGGCTTCCGCTTGCTCGCGCACGAGGCCGGACCCCGGCACGATCATCATCCGCACACCGTCCGCCACCTTGCGGCCCTTGAGGATCTTGGCGACTTCGCGCAGGTCTTCGATCCGGCCGTTGGTGCAGGAGCCGACGAACACCGTGTCGATCTTGATCTCGTCAAGCGGTGTGCCAGGGGTGAGCCCCATGTAATCGAGCGACCGTTTCGCGGCCTCGACCTTGCCACCCTTGAAGTCCTCGGGCGACGGCACGACCCCGGTGATCGGCAGCACGTCTTCCGGGCTGGTGCCCCAGGTGACGACCGGCTCGATCTCTTCGCCCTTGAGCGTCACCACCTTGTCCCACTGCGCGTCGTCGTCGGACTTCAGCGTCTTCCACCAGGCGAGCGCGGCGTCCCACTGGGCGCCCTTCGGCGCGTGCGGGCGGCCTTTCACGTAGGCAAATGTGGTCTCGTCGGGGGCGATCAGACCGGCCCGTGCGCCGCCCTCGATCGCCATGTTGCAGACCGTCATACGGCCTTCCATCGACAGATCGCGGATCGCTTCGCCGCAATACTCGATCACATAGCCGGTGCCGCCCGCGGTGCCGGTTTCGCCGATCACCGCGAGGGTGATGTCCTTGGCAGTCACGCCGGGACGCAATTTGCCGGTGATTTCCACCTTCATGTTCTTCGATTTCTTCTGGATCAGGGTCTGAGTCGCGAGCACATGCTCGACTTCCGAGGTGCCGATCCCATGCGCCAGCGCCCCGAAGGCGCCATGCGTCGCAGTGTGGCTGTCGCCGCAGACCACGGTCATGCCGGGCAGGGTCCAGCCCTGTTCCGGCCCGACGATATGCACGATGCCCTGGCGGATGTCGTTCACCGGGTAATAGTGGATGCCGAAATCCTTGGCGTTCTTGTCGAGCGCGGCCACCTGAATCCGGCTGTCCTCGGTCATCTGGTCGGGGTTTTCCCGGCCGGCCGTGGTCGGCACGTTGTGGTCGGGCACGGCGATGGTCTTGTCGGGGGCGTGGACCTGGCGGCCCGCCATGCGCAGCCCTTCGAAAGCCTGCGGGCTGGTCACCTCGTGGACGAGGTGGCGGTCGATGTAGAGCAGCGAGGTGCCGTCCTCGGCCTCATGGGCCAGGTGGGCATCCCAGATCTTGTCGTAAAGCGTCTTCCCGGACATGCGGGGTCTCCCTGTTCGATGGGGTGGAAACGGATAGAGCTGGCGGCGCGACGTCAGGTGCGGGCGAGGACCGAGAGGGTCGCGCCGAAAAACCGCCATGGCAGGCGCGCGCGGTCATCCATGTCGAAGATCCGTTTCATGTGCGCCGGGATACAAGGGTCGAGCGTTGCAAGCAAGGGTCGGTCAATGCCGGCGCAGGGCCGCCGAGGGTGCGGACACTGGACGCGCCGGGGCGGATTTGCGACCTTGCGGGTGAGGAAAGGCAGGCATGGAAACCGAAACCGCCGAAACAGGCAGCGAGGCAATCGCCGCAACGGGCGCCGAAATGGCCCCGCCCGATCCGGTCATCCCGGCGCCGCAGGACATTGCGCTCGGGCTGTGGGATCAGCTCACGGCCTTTGCCGAAGGGTTGTGGCGGCCGAGTGTCGGTTGGCAGGTCTTGATCGTTCTCGCCATCCTCGTGGTCGCCCACGTCGCCACCGGTTTTTTCAAGCCGCGCTGGGAAGCCTGGCTGCGCACGCGTGAGGGCTGGCCGACCTGGCGGATGCGCCTCGGCATTCTCGTCAACCGTCGAATGCGGCTCATCGTCTTCGTCGCCACGATCTGGCCGGTCTTCTGGGTGATGCGCGCGGTGACCTGGCCGTCGCGCTCCTACCTGCTCGGCGTGGTCGGACAACTCACCTTCGCCTGGCTGGTGATCGCGCTCGTCACCCGCTTCATCGGCAACCGCCTGTTGCGCGTCGTGGTGCGCACCGCGGGCTGGGCCTGGGTCACGGTCGATATTCTCGGGCTCACCGAGGAAGCCGTCACCATCATGGACGCGGTCGCCGTAAGCACCGGCGATATACGGTTGTCGCTCTGGATGGTTGTCCAGGCCGTCGCCATCCTCGGCGCGCTGTTCTTTGCGGTGCGATTCGTCTCCGCGAGCGCGGCCACCCGCATCCGCCGCAGCGCCGACATCAGCCCGTCGATCCAGGTGCTCTCGATCAAGGTGTTGCAGGTCGCGCTCTATTCGGCCGCCCTGTTCGTCGGCCTGAAGGCGGTCGGGGTCGATCTGACCGGTCTTGCTTTCCTGTCCGGCGCCGTCGGGGTCGGCCTCGGTTTCGGCCTGCAAAAGGTGGTCTCAAACCTCGTCTCCGGTTTCATCCTGCTGCTCGACAAGTCGATCAAACCCGGCGACGTGATCTCGCTCGGCGAAACCTTCGGCTGGATCGAGCAGATGGGCGCGCGCTATGTTTCGGTGGTCACCCGGGACGGCAAGGAGTACCTCATCCCCAACGAGGATCTCATCACCGGCCAGGTGGTGAACTGGTCGCACACCAACGCCTTCGTCCGGCTCGACATCTATTTCGGCACCGCCTACGCCAACGACCCCCACCTGGTGCGCAAGGTCGCCATCGCCGCAGCGAAGTCGGTCGGCCGGGTTCTGAGCTTCCGCCCGCCCGTCTGCCATATCGTCGGATTCGGCGACAGCTCGGTCGACTATATCCTGCGGTTCTGGATCGAGGATCCGACCGGCGGCCTCACCAACATTCGCGGCAACGTCTATCTCGCGCTCTGGGACGCGTTCCGCGAAAACGGGATCGACATTCCCTTCCCGCAGCGCGAGGTGCGGCTCCTGGGCGACACCGAAGCGTGACGGAGCGATGACAATCCAAAGCGTTTCGAGATTAACCTGAGACACAAGTTGATTTCGAAACGCCACAACATCTATGGGTTCGGGGCCTTTCTCGACAAACCAGTGCTTCAGGTTTTTCGCGAAACGCTTTTGTGGGGGCGTTGAATTGCGCCGCTGAGTTGTTATCCTTTAGCTATCCCGGCGCCGGGGAAGATCGGCGTGTCATGAAGGAGGACTATGTCCTGTCTCACATCTCAGACGCGGCCTTCGAGACGGCCGCTTCAGGGCCCGGCGTTATGACGGCGTCCGTGCCCGCTTCAAGCGACAACCTGCTCGCGCTCATCGAACAATCCCTCGAAGACGACAAGGCCGAAGACATCGTGTCGATCCCGCTCAAGGGCAAATCGTCGATGGCCGATCACATGGTGGTCTGCTCGGGCCGCTCGTCGCGCCAGGTTGCGGCGATCGCAGAGAAGCTCACCGACCGGCTCAAGCAGGAAATGGGCTTGATTTGCAAGGTCGAGGGCAAGGACCAGGGCGATTGGGTGCTGATTGATGCGGGCGACGTGGTCGTCCATGTCTTCCGCCCGGAAGTGCGCGAGTTCTACCAGCTCGAAAAACTGTGGAAGACCCCGGGTCAGGCGGCCGCCTCCCGCACAATCTGATGCGGGTCCATATCGCCGCGGTGGGCCGGCTCCGAAAGGGGCCGGAACGCGCGCTGATCGACGATTACCTGACGCGGGTAGACCGGACCGGACGGGCGCTGGGCCTTGGACCGGTGAGCGAATCGCAGGTCGAGGACAAAAGGGGCGGCGGCATGTCCGCCGAGGCCGCGCTGCTCGACAAGGCGATCCCTGCCGGTGCGCTCCTGTGCATTCTCGACGAGCGCGGCCGGACGATGACCTCACCGGACTTCGCAGATCAACTCGCCCGTTGGCGTGACGGCGGGCGGCAGGACCTCGCCTTCGCCATCGGCGGGGCCGACGGGCTCGACTCCGGTTTCCGCAACAAGGCCGATTTTGCGCTCAGCTTCGGCGCGATGGTCTGGCCGCATATGCTCGTGCGGGTGATGCTGGCCGAACAGCTCTACCGCGCCGCGTCGATCCTGGCCGGCTCCCCCTATCACCGGGCGTGACCGCCCAGGCAATCGCAGCCCGACCCGGGCAACGAAAAGACCCGACCGGCCGGCGCCGATCGGGTCTGGTTCTGTGTGCGGACCTTGCGGTCGGCGTTACTGGTCCGACCCCATCCCGATGGTCGAAAGCCCCTTGATGAGATCGACCGCGTAGGACAGCTGGAAGTCCTCGTCTCGCAACAGCGCAGCCTCTTCCGCCGCGGCGCGCTCTTCCTCGATCATCTTGATCTCGTCTTCGGTCAGGCTGTCGTTGTCGAGGCTGCCGCGCAGGTCGGCCTCGGTGCGGGCGGGACGCCCGTTATCTTCCTCTTCCTCCGGATCACCGGGGACCGGCGTCGGTTGTTCGACGACGATGTCGGGGCTCACACCCAGCGCCTGGATCGACCGCCCGGAGGGCGTGTAGTAGCGCGCGGTGGTCAGGCGCATCGCGCCGTCGCCGCGAAGCGGCATCACCGTCTGCACCGAGCCCTTGCCGAAGCTCTTGGTACCGACGACCACGGCGCGGCGGTGATCCTGAAGCGCGCCCGCGACGATCTCGGAGGCTGAAGCCGAGCCACCGTTGATGAGCACCACCATCGGCAAGCCTTCGGCGATGTCGCCGGTCTCGGCGTTGACCCGTTCGGTGTCCTCCGGGTTGCGCCCGCGGGTCGAGACGATCTCGCCGGCTTCGAGGAAGGCGTCGGAAACGGCGATGGCCTGGTTCAGGAGCCCGCCTGGGTTGTTGCGCAGATCGAGCACGACACCTTCGACACTGTCGTACCCGCCAAGCTCCTCGACGGTTTCGACAAAACCATCTGCGACATTCGGATAGGT
>DQCI01000308.1:0-2737 GCA_003545125.1 Paracoccaceae bacterium
GCGAAGGCGAGTGGCAAGCGCGCGGGCACGGCGGCCCCGAACGGCGCGTCTGGTGCTGGATCCATCTCGGGATCGACGAGCAGACAATGGGCATGCGGGCGGTTGAGATCATCGGGAGCCGGACCGGCGACGCATCCGTTGTGGCTGACCCGCGCGACCAGATCACCGCGGACAGGAAGATCGGCAGCGTCACGGCAGATGGCGCCCATGATACCCGCAAGTGTCACGATGCGACTGCAGAACGCGCCTCATCTGCTACCCCCGGACGCGGAACACGGAAACTCGCGAGGTCGCTGACCTTCGGAAGGTCTCCAACTCCTTCAGCCCTGTTGTCCCCAATCACCAGGCCGGGCGCACTGCCGATCTCAACGAAACGGCCGTCCGCGACCCAGCCCGATCCAGGTTTCAAGACCGTGGCCAGAGGCGATCATCCAAAAACCCCTGACGTCCGGACTCTGCGCCCGGACAGGCCGTCTGGCGTCAAGACTCTCACGAAAGAGCGTTGCGTGACGTCGACCGCCTCCTCGTTCCTCCGGGTTTCCACGCATGGGCCAGCTGACTGTTGACGGCAGATGCCCGCACCCGGTCGGCCAAGCGGACCGAAACCCGACGCACCAATATGCGGTTTGGCATTGTCCTTCGCGCGCGGGTCTGCGATCACTCCTGGGTTCTGCCGCGTAGCGAGTCCTTCAATCGAAACAGGCGACAACCGAGCCCGAAGATGAAGCCGGAACACGACCGCATCGCGCGAAAATCCCTGCTGCTTGCCAGCGCGCCGAAAGACGTCCAGGACTCGCTGCTCAAGCGCGCAACGATCGCGCCGGCGGCACGCGGGACGATGATTTTCGCACAGGATGATCCCGCCGATGCAATCTACATCGTCCTCGACGGTTGGGTGAAACTCTACCGGATTGCGCCGACCGGGACGGAGGCGGTGGTCGGGGTTTTCACCAGGGGCCACAGTGTCGGCGAGGCCGTCGCCCTGCGTCAGGCCGCCTACCCGGTGTTCGCGGAGGCGGTCACGGATTGTACCCTGATGCGGATCGACGCGCGCGAACTGCTGAAACACTTGCATGAGAACCCGCAAGTGGCGATCTCGATGCTCACGGCAACCTATGCGCATCTTCACAACCTGGTGGCGCAGGTCGAGCAGCTCAAGGCCCAGACCGGACCGCAGCGGGTCGCCGATTTCCTGCTCGAATTGACGCGGTCGCAGGTGGGCGCCTGTTCGGTCGAATTGCCTTACGACAAGGTCCTGATTGCTGGCAGGCTGGGGATGAAACCCGAAAGCCTGAGCCGGGCCTTTGCAAAACTGCGCGACCAGGGGGTGCGGGTCCAGCAGAACTCCGCGGAAATCGACGATGTCGAGAACCTGCGCAGCTATATCGAGCGCGACCGCGCGGTGTCGTGGAATCAGGGTTGAGCCGCAAAGGCCAGCGCCAGGGCGATCCCGGCCCACAGGATCAAGACGGCCATGAACCCGCGCCGGACCGCGGGAACCCGGTTGAGCTGCAGGTAGTCCGCCAGGATGACCCGGGATTTCACCATCGCCAGCCCGAGCAGCGCCACGGCCACCCAGAGACCGTGCGCATGGGCGAAGGCGAAACCGGTTGTCACCGCGGAGGCCGCAATGAGCAAAAGCCAGGCTCTGAGGATCGTGCTCACAGCGCCCCCATCAGATAGATCACCGGATAGAGCAGCACCCAGACCAGATCGACCATGTGCCAGAAGGCGACGGCCGCCTCGGTTTCGCGTCCGCGCGCGCGCCAGGCCACCAGCGCGAGCAGGACGATCCCTGCCGCCACATGCGCCGCATGAAAGCCCGTGAGCAGGTAGTAGAAGGTGAAGAAGGCGTGGGTCTCCGTGCCGATCCCGGCGGCCACGAGGTCCGACCACTCGGCCCACTTGAGCGCGAGAAAGACAAAGCCGAGGGCGGCGGCGGCCAGGAGCCAGCGTCCGCCCTTCTGCGCGCCCGTTGCGGCAAGCGCGCCGGAGCTCACCAGCACCATGGTGCCGATCCCCGCGCGCACCGGGTGCAGCTGCGCCGCCGCCCCGGCGAAGCCTTGCGGGTCGGCGATCCGCGCGCCGAGGAAGCCGAGAAGCCCGGCGCCGAACACCAGGAGTTCGGAGACGATCAGCACCCAGATCATCAGATCCCCGGGCAGGTCTTCGAGGATGCTTCGCTCCTGTGGCGGCACTGTCGGTGGCCGGCTCATCCGTAGCCAACGATCTGCGCGTAGATCCGCGGCAGCGCCTGGGCGAGGCGGTCGGGCTCGCGCACCACGGCAAAGCCTCCCTGGCCGAAAATCCGGGCAAACCAGGCTTTCGCCTCGCGGTCGACCGTGATGCCGAAGACCGAATGCCCGGCACGCCGCGCTTCGAGCACAGCCCGGCGGCTGTCTTCGATCCCGTGCCGGCCCTCGTAGTGATCGAGGTCGTTCGGCTTGCCGTCTGTGATGACGATCAGCAGGCGGCGGTGCGACGATTGCGCGACGAGACCGGCGCTCGCATGGCGGATGGCGGCGCCGAGACGGGTGTAGAAGCCGGGCTTCAGAGCTGCGATGCGGGCCTCGACGGTGCGGCTCATCGGTTCGTCGAACCTCTTCGCCTCGTGCAGGTAGACCCGGTCGCGGCGCAGCGACGAAAACCCGTGGATCGCGAAGCTGTCGCCACAGGCGTCGAGCCCCCAGGCAAGCGCCGCGAGGGCCTCGCGCTCGATCTCGATGATCTGGCGCGA
>DQCI01000308.1:2865-10265 GCA_003545125.1 Paracoccaceae bacterium
AGCTCGTCGCCGTCGAGATGGCCGGGGGTCGAGACCAGCGAAGGGCGCAGCGCCTCGAACTGGCGGCGCACGGCCCGGATGCGGGCCTCGGCCTTCGGGTCGAACACATGGGCGTGGTCGGTCGCCGCCTCGATCGGCGCGGCCAGCACCCGGGTATGACCGGGCAGGTAGACGCCGCGGCGCACATCCCATTCCGGGTAGACGTGCTTGGCCGACAGCGTTTCGAGATCGGCGTCCTCGGGCGCGAGGTCGAGATGAAGACGCAGCCGCGTCGCAGGCGCCTTCGCGAGCTGGCCGAGGCCGATCTCGTCCATGTCGTCGGCGGCCTTTTTCGCGCTGTCCTCGTCGTCGTCCTCGACCCGGCGGTTGAGGTTGATGAACTGGGCGACCGAGAGCAGGGCTTCAAACTTGTGCAGGATGAAGCTGTCCGTGCGCTCGGCCTGGTCGGTGCGGTGGCGGCGCGCCTTGCGGGCGGGGCCTTCCGGCTCGCCCGGACCCTCGGGGGTCTGGTCGGTCTCGCGGGTCTCGACCGCCTCGGCATCGCCGAGGGCGACCGGGCGAAGCTCCGGCCACAGCGGCACCGGCGCGAAGGGCCGGTAGCCGCGCGGCGCGTTGGCGGCGGCGAGGTTGCCGCCCTGCATGAGATCGGCGAAGACCTGGGCGAGGGTCGGCAGCGGCGCGGGATCGCCCAGCACCCGGCGCACCAGAGCCTCCACCGCCGCCTCGCCCTCGGGCAACGCCGGGCGTGCCCGCATGTCGAGATGTGCGGCGGCGAGATCGCGCCAGAGCCCCGCGAGGCCGGGCCCCTCGGCGAGGGTCGCGGAGATCATCGCCGTCGCGCCGCGCAGGGTGGCGAGGTCGCGTTGCAGCGGATCTTCGGCCGCGTCTGGCGCCGGCGCGTGGGCGGCCAACGCGGCGAGCCAGAGATAGAGCGCGGCATTGGCCTCGCGGGCCGGGAAGACGGCGAGGCGCGCGGGCAGCCGCAGCACGGCGCCGTCGAAACTCGTGCGTGGCACGGTCTCGGCCACGGTCCCGAGCCGGCGCAGCAAGCCGAGGCGGTGGCCGGACGCCTCGTCGGCGACCGCCCGGATTTCGACCTCTCCCGCCCCGCCGAGCCCGCGGAAGAACACCGCGAGCCGGCCCGCAACCTCGTCGAGGCCGACCGCGTGGTCATCATGGGCGTCCGGCGCACCGATCCGTGTCGCCAGGCGGTGCCAGGCCTTGCCGACCACCTCTTCCGGCTCGAACAGATCGAGCGGCTCCATCGGGCTCTCCTTTTGTTGGTCGCGCAATTTGTTCCGAAAACCGGTCTCCACTTTTCGGATTGCGCCTCAGCCCCAGATCGCGGTGACGAGGTCGAGCAGCCCGGCCCTGGTGTCGGGCTCGTCGGTGAGCGGCTCGATCATCGCCACCCGCACCGCGCGCTCCACGCCCATGCCGCCGGCGATCAGCGTCGCGGCATAGACCACGAGGCGGGTCGAGACCCCCTCCTCGATGTCCTGGCCCTTCATCTCGCGCAACTTGTTCGCGAGCCGGACCAGCGGGCGCACCCGCGCCTCGTCGAGCCCGCTTTCGCGCACCACCACCGCGACCTCGTGATCGGGCGCCGGGAAGTCGAAATCGAGCGCGATGAAGCGCTGGCGGGTCGAGGGTTTGAGGGTCTTGAGGATGTTCTGGTAGCCGGGGTTGTAGCTCGCCACCAGCAGGAAGCCGGGGGTCGCAACCAGCTCTTCGCCGGTGCGGTCGATCGGCAGGATGCGGCGGTCGTCGGTCAGCGGGTGTAGCACCACGGCCACGTCCTTCCTGGCCTCGACCACCTCGTCGAGATAACAGATCGCGCCCTCGCGCACCGCCCGGGTGAGCGGCCCGTCGACCCAGATGGTTTCGCCGCCCTTGAGCAGGTAGCGCCCGATCAGATCGGCAGCGGAGAGGTCGTCGTGGCAGGCCACAGTGTAGAGCGGCCGGCCGAGCCTTGCCGCCATATGGGCGACGAAACGGGTTTTTCCGACGCCGGTCGGGCCCTTGAGCAGCACCGGCAGGTCGTGGGCGGCAGCGGCTTCGAACACCGCCATCTCGTCGCCCTGGGGGAGGTAGAAGGGGGCGTCAGCCGCCCCCTTCGTTGTCAAGGTGCCATCCACGTCGGACCTCATTCGGCCGGCTGCCGCGACGACCCGGCCGCGATGATTTCACGGCGCGGCGCCAGCATCGCGTAGATGAACAGCAGCGCGCCCAGCACCACCGCGACACCCGAACCGAAGCGCATCACGAAGAAGATCCAGAGCTGGTCCTGCACGTCCATGAAGTATTCGCCGTTCACCCGTTGCAGGTGGGTCTGGATCGTACCCGCGAAGGTGAGCGTGAAGGTCATGAACACCATGCCGCCCGACATCAGCCAGAACGAGGCCATGTTGAGCACCTGATTGTAGGGATCACGCCCTTTGAGCACCGGCATCGCGTAGCTGATGATCGCCAGGTTGAGGCTCACGTAAGCGCCAAAGAAGGCGAGGTGGCCGTGGGCCGCGGTGATCTGGGTGCCGTGGGTGTAGTAGTTGATCCCGTGCAGCGTGTGCAGGAAGCCCCAGACGCCGGCGCCGAAGAAAGCGAGCGTGGCGCAGCCGAGTGCCCAGAGCAGCGCCGCCTTGTTCGGATGGTCGCGCCGGCCCTTCCAGACCATGACGAAGGCGAAGGCCATCATGCCGAAGAACGGCACCACTTCGAGCGAGGAGAACACCGAGCCGATCCACTGCCAGTAACCCGGCGTGCCGATCCAGTAATAGTGGTGGCCGGTGCCGAGGATGCCCGAGAACAGGGCCGTGGCGACGATCACGTAGAGCCACTTCTCGACGATCTCGCGGTCGACCCCGGTGAGCTTCAGCATCAAAAAGCCGAGGATCGCGGCCATGACGAGCTCCCAGGTGCCTTCGACCCAGAGGTGCACGATGTACCACCAGTACTGCTTGTCGAGCGCCAGGTTGCCGGGATTGTAGAAGGCAAACAGGAACAAGAGCGACAGACCCCAGAGCCCGAGCAACAGGATGTTGGTGATCGCGGTCTTGCGGCCCTTCAGCACCGTCAACGAGATGTTGTAGAGGAATAACAGCGCAGCGATGACGATGCCCGCCTTGACCCATTTGGGCTGCTCGATGAACTCGCGCCCCTCCTTGCCGAGCAGGAAGTTCCCTTCGAACAGGTTGAACGTGTAGGTCAGAACCACGCCGACGGTGCCGACGATCAGGATGATGAGCTGGAGATAGGCGATGTTCGGCGAGTGGATCTCGCGCTCGCTCTCCTCGGGCACCAGGTAGTAGGCGGCGCCGAAAAAGCCGGTGAGCAGCCACACGACCAGCGAGTTGGTGTGCAGCATCCGGACAATGTTGAACGGCATGATCTCGGCGAGGAAGTTGCCGTCGACGTAGATCCAGCCCATGATCAGGCCCATTGTCACCTGCACCGCGAACAGGATCATCGCGGTCAGGAAGTACCAATAGGCAATTTTCTGTGTTTGGTATTTCATGTTTTCTGTCCCCTCAGCCGGCATCGTTCGGCGGCCAGTCCTGCGTGCGGATCGTGTCGGTCCACAACAGGAAATCGGCGATTGCCTGGTATTCTTCGTCGGTCAGGCCGAAGTTCGGCATCTGCCGACGACCCTCGATGCCGGTGGGCATCGCGTCCATCCAGCCCTTGAGCACTTCGAAAGCGCCTTCATGGTCACCTTCGTCGACGCCCCAGCGGGTCATCACATTGCCGAGCTCGGGCGCGAAGTAGGCGCCTTCGCCGAGAATCGTGTGGCAGTTGATGCAGCCGTGTCTTTCCCACAGGTGCTTGCCGTCGCGCACGCTATCGGTGAGCGTGGCGGCGTTGGTCGAGGTCTTGACGATGTAGAGATGTGAATGGGCCGATAGCCCGAGGAATATGAGAATGAAAAACAATGACCCGCCGTAGAAGATATTGCGGGCCATGCTCTTCGTCATGACTTCACTCATGTGAGAGCCCCCTTCTGGAGTTTACGTCTCGTCAGGTATCGGCGTTGCGAACCCAACGGTCCTTAACAAAAGTCAAGCACGCGCGCGGGCGTGCGCGCGTGCGGGGGAATCGCGCGCCCCGCAGCGTGCCTTCACAAAAGTCAAGGACAGGCGATTTTTGTCCGGTGACAGTCGGCACACTTTGGTCAAACGGAGGGAGGACCCGATGCCCAGATTGAATCACCCGTTCTTACCACGCCTGCTCGCCGCCACGGCGCTCGGCCTGTTCGCGCCCCTGGCCCCGGCCATGGCACAGACCGCCCCCGCCATCCCCACAGTCGGGCAACTCGCCCTCGACGAAGAGGTACCGGGCCACGGCCCTGACGATCCGATCATGACGGCGGAGGAGTTCGAAACCGGTCGGCAGATCTACTTCGAACGCTGCGCCGGCTGCCACGGCGTGTTGCGCAAAGGCGCAACCGGCAAGCCGCTGACCACCGACATCACCCGCGAAAACGGCTACGAATATCTCTTCGATCTCATCACATACGGCTCGCCCGCCGGGATGCCGAACTGGGGCACCTCCGGTGAATTGACCGATGAAGAGATTGATCTGATGGCCCGCTACGTCCTGGTCGATCCGCCGTCCCCGCCGGAATGGGGCATGCCCGACATGATGGACACCTGGCAATTGGTTGTCGCGCCGGAAGATCGCCCGACCGAAAAGATGAACGACATCAACATCGAGAACCTGATGTCGGTCACCTTGCGGGATTCGGGCCAGATCGCCCTGATCAACGGCGATACTTTCGCGATCGAGGAAATCATCGACACCGGCTACGCGGTGCATATTTCACGCACCTCCGCCTCGGGGCGGTATCTGTTCGTGATCGGCCGCGATGCGCGCGTCAACATGATCGATTTGTGGATGGAGCATCCCGACACCGTTGCCGAAATCAAGATCGGCATCGAGGCGCGCTCGGTCGAAACCTCGAAATTCGAGGGCTGGGAGGATCGCTACGCGGTGGCGGGCGCCTATTGGCCGCCACAATACGTGATCATGGACGGCGAAACGCTCGAGCCGCTGAAAGTCGTGTCGACCCGGGGCGTCACCTATGACGAACAGGTCTATCACCCGGAACCGCGCGTGGCCTCGATCGTCGCGTCGCATTACCGGCCGGAGTTCATCATCAACGTGAAGGAAACCGGCAAGACGCTGCTGGTCGACTATTCCGATCTCGTCAACCTGAAGACGACCGAGATCGCGACCGAGCGGTTCCTGCATGACGGCGGTTTCGACGCGTCGCTGCGCTACTTCCTCGTTGCGGCCAACGCACGCGGCAAGATCGCGGTGATCGACACCGAGGAAAACAAGCTCGTCACGCTGGTCGAGACCGAGGGCAATACCCCGCATCCGGGGCGCGGCGCCAACTTCGTGCACCCCACCTTCGGGCCGGTCTGGGGCACCTCACACCTCGGCGACGACACGATCTCGCTGATCGGGACCGATCCGGACGGACACCCCGACAACGCCTGGAAGATGGTGCAGAACTTCACCGCGCTCGGCGGCGGCTCGCTGTTCATCAAGACCCATCCGAACTCGGATCACCTCTATGTCGATGCGCCGCTGAACCCGGAGCCTGAGTTTTCGGGCGCGGTCGGCGTGTTCACGATCTCCGAGATGACCGGCGAGGAAGAGCCCGAATACGTCTCCCTGCCGATCGCCGAGTTGGCCGGGATCGCAGACGGGCAACCGCGCGTGGTGCATCCCGAGTTCAACAAGGATGGCACCCAGGTCTGGCTTTCGGTGTGGAACGCCAAGGACAAGGAGAGCGCGATCGTGGTGCTCGACGACAAGACGCTCGAGGTCGTTACGGTCATCAAGGACCCGCGCCTGATCACGCCGACCGGAAAGTTCAACGTCTACAACACCCAACACGACATCTACTGAAACCAGGCACCGGGGGACATCACGTCCCGTTCCCCGGGCCGCTCCCGGCCGCCGGCACCCCCGGCGGCCGGATCTTTTTTTTGGAGCACGCGATGCGTTTGTTCGTCCTGGCCGCCGTCATGCTCATCGCCGCCACCGGCGCCTCCAGAAGCGACGTCCCAAGCGGTGACGGGCAGTGGATCGCACGACTTGAGAACGCGGGGAGATCGCTCGCCATCGCCAACGCCGCGACGGGCGTGGTGACCCATATCCGCACCCTGGAGTCGCGTGACCATGTGATAACCCGCGCCGCTGCACTGATCGCGGTGCCGGCGCGGCGCAGTTTCCTTGTCGCCCTCGACGGTGTCCCCGAGCTTTGGGAAATCGCCCTTTTCCCGGACGCCGGGCCCTTCCACGACGGCTTCGTTCATTCCTACGAGACCGGAATGGAGGAAAGCCTGCCGGCCGAAGAGGGCATGTTCGCCCGCCTGCGGATCGTGCTCGACGCGCCGGTCGCCGCGCTCGAACCGGTCGCCGGCAAAAGGTACGCGGTGATCGGGACACGGATTGACGGCACCCGGGTCGAAATCAACCTGGCCGCGAAACGCGAGGTCGCGGTGCTGCCGCCGGGCTGATCGCGCGTCTGCGGTCGGCGCGTGACCCCGGAAACGCCGGCAGGCGCCTGCCGGCATCGAGACTGAACGCCGGGGTCCACAGAAGCCCTGCACGCACGGCCGCGCCGTAGCCGAACACAAAACATGGGCGTGCCTTCCCTGCGGCGCCACCGCGAACGGACTTGCAGTGACGCGCCCGCCGATGTCCCGGTGTCCCGGTGTCGCGCACGCCGAAATAGACTTCCCACCAGGCCATCGCGAGGATCGCAAACAGACCTGCGGCCAGGAATAATACCCGGACGCCCGCGCCGAAACGACGTTTCATCGTCTCGCGCGGTCCGGGTTTTGAACCGCACCGGGTGTTTCACGCAGTGGGGACCCCGAGCGCTTAACCAAAATCAAGTCGCCCACTCGACTCTTGTGGCACAAGAGAGGTGCACGGGAACGCCCCGGGAAAGGATTGGCGCGCATGCCGGACGGTAGACCCACATCTGCACTCCGCTGGTCGCGCCGCAAACTCGCGGTCGTGTTGTTTCCCTTCGTCGCGGCCGCGGTCGCGGTCAACCTGTTCCTCGCGTCATTGCTCGGCGCGACCCTCGGGCTTCCCGTGCTCTCCCCCCCGCTTGCGCTTGCCCTGTCGCTTCCGCTCGGCGTTCCGGCCACCTGGGCGACGGCGCGCTGGGTCGACAGGCTTCTCGATCAGGCAGAAAGCGGCAGCTGAGCCCCAGCCCTCCGGCCTGCTGGGGCAGTTCGCGCCGGGCCGGATCACCAGGACCAATTGAAAACGCAATCCAGGCGTGGTCCTCGCCCAACCCGTCCCGGCCCCCGGACCGTCGCGGCCCGCTTGCCGACACGCCCTCGTAGTTCTGCGACGATCCCGCCTGGACGGGACTT
>DQCI01000308.1:10357-12428 GCA_003545125.1 Paracoccaceae bacterium
TGTTCGGCCTTGCGACGATCACGGCCGCCTCGGGGGTGTTGTTCGGACCCGAACCGGCGAGGACCCTCGCCGGCGACGTCGTCCCTTTCGTCGTCTGGTTCAATTTCTTCGCCGGCTTCGCCTATCTCGCGGCTGCGGTCGGGTTGTGGCGGATCCGGCCCTGGGGTCACCGGCTCGCCCTCGCCATCGCGGTCGCAACCGCCGGGGCGGCTGTCATCTTCACCGTCGTCGCCGCCACCGGGACGCCGGTCGAACCGCGCACTGGCGGTGCCCTCGCCCTCCGTCTCGCCGTCTGGGGCACAATCGCCTGGTTCGCCTCACCGCGGGGCAACACATGAACGCACCACCCGAAGGTCGCAAAGCCCAGATCCTCGACACCGCGCTCGCCCTTGGCTTCGAGGGCGGGCCCGGCCGCGTGACCACGGTTGCCATTGCCGAGCGTCTGAACCTCACCCAACCCGCGATCTATCGCCACTACCGCTCCAAGGCGGAGCTCTGGCGCGCAATCACCGACCGGCTCGGCGATGAAGTCGCGCAGAACCTCGACGCAGCCGAAGCCACCGACGGACCGGCGCTCGCCCGGCTGCGCGCCCTGATCCTTGGCCAGCTCGCCCTGATCGAACGCACCCCGGCGCTGCCCGAGATCATGCTCACACGCGACCCGACCAGCGCGGACGCGGCGGTACGGGTGGCCATGCAGACGCGGATGGGGGCATTTCAGAGCACACTGGTCCGGCTTTGCGCCGCGGCGCAGGCCGAAGGTGCGCTGCGCGGCGACGTGCCCGCTGCCGACATCGCGGCGCTGGTGATGGGCGTCTTGCAGGGCCTTGCGCTCCGGCTTGTGCTCACCCATGACCCGAGGCTGCTCGCAGCCGACGGGCGCCGCCTTCTCGATCTTCAACTCGCCGCCTTCGCGCGGCAAAGCGAGGCATGATGCACAACGGTTTGAAATTCCTCCTCCTCACGCTTCCCTTTGTCGCCGGCGGCGCCGGGTTCCTCGCCTACACCGTCAAGACCAAAGCGCCGCCGGCGCAGATCGAGGCGCGTGCGGTCGCCACGCCGGTTCGGGTCATCGCCGCCGCCGAGACGGCGCTGCGCCCGCTCGTGACCGGCTTCGGCCTGGTCGCGCCCGCAGAGACCTTCGAGGCCATCGCCCAGGTGGGTGGCACCGTCGCATGGGTGAACCCCGAACTCGCCCGTGGCGCGGTGCTGCCGGCCGGCGCCGAGCTTTTGCGGATCGCCCCGGACGACTACGATCTGGCCCTCGCCCAGGCCGAGGCCAACACCCGCGCGGCGCAGGCAAAGCTTGCCGAATTGGCGGTGTCGGCGGACAACCAGCGCGCGGCGCTGGAGATCGAACGCGACGTGCTCACGCTCCGGGCCGACGAACTGGCCCGCGTCGAGGCCCTGCGCGAGGGCGGCTCCCGCGCCCAGGCCGCGGTCGACACCGCCCGCGCCGCCTGGCTCGCGCAGCGCCAGAAGGTGCAATCGATCGAGAGCACGCTGGCGCTGATCCCGTCGCAACGCGTGGGCCTCGAAGCCAACACCGCCGCCGCCCGCGCCGCGGGCGAAACCGCGCGGCTCAACCGCGCGCGCACCACACTCACCCTGCCGTTCGCGGCCCGCGTGGCGCAGGTCTCGGTCGAGGAAGGACGGTTCCTGCGCGTCGGCGAGGTTGCCGCCGTGCTCGACGGCATCGCCCAGGCCGAAGTCGAGGCCCAGATACCGGTGACCGAGCTGCGCCGTCTGCTGCGCCTCGCCGCCCCCGACGCAGCCGCCTTCGCCGCCGACCCGGCAGCGATGACCGCCGTGCTGCGCGGTCTCGGTCTCGGCGCCCAGGTCCGTCTCGATCTCGGCGACGACGCGCTGAGCTGGCCGGGCCGGGTCGACCGGGTCAGCGACACGATCGACCCCAAGACCGGCACCCTCGGCGTGATCGTCGTCGTCGACGCGGCCTACACGAGCGCCGTTCCGGGCGCGCAACCGCCCCTCACCAAGGGCATGTTTGTCGAGGTCGGCATCGCCGGGCGACCGGTCTCCGGGCTCGCCGTGCCACGCAGCGCGCTCTGGG
>DQCI01000056.1:0-142 GCA_003545125.1 Paracoccaceae bacterium
TGGGCGGATGGTGCGCCGGGCGATGGCGGATTTCAGATCAGTTTTGGACCGGGTATCTCAGGACCAGCGACATTCCCATCATGCTGTTCCTGATAGCCCCGGACGCGATTTGCGAGAACTTCGAGGTGCGCTTGGAACACTT
>DQCI01000056.1:253-9967 GCA_003545125.1 Paracoccaceae bacterium
GGGAAAGACCTGGTTTCTCGTCTGACCTACCCACCGACGTTGTGTGCGGCGCGCGCGGGCACGAACGCTTCGTGAAAAGGCGGCGAAAACCGGCACGATTTGGTCGTTTCCGGCGAGCGCCAGCGCTGGAAGGCTGCTAAGTCGCGCGGATGTTCGACGCATTGCGACATTCCTGGGCGTTGCTCTTTGGCGTTTTGCTCCTGATGCTGGGCAACGGCATTCAGGGCACGTTGCTCGGTTTGCGCGGCGCGATCGAAGGTTTTTCGACCTTGGAGATGTCGGTCATAATGGCCGGCTATTTCGCAGGTTTCCTCGGTGGCAGCCGCGCCACGCCGTGGTTGATCCGCCGGGTCGGCCATGTGCGGGTCTTCGCGGCGCTCGCGAGCTTCGTCTCGGCGGTGCTCATCCTCTACCCGGTGGTCGTCGATCCCGTTGCCTGGACCCTGTTTCGGGTGGTCTTCGGGTTCGCCTTTTCCGGCGTCTACGTCACCGCCGAAAGCTGGCTCAACCACCAGTCCACCAACGAGACCCGCGGCCAGACCCTGTCGCTCTACCTGATCGTGCAGATGATCGGCATCATCGCCGCCCAGGGCCTGGTGCTCACAGCCGACCCGGGTGGGTTCACGCTGTTCATCCTCCCGTCCGTGCTGGTGTCGCTGTCCTTCGCGCCGATCCTCTTGTCGATCACGCCGACGCCGGCTTTCCAGACCACCCGGCGGTTGTCGCTGTCGCAGCTCTACCGGATCTCGCCGCTCGGTGTCGTCGGCATGCTGGTGATGGGCCTGCTGTTCTCGGCACAGTTCGGCATGGCCGCGGTGTTCGGGACCAAAGCGGGCCTCAACGTCGGTCAGATCTCGATCTTCATCGCGATGTTCTACGTCGGCGGAATGGTGCTGCAATACCCGATCGGCTGGATTTCGGACCGGATGGACCGGCGCCAGCTGATCGTCGGGGTCTCGGCACTCGGTGTGATCGCGGCCTTGGTGCCGCTCCTGTTCGCCGGCTATCCGGCGCTTCTGGTGGCGGCGTTCTTCATCGGCGGCATGTCGAACCCGCTTTATGCATTGCTGATCGCCTATACCAACGACTACCTCGAAACCGACGATATGCCGGCCGCCTCGGCGGGGCTGGTGTTTCTCAACGGGCTCGGTGCCATCGGCGGCCCGCTTGCCGCCGGCTGGGCGCTGGAGGCGGTCGGGCCGGACGGGTTCTTCGTCTACCTCATGATCGCCTTCGGCGGTCTGCTGTCCTACGGCGTCTGGCGCACCACCCGCCGACCGGGGCCTTCGGTCGATGAGACCCAATCCTACGCGCCGGTTCTGCCGTCCGCCTCGCCGGTGGCCATGGACCTCGCCCAGGAACTCTACGTCGAGGCCGTCGAAGAAGCGGCGGAGGCCGCAGAGGCGGAAGATGCTCAAAATGCAGGTGAATCCGGGGAAACTGTGTCGGAGGCGGCAACAGTTCGTTGAGGGCATGCGCAACTTTCACAAAATCTGTTGCCAGAATATGTAACTTTTGCAACGCTGCGAGTCGTGCCCCAAAGGAAAGGGCAGGGCACAGGGATCGGCAAGGGGAACAGGTGGATGATTAAACCGGAAGAGGTGTTGGCGTTTTGGCTCGACGAAGTCGGGCCGAAGGGCTGGTATGGCGGCGGCGAAGCGCTGGATGACAAGATCCGCGCGAAATTCGGGGCCGCATGGGAGAATGCGAGCGACGGGTCCTATTCGATGTGGCTCACCTACCCGTCCGGGGTGCTCGCCTACCTGGTCCTTCTGGACCAGTTCCCGCGCAACATGTTCCGCGGCGACAAGCGGGCTTATTCGACCGATCCGGCGGCGCTGGCGGCGGCGAAATGCGCGATCGACAAGGGTTGGGACATGCGGATCGACGAGCCGGCGCGGCAGTTCTTCTACCTGCCGCTGATGCATAGCGAGAGCCAGACCGACCAGGACCGCTGCGTCCGGCTGATGCTGACCCGCATGCCGGAGGGCGGCGAGGCCAATCTGGTCCACGCCAAGGCGCACCGCGAGGTGATCCGGCGCTTTGGCCGTTTTCCGTATCGCAACGCTGCGCTCGACCGCGCGCCGACCACCCACGAGGCGGAATTCGACGCCGCCGGCGGATACGGCGCGGTGGTGCGCGAAATGCGGGCCTGACGGTCGGCAACCCACCCGAGACCGCGGCGCGTACACGCCCAGCGCGCATACCCCTTTGAAGGGGCGTCTCGATGCCCCCTTCAAAGGGCGCCCCGACCGCGCGGGCGCCCTTTTCGTGCCGGGTTTCCCGCAAAGCCGCGCGCAGGCAGGGTTGCGGCCCGTGCATATCCGCCGCCCAACTTCCTGCGATTGAACAGGGACGCCAAATAGTTTAATGCCAAACTACTTTTCCCAAGGGAGGCGCGCATGGCCGGGACAACCTATGATGTGATCGTGGTAGGCGCTGGCCCCGGGGGCTATGTGGCCGCCATCCGGGCCGCCCAGCTCGGCCTGAAGGCCGTGGTGGTCGAACGCGAGCACCTCGGCGGTATCTGCCTCAACTGGGGCTGCATCCCGACCAAGGCGCTCTTGCGCTCGGCGGAAGTGTTCCACCTCATGGAGCGGGCCAAGGAATTCGGGCTCTCGGCCGACAAGATCGGCTATGATCTCGACGCGGTGGTGAAACGCTCGCGTGGCGTTGCGAAACAGCTGTCGAGCGGCGTCGGTCATCTTCTGAAGAAGAACAAGGTCGATGTGGTGATAGGCGAAGCCACGCTGCCGGCGAAGGGCAAAGTCTCGGTCAAGACCGACAAGGGCACTGAAGAGCTGACCGGGAATCACATCATTCTTGCGACCGGCGCGCGGGCGCGCGAACTGCCGGGGCTCGAGGCCGACGGCGACCTGGTTTGGAACTACAAGCACGCGCTGAACCCGCCGCGGATGCCCAAGAAGCTGCTGGTCATCGGCTCGGGCGCGATCGGGATCGAATTCGCGAGCTTCTTCAACACGCTGGGGTCGGAGGTAACCGTGGTCGAGGTGCTCGACCGGGTGTTGCCGGTGGAGGATGCCGAGATATCGGCCTTTGCAAAAAAGGCCTTCGTCAAGCAGGGCATGACGATCTTGGAAAAATCCATGGTCAAGCAGCTCGACCGGGCACCGTCGAAATCGGGCGGTAAGGTCATCGCCCATATCGAGACCGGCGGCAAGGTCGAGAAAGCGGAGTTCGACACGGTGATCTCGGCGGTCGGGATCGTCGGCAATGTCGAGGGGCTCGGGCTCGAGGGCCTGGGCGTGAAGGTCGACCGGACCCACGTGGAGGTCGACGCGTTCTGCCGCACCGGGGTCGATGGGCTTTATGCGATCGGCGACATCGCCGGCGCGCCCTGGCTTGCTCACAAGGCGAGCCACGAAGGGGTGATGGTGGCGGAGCTTATCGCCGGAAAACACGCCCATCCGGTGCGTCCCGAAAGCATCGCCGGCTGCACCTATTGCCACCCGCAAATCGCCTCGGTCGGCTACACCGAAGCCAAGGCGAAGGAGCTTGGCTACGAGGTGAAGGTCGGTCGGTTCCCGTTCATCGGCAACGGCAAGGCGATCGCGCTTGGCGAGCAGGAAGGGCTGGTGAAAACGGTGTTCGACGCGAAGACCGGCGAGCTTCTGGGCGCCCACATGGTGGGCGCGGAAGTGACCGAACTGATCCAGGGTTACGTGGTCGGCCGTCAGCTCGAGACCACCGAGGAGGACCTGATGCAGGCCGTCTTCCCGCACCCGACGCTCAGCGAAATGATGCACGAAAGCGTGCTCGATGCCTGGGGGAAAGCGATCCATTTCTGAACGGCGCTAGATCAACCCGAGCTCCGCGAGTTCCGCGAGAGAATGGGGGAATCATCTCGTCGTTTCAGGCCGTTGGAGCGCGACGCAATCCCGCCAGTTTCCTAGGAAACGGACCTCTGTTTCCTGGGAAACCGACCGCGCCCGCTATCCGTCGAAGCCGAAATCCGGGGCGGATTTCGCAACGGAAAACGCGCGTTTTCCGAAACGTTTTTCGCCCCGAAAAACGCAGCGGCCGACCGCGGGGCGTCAGGTCCGAACTTCCGTCTCCGTGACAGCCGCAAGCGTCTCTCCGCCCTGCGCGGTCGCCACCGCCGCGCCGATGCGCCCGAGCGCGGCCAGGCTTTCCGGCCGACTGCCCGCGTCGCCGAAGAAATCGTGCGTCATGCCCGGCCAGACATCGAGCGTGACATCGCTCCCTGTCGTCGCCTGCGGTGCGCGAAGTCGCGGATCATGTCGATCAACACTTCCTTGCCGCCGCCTTGCAGGTAGAGCGACGCAAGGTCCGCGAAGTCATGGCGGATCGGCGAGAGCGCGGCGCGCGTCTCGGCCACGCGGTCGCCTGTCAACCATTCGCCGAAGCGGGTCGCCATCCGTTCGGCGCCGATATCGAAACGGTCATGGGCGCTGTAGGACGCCCCATGCGGGGCGACGTCGGTCCAGGGGCTGGCCCGACCGCGAGCGCCGGCTGCGGCAGCCCGGCCGCGCGCATCGCCAGCAGTGTCATCAGCACGAGGTGCCCGCCGCGCTGCCGCCGGTCACCGTGAGCGGGCCTCAGCCGTCGCCGCTCACCTCCTGGTCGCCCGGCGAGATCCTGGCGAGAACCTGGCGCTGGCCCAGGCGTTCAAACCCGAAGCCTGGGCGGCCCTCACCGGGCGCGATCGCGGGGAAGGGGGGCGGACGTGCGCGGCGCTCGAAACGGCAATCCCCCCGGGGCCGTTACGCGATGCGCTGGCGGCGGTGGCGTCGCCATCGGAACACGCCGGGTTCGAGGCGGCGCTCGTCCCGCTATGGCGCGCGCAACATCCCGGCGCCGTCCTCGGCGCCGCCGGGACAAGCCTTGCCGATTGGGTCCGGTCGGTCTCGATGCGGGCAGCGATGAGCGGCAGCGGGCAATCGGTGCGCCAGGCGCAAAGACGGCTCCGGGCGCTGACTGGGCAGAACCGGCGCAGGCCCGAGCTGTATGCCCGGGTCGAAGACCTCTACCGGCTTTCGCGGTCGGGCGATGCGCCGCTGGCACATCTCGCGCTCGACGGCGGCTTTGCCGACCAGTCCGACATGGGCCGAATGGTGCAAAAGGGGACCGGGCTCAGCCCCTCGGCGCTGCCCCGCGCGATCGCCGAAGACGAGGCGTCCTGGGCCTATCGCTTGCTCGGGGAATGGCTGTAACGCGCGGGTCTCACAAAAAAAGCCCCGCGGCAGGGAGGACCTGGGCCGCGGGGCAGGAAAACGTCCGGGAGGGACGATTTCGAATGTGTCAGGTGCGCTCGATCGTACCGCCCGACATCTGCCAGTGGCCGAGACCACCGATGTTGTGCACGTCGTTGAACCCGTATTGCTGCAACACCTGGACCGCCATCGAGGAGCGCGCGCCGGAGGCGCAGTAGACGGCAACGGGCTTGTTCTGATCCAGCGCCCGGTTGAAATCGGGCGAAGCCGGGTTGGCCTGCATCTGGATCACCGAGAGCGGGATATGCACAGCACCCTGGGCCTTGCCGGTCATCGCAAGCTCGTTGTGGTCGCGCACGTCCACCACAGTGATCGACCCGTCCTTCGCCATGGCGACGGCGTCCTGCGGGGTGAGGCGCGAAGCGGTGGCCTTCTGGCCCATCATGAAGTTCAGCATCTTGGTCGTCCTTGTCCTGTTTGCCGGGGGCGTCTGTTTCGGACAGCCCAGCCGGCCCGTGTCTGGCTGTTGGGGAGATTAATATTCACAAAAATGAATATTACAAGCCCCGCATATGCAGAAACTCTCACAAGTCCGCGAGCGTCGCGCGCACACCGGGTCCGAAGAAGACACACTCCGCCATTCGTTCCCTTAATGTTCTCATTTTGCCGTTGGCCTCTGCGCTGGTTTGGCGTATCACCGGCACAGGAAAACGAGCGTGTTTGGCCTTGAACCCCGGGAGGGTTTGAAGCGAAGCGCCGCGCAACACATCTTCGGTCTGCCGGGTGTCGTGAACAGGACGTCCCTCGGGGGGCGGGAATCGCGTGAGGTGGGTCATGGCCGAACAGAAGTTCATCGAGGTGCGCGGCGCGCGCGAACACAATCTCAAGTCGATCGATGTCGACATTCCGCGCGACGAGCTGGTGGTCATCACCGGCCTCTCGGGCTCGGGCAAGTCGTCGCTGGCCTTCGACACGGTCTATGCCGAAGGCCAGCGCCGCTACGTCGAATCCCTCTCGGCTTACGCCCGCCAGTTCCTCGACATGATGCAGAAGCCGGACATCGACCATATCTCCGGTCTCAGCCCGGCGATCTCGATCGAGCAGAGGACGACGTCGAAGAACCCGCGCTCTACCGTCGGCACGGTGACCGAGATCTACGACTACCTGCGCCTGCTGTTCGCGCGCGTCGGCACGCCGTACAGCCCGGCGACCGGCCTGCCGATCGAGGCCCAACAGGTGCAGGACATGGTCGACCGGGTGATGGCGATGGATGAGGGCACCCGCGCCTATCTGCTGGCCCCCATCGTGCGCGACCGCAAGGGCAGCTACGCCAAGGAATTCCTCGACCTGCGCAAGCAGGGCTTCCAGCGGGTCAAGGTCGACGGCGGCTTCTACGAGCTCGAAGAACCGCCGAAGCTCGAGAAAAACTTCCGCCACGAGATCGACGTGGTGGTCGACCGGATCGTGGTGCGCGAGGGGCTCGAGACCCGGCTCGCCGACAGTTTCCGCACCGCGCTCGACCTCGCCGACGGCATTGCCATCCTCGAGACCGCGCCGAAGCCCGAAGACGGCGAGCCCGAGCGGTTCACCTTCAGCGAAAACTTCGCCTGCCCGGTGTCGGGCTTCACCATTCCCGAGATCGAACCGCGGCTGTTTTCCTTCAACGCCCCGTTCGGCGCCTGCCCGGACTGCGACGGGCTGGGGATGGAGTTGTTCTTCGACGAGCGCCTGGTGGTGCCCGACGTGACCCTCAAGATCGCCGACGGCGCGCTCGCGCCCTGGCGCAAGGGCAAGTCGCCCTATTTCCTGCAGACCATCGAAGCCATCGCCAAGCACTACAAGTTCAAGCGCTCGACGCCCTGGAAGGATCTGCCGGAAGAGGTAAAGAACGTCTTCCTTCGGGGATCGGGCAAGGAAGAAATCAAGTTCCGCTTCGACGAGGGCGGGCGGGTCTATGAGGTCACCCGGCCGTTCGAAGGTGTGATCCCCAACATGGAACGGCGCTACCGCGAGACCGATTCGAACTGGATCCGCGAGGAATTCGAGCGCTACCAGAACAACCGCCCCTGTGGTGCCTGCGAAGGCTACAGGCTCCGGCCCGAGGCGCTGGCGGTGAAGATTGGCCCTGCCGGAGGCGGGCCGGAAGAGCGCATCCACGTCGGTCAGGTCGTCCGGATGTCGATCCGCGAGGCGCTTGACTGGATCGATTCTGTGCCTGCGAGCCTCACCGCCCAGAAAAACGAGATCGCGCGCGCCATTCTCAAGGAGATCCGCGAGCGCCTCGGGTTCCTCAACAACGTCGGCCTCGAATACCTCACCCTCAGCCGCAACGCGGGCACGCTTTCGGGGGGCGAAAGTCAGCGCATCCGGCTGGCCAGCCAGATCGGGTCCGGGCTCACCGGTGTGCTTTACGTGCTCGACGAGCCGTCCATCGGGTTGCACCAGCGCGACAACGGCCGGCTTCTGGAAACGCTCAAAAACCTGCGAGATCAGGGCAACACCGTGATCGTCGTCGAACACGACGAGGAGGCGATCCGCGAGGCCGACTACGTCTTCGACATCGGCCCCGGCGCCGGTGTCCACGGCGGCGAGGTGGTGGCCAAGGGCACGCCCGCCGACATCGCCGCCGACCCCGCCTCGCTCACCGGCCAATACCTCCAGGGCGAGAGGGCCATCGCCGTGCCCGCCTTCCGCCGCGAGGGCAACGGCAAACGGGTTCGGGTCGAGAACGCGACCGGCAATAACCTCCGGGGCGTCTCGGTCGATTTCCCGCTGGGCAAATTCGTCTGCGTCACCGGGGTTTCGGGCGGCGGCAAGTCGACCCTCACCATCGAGACCCTGTTCAAGACCGCCTCGATGCGGCTCAACAACGCCCGCCAGACGCCCGCGCCGTGCGACACGGTCAAGGGGCTCGAACATCTCGACAAGGTGATCGACATCGACCAACGGCCGATCGGCCGCACACCGCGCTCCAACCCCGCCACCTACACCGGCGCCTTCACCCCGATCCGCGACTGGTTCGCAGGCCTGCCGGAGTCGAAAGCGCGCGGTTACAAGCCGGGCCGGTTCAGCTTCAACGTCAAGGGCGGACGTTGCGAGGCCTGCCAGGGCGACGGTGTCATCAAGATCGAGATGCATTTCCTGCCGGATGTCTACGTCACCTGCGAGACCTGCCAGGGCCACCGCTACAACCGCGAGACGCTGGAGATCCGCTACAAGGGCATGTCGATCGCCGACGTGCTCGACATGAATGTGGAAGACGCCCAGGGCTTCTTCCAGGCGGTGCCGTCGATCCGCGAGAAGATGGACGCGCTGATGCGGGTCGGGCTCGGCTACATCAAGGTCGGCCAGCAGGCGACGACGCTGTCGGGCGGCGAGGCGCAGCGGGTGAAGCTGTCGAAAGAGCTGTCGAAACGCTCGACCGGCCGCACGCTCTACATTCTCGACGAGCCGACCACGGGGCTGCATTTCGAAGACGTGCGCAAGCTCCTCGACGTGCTGCACGAGCTGGTCGAGCAGGGCAACACCGTCGTCGTGATCGAGCACAACCTCGATGTCATCAAGACCGCCGACTGGATCATCGACATTGGCCCCGAGGGCGGTGACGGGGGCGGCGAGATCGTCGCCGAGGGAACCCCCGAAGAGGTGGCCGAGGTCGCCGGAAGCTATACCGGCCACTACCTCAAGGACATGCTGAAGCCCCGGCGCTCGGCGGCGGAATAGCGCCAAACTGCGCCCGGCCCGGTGCGCCCCAGTGCGGCCCAGTGTGCGCAGCGCCGGGTACCGGACCCGTCTGTGTGCAAAGCACGGGTGTTTGCCCACGCGGATGACATCGGCCCCGAAAACCGACCGTTTCGCTGCGCCAATTGTTGCCGTTTCAGAAACCGCCGCCTATGGTTCAGGGAATTGGTGAAAGTCAGATTTTCGGTGTGATGTCCATGATTCGAAATGTTTTTGTGCCCGCGAGGTATCATGCCTCGGGGCGACCGGGGCCAAGGGGCGCGCCAGATGCGCCCAGCTGACGTCCGCCCCACGCTCGGCGTGCTCGCGGTGGCGCTGAGGGGGCCTTCGGCGCTGCTGGTCAAGCGCGCGAACCCGCCCGACCAGGGGCTCTGGGGCTATCCCGGCGGCAAGGTCGAGCCGGGCGAAACCGTGGCCGAGGCGGCGATGCGCGAGCTCCGGGAAGAGACCGGATTGATCGGCACGCCGGGGCCGGTGCTCGGCACCAAGGACATCATCCGCCGCGCGCCGGACGGCACGCTCGCGTACCATTTCTTCCTCGTCGCCGTGCTCTGCGAAGAGGCGCGTGGACAGGCGGTGGCCGCGGACGACGCCGCCGCGTTGGCCTGGGTGCCGGACGAGGAGGTCTTCGCCGGCATGCGGCCGATGAGCGACGGGGTTGACCGGTTGCTCACCGTGGCGCGGGCGATGTGGAACGGCTGACAGCGTGGGCCCTTGCGGCGCCGATGTCCCGGGGTGTTGACCCAATCGGAATTGCGCGCGGGGGCCGCGCCATTGT
>DQCI01000033.1 GCA_003545125.1 Paracoccaceae bacterium
CGCCACGCTGTCGGGCAAGGGCGGCGCGGGCACGATCGGACGGCTGCGCGAAGGTTTCGGGCTCGATGATCTCGACGTTACCACCAATGCGCAGGGCGATCTCGAACTCAGCGCGGGGACCCATATCAGCGACAATGTCTACACGGACGTGACCGTGGGCGCGGATGGCCGGGCCGAGGTCAATCTCAACCTCACGCTCACCCCGAACGTGACCGCACGCGGCAGCGTCGGATCGGATGGGACGACCGGGATCGGTGTCTATTTCGAGAAAGATTACTGAGCCTCCAGCCGCACGGGTCAGGCTGGAAACACCATGCCCGCACGGCCTCAGCCCCTGACGCTNNGCTCCGGGATTGCTCCGGGATTGCCCCGGGATTGCTTCGGGGGGGGCGATTGCACCCCGGCTGAACACAGCTCATCGGTCCGCGATCCCGGCCGCCCGCAGCGGGCCACATCCCTCGCGTTTCGCGCGAACCTTGGTCATTACCCCGGTTTCCTCTGGAAGAAACAGTTTTTTTCCGGTACCCGGCGGAAAACCCGGGGGCCAATGCCATGACGTCGCGGGCTTTTGCACGTATCAAGAGCCCGCCCGGCGCGGTCGCGCGGGTGGGGCAGCGCCGCGGAGGTATTGTATGAAGGTCGAACGCATGTCGCTTGACGGGGTGGCGATATTGACACCGGCCCGCCACGGCGATGCGAGGGGGTATTTCTCGGAAACCTGGAACCGGCAGCGGCTCGCCGAGGCGGGGATCGACGCCGGCTTCGTTCAGGACAACGAAAGCCTGTCGGCTACGCCCGGCACGGTGCGGGGCCTGCATTACCAGGCGCCGCCCTCGGCCCAGGCCAAGCTGGTGCGGGTGATCTCGGGGCGCATCCGCGATGTCGTGGTCGATGTCCGCCGCGGCTCGCCCGGTTTCGGCAAGTGGGTGGCCGTCGAGCTGTCCGCCGAGGCCGGCAACCAGCTGTTCGTGCCGCAGGGCTTCCTGCACGGTTTCGTTACCCTCACGCCCGATACGCTGGTGCAATACAAGGTCGACAATTACTATGACGCGGCCGCGGACGGCGCGGTGGCCTGGAACGACCCCGATCTCGCGATCGACTGGGGCATTTCGCCCGACCAGGCCACGGTCTCCGCGAAAGATGCCGCCGCGCCCGCTTTCAGCACTTGGATGTCGCCGTTTTCCCGGGAGACCAGCACATGAAAATTCTCGTGACCGGTGGCGCCGGTTTCATCGGATCCGCCGTTGTCCGCCAGGCGATTGCCAGGGGCGATACCGTCGTGAACCTCGACGCGCTCACCTACGCGGGCTCGCTGACCAATGTCGCCGCCGTCGAAGGCAACCCCGCATACGCGTTCGAGCAGGTCGATCTGCGCGACCGGGCCGGGCTCGACCGGGTGTTTGCCGCCCACAAGCCCGACGCGGTGATGCATCTCGCCGCCGAAAGCCATGTCGACCGGTCGATCGACGGCCCGGCCGATTTCATCGAGACCAACGTCACCGGCACCTTCAACCTGCTCGAAGCGGCGCGCGACTACTGGACCGGCGCCGGCCGCCCGCAGGGCTTCCGGTTCCACCACATCTCGACCGACGAGGTTTTCGGCACCTTGGGTGACAGCGGCAAGTTCACCGAGACTACGCCCTACGCGCCCAACTCGCCCTATTCGGCCTCGAAAGCGGCCTCCGACCATCTCGTGCGCGCCTGGGGCGAAACCTACGGGCTGCCGGTGGTGCTCTCGAATTGCTCGAACAATTACGGCCCCTACCAGTTCCCCGAAAAGCTGATCCCGGTGGTGGTGCTCAACGCCCTCGCGGGCAAGCCGATCCCGGTTTATGGCCAGGGCGTGAACGTGCGCGACTGGCTCTATGTCGAAGACCATGCGACCGCATTGCTCACGGTGCTCGACAAGGGCGCGCTTGGCGAGAGCTACAACATCGGCGGCAATGCCGAGGCGAAGAACATCGACCTCGTGAAGATGATCTGCGGTATCCTCGACGAGGAGCGCGCCGGCTCCAAGCCCTACGCCGAGCTCATCACCTACGTCACCGACCGGCCCGGCCATGACCACCGCTACGCCATCGACGCAAGCAAGATAAAGGCCGAGCTCGGCTGGGAGCCCTCCCTGACCCTCGCCGAGGGCCTTCGCCAGACCGTGCGCTGGTATCTCGACAACGAAGCCTGGTGGCGCCCGCTGCAGGCGCGCGAGGGTGTGGGCCAACGCCTTGGGTCCGGCAAGCCGGGGAAGGCCTGATGCGCCTTCTGGTTTTCGGCAAGACGGGCCAGGTCGCCCGGGCGCTGGCGGAGGCCTGCACCGAGGCCGGCATCGACGCCCGGTTCCTGGGGCGGGACGCCGCGGACCTGACCGACCCGGCATCTTGCGCGCGCACGATTGCCGGGTCGCAGGTGGACGCCGTCATCAACGCCGCCGCCTATACGGCCGTCGACGCCGCCGAGACCGACCGGGAAACCGCAAACCTGGTGAACGCCGCCGCACCTGGCGCGATGGCGACCGCGGCGGCGGCGAAGGGCGTGCCCTTCCTGCACATCTCCACCGACTACGTCTTCGACGGCAGCGGCACCCGCGCCTTTCGCGAGGACGATCCGGTCGCGCCCCTCGGTTATTACGGCCAGTCGAAGCTCGACGGCGAGCGCGCCGTGCGCGACGCGGGCGGCGAGACCGTGATCCTGCGCGTGGCCTGGGTCTATGACGGCACGGCGAAGAACTTCGTCACCGCCATGCTGACCCTCGGTGCCACCCGCGACGTGCTGAGCGTGGTCGACGACCAGCGCGGCAGCCCGACCCCCGCGCGCGCCGTGGCCGACGCGCTCCTCCACATCGCGCGCGCCTATGAGGCGGGGCAGGGCGTGCCCGGGCTGTTCCACTACGCCGGCGCCCCGGCCGTCGCGCGCAACGATTTCGCCCGCGAAATCCTTGCCGGCACCGCAAATCCGCCGCGGATCGACCCGGTGTCCTCCGACGCCTTCCCGACCCCCGCCGCACGCCCGGCCAACTCGGTGCTCGACTGCACCCGCATCGCCGCGGCCTATGGCCTCGCCCAGCCCGACTGGCGGCCGGACGTGGCCCGGATCGCGGCCGGTTGGCGCGCGGAGGGGGCACCGTGAGCGAGATCGCCGCCGTCGTCATCGGCCGCAACGAGGGCGACCGCCTCGTCGCCTGCCTGACATCGCTTGTGGACCACGTGGCCCGGGTGATCTACGTCGACAGCGGCTCGACCGACGGCAGCCCCGAGGCAGCGCGCCGGCTCGGCGCCGAGGTCGTCCCGCTCGACATGACCAACCCCTTTACCGCCGCGCGCGCTCGCAACGCCGGGCTCGAAGCCCTGGCCGACGCGCCGCCCGACTATGTCCAGTTCGTCGACGGCGACTGCACCCTGAAGCCGGGCTGGATCGACACCGCGCACGCCTTCCTCGAGGACAATCCGGTGGTGGCGATGGCCTGCGGACGGCGGCGCGAGATCCACCCCGAGGCTTCGGTCTACAACCGGCTCTGCGACGACGAATGGAACACAGCCGTGGGCGAGGCGCTGGCCTGCGGCGGCGATGCGCTCGGGCGCTGGACGGCCCTCGACGCGGTCGGCGGCTACAACCCGACGCTGATCGCGGGCGAAGAGCCCGACCTCTGCCTGCGCCTGCGCGTCGCGGGCTGGAAGATCTGGCGGCTCGACGCCGAGATGACCGCCCATGACGCCGCGATCCTGCGGTTCGGCCAATGGTGGAAACGGGTGAGCCGCGCCGGCCACGCCTTCGCGGAAGGCGCGTATCTGCACGGCAAGACGCACGGCCATTGGGTGGGTGAGACCCGGCGGCTTCTCCTCTGGGGGCTCGTTGTTCCGCTGGTCACGCTGGTGGCGGTGCTGCTGTTCGGCGGTTGGGGGTTGCTTGTGCTGGGGCTCTACCCGCTCCAGGTCGCCCGGCTGGCGCGCACGCGCGGCATCCGCGAGCGGTTCTCCTGGGAATGGGCGTTCTTCCTCACGCTCGGCAAGATCCCCGAGGCGCTGGGGGCGCTGAAGTTCTACCGCTCCCGGCTCACCGCGCGGCGCTCCACCCTGATCGAATACAAATAGCGGGCCGCCTCCTCGGCTCAGCCTTGCCGTCTCTGACGGCGGGCTTCGATCATGTGCCGCGGCAGCAGTTTGCCTGCTTGCCAATAGCGCGGCACCATCCGCCGGGGCGAGGTCAGCGCGCGCCAGAGCCATTCGACCTTGAGCTGGCGGGCGAGCTTCGGAGCCCGCACCTGGTGGCCGCCGAAGAAGTCGAGCCCGGCGCCGATCGAGGCGAAGCCGACACTGGGGGCCACCTGCCGTCCGCGCGCCGCAAGCTGTTCCTGCTTCGGTGCGCCGAGCGCCAGGAAGCACATGCGCACTTCGGCCGCGGTCAGCGCGGCCAGGATCGCTGCCGCCGGCGCGCCTTCGGGATCGAACCCCATCGCGGGCGCATGGGCATAGACGATGTCGAGCCCGGGCACACGCTCGGTGAGCACCCTTTTCGCGTCCGCCAGCGCCTGGTCATGGCTGCCGACGAACCCCACCTTCACACCCGCAATCGCGGCCCATTCGCACAGCGGCTGCACCATGTCGGATCCGGGCATCAGCTCGACCGGCGTGCCGGCGGTGCGCGCCAGCGTGACGATCGGCCAGCCGTCGGCGACGACGAAATCCTGGCGTGCGTAGGCGTCCACAAAGGCCGGGTCGACCTCCAGCTTGGCAAGGTGGTCGAGATTGATTGTCGCCAGCGCAAATCCGTCTCCGGCCTGCCAGCGCGCGGTCACTTTCGCGGCCAGATCCGCCCGGGTGGCGACGTTCACCGAGATTGTCTTGTCATCGTAGCGGAACTGCACGGGCTGGACCTCTCTTCAGCGGTTTCGAATCCCGGACGCGGGGGCGCCCGGGCAGGATTCTATCGGTCGATTGAAGCCGGAATGAAACGGGGATTCGGCGCGATCGCGGCCGCCTTGGATGGATTGTGGCGAAAGCCACGCAATATCACCGTTGTTCTGCCGCGATTGTTTCCGGTCTGGAACCTCTGTCCGGCGCCGGACCCTGGGGGTTGTTCGCGGTTTTCGTCAAGATGTCGTGGTGTTCCGGCCAAAGGGCGCAAGATGCCGCAATCATTGTCGACCGAACGGATTTGCAGTCTTTTGGTCCGCGGGTCATCGCGCGGGGTGGGGGAGCGATTCGGGTCCGGAGCGCGCGCGGGGCGGATTCAGCCCGGGGGCGCGCCGAACATTATCCCTTTGTTCATGCAAATGCTGCGGAGTGGACAGATTGTTTCCAGAAGGGAAACTGTATCTGATTTGTGAATAATGTGTTTTCAATTACATTTCAGAGACTTAGCTTCCTACCGGCGGTAACCTACCGAGCGGCAACTACTGTTCTGCGTCGGTCTTTGTTATGCAATTACCCTGTATTGGGGGAACAGGAATACGACATTGACCCAGCGTGAATTTTCCAGCGATCCGTCAGGCGACATCGCGATTGTAGGCATGGCAGTCAACCTGCCCGGCGCAGCGACGCTCGATGACTTCTGGGATAATCTGGCGAACGGAGTCGAGAGCATCTCCCGGCTCGACCCGCCGCAGCTGAAAGCGGCAGGCGAAAGCCCCGAGACCTTGCGGCGCGAAAACTACGTGCCCGCCGCGGGATTGCTCGACGGCTACGACATGTTCGATGCCGAGTTTTTCGGCTTCAGCCCGAAAGAAGCGGCGATCCTCGATCCGCAACACCGCAAGTTTCTCGAAACCGCCTGGGAGGCGCTCGAGAACGCGGGCCATACGGCGGAAGAATTCGCCGGGAAGGTCGGCGTATTCGCCGGCTGCGGCGCGGGCAGCTATCTCTATCTGAACCTGTTCTCGAACCCCGACCTGGTCGACGATCTGGGTCCGTTCCAACTGCGCAACACCGGCAACGACAAGGATTTTCTGTCGACCCGGGTGAGCCATGTGCTCAACCTCAAGGGGCCGTCGATCAACATTCAGACAGCCTGCTCCACCGCGCTCGTGGGCGTGCACCAGGCGGCCAAGGCGCTGGCCGACGGCGAGTGCGACATGGCACTGGCCGGCGGCGTTTCGGTCGAGATGCCGCACGGCCGGGGCTATCTCTACCGCGAGAACGACATTCTCTCGCCCGACGGCCATTGCCGCGCCTTCGACCACAAGGCGGGCGGCTCGGTCATGGGCTCGGGGTCGGGCGTGGTGGTGCTGCGCCGGCTCGAAGACGCGCTGGCCGACGGCGATCATATCTGGGCGGTCATCAAGGGCACCGGGCTCAACAACGATGGCGCCGACAAGGCCGGGTTCTTCGCGCCCTCCGAGGCGGGGCAATCGCAGGTCGTGGGCCAGGCGCTCGATGCCGCCGGGGTCGCACCCGAAACCATTGCCTACGTCGAATGCCACGGGACCGGCACGCTGCTGGGCGACCCGTTCGAGGTCGCCGGGCTTACCGAAGCCTACCGGGCGCGCGGCGCCGAGGGGGCACAGTTCTGCGGTATCGGGTCGGTCCAGACCAACCTCGGCAACCTCGACACCGCCGCCGCCGTCACCGGGTTGGTGAAGACCGCACTTGCGCTCAGCCACGCCGAGATTCCGCCGAGCCTCAACTACGAGGCGCCCAACCCGATGATCGATTTCGCGGCCAGCCCGTTCTACGTGAACGACAAACGCGCCGCCTGGCCCGCCGGCGCGGGCCCGCGCCGCGCGGCGGTCAACACGCTGGGCGTGGGTGGCACCAACGCGCATGCGGTGCTGGAACAGGCGCCCGACCGCGCGGCCTCGGATCCGGGGCTGTTCCCGTTCCAGCCGATCGTGCTCTCGGCGCGCAACGGCCAGGCGCTCGACGAGATGTCGGCGCGCCTTGCGGCACATCTGCGCGCCCACCCCGACCAGCCGCTGGCCGACGTGGCCTTCACGCTGATGCAGGGGCGCAAGCGGTTCGACAAGCGCCGGGTACTGGTCGCGGCCGACCACGCCGAGGCCGCCGGGTTGCTTGAAACCGGTGACGGACGCCGGGTCTTCACCCATGACCGCCTCGGGTCCGCCCCGGACGTCGTGTTCCTATTCCCCGGTGCGCCGCTGATCGCGCCGGGCACCGCGCGCGATCTCTACCAGACCGAGCCGGTCTTCAACGACTGGATGGAGCGCGGGTTCGATGTGCTCGGCGACCAGATCGGCGAGGATATCCGCGCGCTCTACATGACTGCCGAGGAGCACAGCGACGCGGCATACCCCCCGCTCGCCGCGCCCGCCATTGCCGAACCGCTCACCGTGATCCTCGGCGTTGCCATGGCGCAGCTCGCCCTGTCCTGGGGCGTGGCGCCGGTCTCGCTGGTCGGCGCTTCTGCGGGCGAAACCGCGGCCGCCGTGGTCGCGGGGGTCATCGGGTTCGAAGAGGCGGTCAAGCTGGCGCATCTGCACGGGCGTCTGGCCGCGTCCGGGCAGGCGGATGCGCGCACTGCCGCGCGCGCCGAGCTGCGTGGCTTTGCGAACGGGCTTGAGCTGCACGCACCGGGGATACCGCTGGTCTCGGCCCGCACCGGTGCGCCGATCACCCCGGAACAGGCGACCAGCCCGGAGACCTGGGTCTCCGCCGGTGGCGATGAAAGCCGTCTCGCCGCGGCGATCGCCACGCTCGCGGCGCGTCCCGACAGCGTTTTCCTCGCGCTCGCCCACGATCCGCGCTTCGCGGCCCGTGTCCTCGACACCGACGGCGTGACCCCGGACCGGTTCATCGACACGTTGTGCGACCCCGAGACGCCGGTCGCAGGCGACGTGCATTTCATCGGCGCGCTGGCCCGGCTCTGGGCCCTTGGGGTCGAGGCCGACTGGGGCCAGTTCTGGGCCGAGGCCAAACGCCACCGTGTCCCGCTGCCCGGCTACAGCTTCCAGCGTGCGCGCTATCTTATCGAACCGGGCCACGCCCCGGCGACAGGGCACGCGGCGGCGGCGCACGATCTCCTGCGCAAAGAGGACATGGCCGACTGGGGCTGGCGTCCGGCCTGGTACCCGGCCTATGCCGCCTGCGAATACGATGTGGCGAGCGGGCTCGAGCGCGCGCCCACAGAGACCTGGCTGGTCTTCGAAGACAGCGAGGGGATCGCCAGCGCCGTCTTCGACCGTCTCGAGGCGGCCGGTCACACCGTGGTCCGGGTGGTCTCGGGCGACACCTTCGCCGAGGTCGGCGCGCGGCGCTACACGCTGTTGTCGGAACAGGGGCGCGAGGGCTACGAGGCCCTGTTCTCGGACCTGGCCGAAAAGGGGCTCACACCCACCCGTATCGCCCATTTCTGGGGTCTGTTCGGGGCCGGCAGCCACCGGCTCGGGTCGGACCCGTTCCATGACAACATGGAATACGGCTTCTACAGCCTGACCTATCTCGCCCAGGCGCTGGGCCGCGCCGATCTCACCGGACCTGTGCACATCCTCGCGGTCACGCGGGGCTCGGCGTCGGTGAACGGCGGGCCGATCGTCGCTCCAGAAAAGGCGACGATCGCGGGCCCCGCCGGGGTGATGTCGCGCGAATTGCCGGGGGTCACATGCGCAACCCTCGATCTCGAACCTTCGGGTCCCGCGCCGGCCCGCAAGGGCCTGTTCGGCAAGCGCGCGAAACCCGATCACGACGGGCTGGCGCTCCGGCTTCTCGAAGACCTGCTGGCCGACCCCTCGAACGAGGTCGCCGCCTACCGCGACGCACGCCGGTATCGGCAGCGCTATACCAAGGTGAAGCTCGACGCGCCGGACACGCCGGCCTTCCGCGACGGCGGCACCTATCTCATCACCGGCGGGCTCGGCGATCTCGGGCTCGACGTGGCGCGCGCGCTGCTGGAGCGCCATGCGGCCCGGGTGATCCTGGTCGGCCGGCGCGCGATGCCACCGCGCGACAGCTGGGACGCGGTGCTGGCACGCAGCGCGCCCGGCGACCGCATCGCCGCCGCCATCCGCGGCGTCCAGGCGCTCGAAATGTCGGGCGGCGAAATCGAGATCGCCGCCGCCAACGTGACCAACCTCGAAGCCATGCGCGCCGTCGTCACCTCGGTGACCGAGCGCCACGGCCGGATCGACGGGGTGCTCCACGCCGCCGGCGTGCTCGACGACGGCCCGATTCTGGACCGCGACCCGCAGGCGATGGAGCTGGTGTTCGCGCCCAAGATCGACGGGCTGCGCGTGCTCGAAGAGCTGTTCCCGGACGGCGCCACCGACCTCATGGTGCTGTTTTCCTCGACCACGACGGCGACACACAACGCCGGCGAAGTCGATTTCGTGGCCGCCAACGAATATCTCAACGCCTATGCCAAGAGCCGGCAGGGCGGCGAAACCCGTGTGGTCTCGGTCAACTGGGGCGTCTGGTCCGAGATTGGCATGGTCGCGCGTGCGCTCGATCCGGTGGATCCGTCCGAGGCGCCCGGCGTGCCGCTCGACGCGCCGCTCATCGGCACCGCCGGGTTCGACCGTGACGGGGTACGCGTGTTGCGTACCACCTGGGAGGCCGGGCGCGCCTGGGTGCTCGACCAGCACCAGATCGGTTCCGACACGGCATCCGGCAATGGCTTAGGCGCTGGCACAGGCACTGGCACTGGCACAGGCACTGGCACTGGCGCGGGGTTGATGCCCGCCGCGGCGATGATCGAACTTGCCGCCGAAGGCTTTGTGGCCGATGGCGGCGCGGTCCCCCTCGAGATCCGGGGCCTGCATCTCGATCATCCGTTCCTGGCCAATGCTGGGGCCAACGCTGGGGCCAAC
>DQCI01000160.1:0-1991 GCA_003545125.1 Paracoccaceae bacterium
CCCTCCTAAGGGGCAGGTTGCAGGTTCGAGTCCTGCCGGGGTCGCCAAAGGCTTTTCAAGCATTTGTTTCTCCTGCATTTTTCCGCCGATTTGGAACTTCGGTCGGCGAAGTTGGAACTGTTCGTTCGGTCTTCGTGCTCGTGAGCGCCCTCCGTTTGCTGAAATTTCTGATGTAGCGTTCGATCTCGGAAAAGCTCTCGTGACCGGTCCAAGCGCCGATCTGGGCGGATTTCCCTCAGCTTCGGCGAGTGCGCGCGCCCGGCTCTTGCGAAGCCCATGAGCGCTCCGACCATGGATGCCGGCTGCGCGCGCCTTCGCGGCGAACCACTGCCCCGCCGCCTTGACGTTCCGAGACTTGCCATGCGTCGTGGTGATCCAGGTCAGGTGGCGGGCTTCGCGCGCGTCGAGCGCCGCATGAAGGTAGGCGAGATCGGATGTCATTTCTTCGGCGAAGTCGGGCAAAGGGCGGTCGAATGGTATGGCCCCCTCACCGCCTGTCTTTTGCCGCCGAAACGCGAGCCATCCATCCCGGTCCACATTGCCAGGGCCAAGACGCACAGCATCGGAGACCCGTGCCCCCGTCCAGTAGATCACCTCGAATGCCAACCGCTCCGGGGCGCCCGCAGGCCAGTGGTGACGGAAGACCTCAACCTCAGCTTCCAACCAGGGAAGATGCCCGTCAGTGGCGGCCACCGGCGCTTTCCGCGCTGCGGCCGAAGGATCTTCAATATGGTAGTTGTCAGCGAGCCATTTCCCGAAACCACGCCACGCTTTAAGGCGGTTATTCCGGGCATGACCGGTGAGCCGGTTCAGATCGGTCTCGACATGCTTGGTGCGAAGTTCGGCGATGCGAGCTTGACCGTAGCGCGTGCGGATATCGGCCAACATCCGGCGCCGTGTCGCTCGGGTCGCCGCGCTGAGGCCGATCCGAAATACGTCGGATTTCCGGTACCCCGCAACCGCAAGCGCGAGACTGCGAGAAACAGCCGGCGAGCGGGCAGGATTGTCGCCGCCGGCAGCCTTCGCGTCCGCCGCCAGGAAAACGGGATTGTCCGGCGGAAGGTCGGGCATGGGAACGCCCTTCTGCCCCTTCGGCCGGTAGTAATAGCGAACATTGCGACTCGGGAAGCGGCCGGACGNNGGACGAGTTGAGATGTTTCAGTTTACTCAGCATCCAAACGCTTCATCGCAGCTGTTGCCGGCACCCCCCTCATGCCCCCGACCGTGGGAAGGTTTTCAAGGGCTTCGTCCAGATCGCGCCGAAGCCAGACAGTCACGCCGCCAGCATCGCGCCCCGGGGGGATAGGTACCGTTCTTCACGAGCTTGTCGAAATGTCCCGGCGAGTGTCCGCAGAATTGGGCCGCCTGCCCGCGACGCAACGCCGCACCCCAGAAAGGTGCACCCTGCGCAGTGATATCCGAGCGGGCAGGCATCTTCTCAGCCGAGCATCACGCGGGCAGTGGTTTCGCCAGAGGCGGCCGCGGCGACCACGATGCCCACGCGGGTGCCGGTGTCCAGCGCCGTCACGGCGCCGCCAGAGGCCTCCACCACATCGCCGACGGTGAACACCTCGGCGCCTTTCGGCAGATCGAACACGCCGCGGGTCGCGAGCGCCATGCCCTCACCGGTCTCGGCGTCGGTCGCGGCCACCCCGACCAGGGCGCCGACAGTGACGATGTCCCCGGAGGTCACGGCAGAGGGGGCGGGAAGGGTAATGCTGTCACCCGGTTGCACGAAGTTCTTCATGGCTACAGTCCTTTGGACGTTTGAGGGTAGAAGGTGTGGGCCGCGCTGTTCGCGCCCCGCAGGTTTCCGCACGCCGCTTCGGCAGCGTTGATTTCCTTGTCGAGCCGGTCGAGGTCTGCCTCCCCGTAGCGAACCCGACGGCGGGTGCCCGTGTGCTCCGCGGCGAATTCGACCTCAAGGGCCGCGCCGCCGGTGACGATTTTGTCCCGCAGGGCTCGGAGAGCCTCAGCGCGCCCGCAGGGAT
>DQCI01000160.1:2007-10478 GCA_003545125.1 Paracoccaceae bacterium
CGCCAGTCCAACCACCCCGCACCGAAGTCCAGGAAGGCCCGGAACTTGAGGCCCAGCGTGTCCCAGGCCTCGGCGCGCTGGATCTGCACCCCCTGCGCCGCACTCAGGTAGGCGTAGGAGAGCGCCGCCAGGCGGGCCGGGTCCGCGAACAGGAAGTATTCGCCATCGGCGAGGCGCGGCTCCACCAGGAGCGTCAGGTCGCGGGTGGCGACGTTGGCGTCATCGGTCGTGGTCGGCGTGATCGCGGCCAGGAGCTTTTCTGCAACTGTCTCCATCTCGGGCGGGACCACCAGGAACTTCGGCGCGACGGCGATGGGCTGACCATCGAGCCCCTGGCGCTTCCGCAGCGCCAGGCGACCAGCCGAGAGGCCGGCCTCATCCAGAGCGCCGGCGCCGGTGTTGCCGCGAGACGCGTCGAAGACGGAGGTGCCGTCGCTGAGGACCGGGTTGCCGGTGACGATTTCCACCAGGATCGACGCTTCGGTCTGCGCCGCGGCCTCACCCAGGGTAGAGGTGAGGTCACCCAGAAGCCCGAGGTCATCGTTGACCAGGAGCTCACGCGAGACATTGAGGCCGCGCGCGAAGGTGCTGAGCTTCATCGTCTCGCCCGTTCCGGCGCGCGAGGTGTGCGTGATCTGACCGTCCTCCGCGAGCGGTTCGAGCTGCCCGGCCTCGCCCAGGCGGATCGCAGTGGACGGTTTGAAGTTGGGCAAGGTCCGCTGCCGGCAGATACGCTTGAGCGAGCTCTCGGCGGCCTTGTAGGTCGCGAGCGCAACGTTGCCGGCGGCGTTGCTGACAACCAGGGGGAAATCGCTCGTGGTGTGCGCCGCGCGGTGGAACACCTCGTCCGGCGACATGCCCTTCACCGACTGGCCCATGCGGGTGACCGCCTCGCGAGCCATATCGAGCATCGAAGCCGAGAGATATGGCCGGGCCTCTTCCGGGCACTCGCCGCCGGTCATCTTGCTGGTGAGAGCGTCGGTCATGCGTTTCCGGTTGGCGGCCGGATCGTCACCGCCGCCGCCATGAACCCGGATACGCGGGGTCTGGCGGCTGCCTCCTGCGTGGCGTCAAGGATCGCCGCCTTGGCCTCCACGAGGGTGGCGCCGTCGTCAATGAGGTCGTCGGCCGTCTCGGCGTCGAGGCCGAAGGCGCGGACCAGGGTGCGGAACTCGGCACGATGGGCGCGCTCGGCATCCTGGCGGGTCTGCCCGACGTTCGGGGTGGTTTGCCGGTTCTGCCCGGCGTCGGTTTCGATTGCCTCAGGTATCGTCTTTCCTTTCGTGTTGCGGAGCCGGGCCGAAGGATCGGCCGGAGTGCTGGTCAAGGTCACCTCAGAGAGGGACCATTCGGCCGCGGTCTTGGTGCGGCCTCCGGGGGCAGTGGCGGCGCGCCAAGCGGCGACCGTGTAACCGATAGAAACTCCACTGAGAGAGCCGTCAGAGATGCGCTCAACCGCCCACTTGGCGTCTTGCGCACCGGTGATGCGCAGAAGGGCGATCACGGCACCGCCTTCGATCCAGGCCCGCTCCACACGGCCCAGGACGTCGCGACCGCTGTCGGTCCTGTGACTGTCGATCACGGCGAGGCCTTCGGCGCTGGCGAGGTCGAGCCCGTTGGCGTCGAGGATTTCGAGGTATTCGCCGCGATCATCGAGGCGGCGGACGGGCGCGGGGCTCGCGATCACCGCTTCGACCGTCCGGGCCTCAGCGTTCCAGGTGGAAGGCCGGGTCGCCGCGCTGCGCTGCATGATGGTCTCGGTCGGCAGAAGGGCGAGGATCGGCGCGGGGTCGTTCGCCACAAAACTCGCCAGCGCGCCTGTCAGGAGGGTGGTGAAACCGACCCTCACCGGTTTGACCAACGTCACCCGCTCGATTTCGGGATCACCCAAGGCGTCGGCAATCTCACGCTGGAACGGCCACAGCCGCACGGCGCCGGGAAGAGCGCTGACGCCTTCGGGAAGGAACACGTTGCGCTCAATCCAATCGCACAGGGGAAGCCGCAGGGGAGGCCGCAGAGACGCCAGAGCAGCCGAGCGAACGCGGGCCAGGGTGTCACCCATCGTCGGCAACCTCCGCTAGGACCGCCCGAAGCTCAGCGTCGACCACCGCCGCGTCACCCGCAGAAAGGTGCGGACGCCGTTGGCGGACCCGCGACGGCGCTGCGAGCACCTTGGCCCGGACCTGGCGCAGAACGTCGCTCCAAGCCCGCTCTACCGCATCCGCCTCCACGAGCTCGCCGCGAAGTGCCGCGGCTTTGAGCACCGCCTCGTCGGCCTTCGCCTTCGCCAGCCTGGCGCGTTCGGCCGTGAGGTCGATATCGGCTTCACCGCCGCGCGCCGCCGCGATGGTCCGCAGGTGGCGGACGTACTTCGCAATCGAGGCGATCCGGTATTGCCCGCGGCCTTCCTCTTCGAGAAGCCCACGCGCGGCCAGGTCGCTCGCTTTCCGGCGGGGCAGGTCCAGGAGCGCGCCCATCTCATCGGGTTTCACAAGATCATCCATCACTCAGGACCCCTTGTTGCGGACTTGAAAAAGAGGGACGTTTCGGGAGCGGCGACCCGCAACACGCCCGCGTCAGGAAGGACCCGAAGCGGCCAGGAGCGGCGCTCTGACGGCCGTCCCGGTCTCAGCCATGTCGGTGCGGCTCAGAAGCGCCGAGCGGCTGAGCGGTGCGTTCGGTTCGCCGTCTGCGGCGCTGCGTCCAGGCGCATGGTCGGCCTCTTCGGTGACCCTGAGCTTGCGCCCCTCGGAGATGTCGCGCCGGTCGAGGCCGAGCTCTTCCGTGGTCGGGGCAGTGTCTTCGCCTTGGACACTGGCATGCTGGTTTCCGCGGTTGCCCCCGTTCCTCGCTACCTCCCCGCGATCCTGCGCCGCCTCGTACTCTTCGGCAGGGGTGAAGGTTGTGCTCAAATCACCGGGAAAAAGTTGCGGCTCGGTCTGTCAGATGCGTTGCCCGTTGTCGTTGCCAACGTTGCCGCCCCCCGTAGGGGGGCAACGCTTGGCAACGTTCATCAAAAAAAACCCTCCAAACGAAGCCATCCACAATGCGGACAGTTTCGTGCTCGTGCGAGGACTTAGAAACCTTCAGGAAGGCGGCTCGGAACGAGCTTTCAGCGTTGCCTGTGCTGAGATTGTGGCGCCCGCAATACTCGCGCCGGCGTTCCACGGACACAAGGCAACGGTTCGGGGGGAACATGTCGCCAAGTTTCTTCCCTCCGTGGTGGGCCAGAGCGTCGCTGAGGGCCTGCATCGCGATCTTCTGTTGACCCGTCAACTTCGGCTTTTTGGCCACCGGGTCGGTCGGTTCCACGACCGCCGAAGTGACCGGATCGTCGTCTTCACCAACCCCGAGCTCCACGTCGTTGAGGCGGTAGGTGAAGGCGTCGCCCAGGGCCATGTCCCGCTGCTTTTTCGGCTCAGAGGTCATGACGCCCTCAGAGCGGGTGAGCTCAATCTCGGTATCCACCGCCCCGCGAAGCGACGAAGACCCACGTGCACCTTTAGTGCTGTCCTTCCCGACGTGGTGAATGAGCATGACGTGAGCCCCGGTCTTGGTCCGGATCTGGTCAATAGCCCGGATCACCCTGCCCATATCCTGAGCCGAGTTTTCGTCACCCGTGCCCATGCTGCGAGCCAAAGTGTCGATCACGATCAGCGGGGGCTGCACGTCCGCCAGCGCCGCAACCAGCGCCTCAGGCTCGCGAGGCTGAGACAGATCCAGGGTCACGGGCAACAGGAAGAATTCCGCAGCCTCGATCAACTCCGGGTCTTTGACGCCCACGGCGGCGAGGCGGTTGCGAATACCGCGCCCGCCCTCCGCTGCGACATAGACCACCGGCCCAGCCGGGTCGGCCACCCGGTTCCCGCGCCACGCGTGCCCGGCGGCGACGTGAAGCGCCAGGTCCGGGGCGAGGAAGGTTTTCCCCACGGTGCTCTCCCCGTACAGCACGGAGAGCGCCCCCCGGTCGATCCAGCCCTTCACCAGATAGCGGGACGCCAGAACAGGATGGATGGCGCCCACGGGCCGCGGAGCGTCCTTCAGGTCGGTGGTCCGGGTATGCTGTTCGGGCGCCCGGTTCATCTCCGCATAGGCTTCATTCGGCAGGGCGGCGGGCAGCCGTCGTCCGCGGCTTGGTTGCGGCGGTGCTTCGACATGTCGGTGATCGCGTTCATTCCGCATCCCTCCCCCGCGCCCACTCAAGGAAAGCCGCGCGGTCGCGTTCGTTGCACGCTTCGAAATTGGCTACCAAAGATGCTTTGCGCCAGCGACGCGGCAAGGAGCCTGGCCTCGCTCATGAACTGCTGTTCCAGCAGCGGCAGCGGGTCCCGGAAGCAGTCGAGGAAGCTGGCCGCGATGTTTTGCGCGTTCTTTAGGGGAAGTGCGCGAAGCACGGTGATGATCAGCGCCTCGAGCTCCCCGACGCTGAGCCGCGCTGCCCAGATCGCCCGAACCAATTGCCACCCGTCTACCGTCTTCAGGGTAACGCCATAGGCCAGCATTTTCGGCGAACGAATAACCGGGTCGGCGAACTGCTCAAGGGCTGCGAAGGGGTCTGAATTTGTGGAATTGTTTTCGCGAAGAGCCTCTTGAGGTTCTTCGGTAAGGGAAGATTTGGCGCCCTGTCCCCTCGCCCGGGGCGCGGCGTCGCCTTTTCAGGGTCGGGCGGGTGTTTCGAGTTGGAACCGCCCCCTGCAAGCTCTTGATCTTGCATAACCGGGTGATTTGGAACTTTTTCCGGTAACCCCTTGTCAGAATTCGTTTCGCCCCCTTCTGCCGGGGTCGCCAGCGCTCCCCGAGTAGCCGTAAATGCCCGCAGGATCCGTCCGTTCTGGCGGTTTCGAGGGCGGTTCTTCAGGATGCCGGACAAATGGACAAGGCGCCGTCGGATCCGACGGCGCCTGTTTTGCTTTGTGCCGGATCAGGCCGCTTCCTGGGCCGGCGCCTCCTTTGCGCCGGTCATGAATGCGACCGCATCGGACATCGTGTAGTCCTTCGGGCTGATCGTGCAGAGCCGTTCGCCGAGGCGGTGAACGTGGATGCGGTCGGCAACCTCGAACACATGCGGCATGTTGTGCGAGATCAGCACCACCGGCATGCCGCGGTCGCGCACCTGCTGGATGAGCTCGAGCACCTTGCGGCTTTCCTTCACCCCGAGCGCGGCGGTCGGTTCGTCGAGGATGATCACCTTCGAGCCGAACGCCGCAGCCCGTGCCACCGCCACACCCTGGCGCTGGCCGCCCGACAACGTCTCGACCGACTGGGCGATGTTCTGGATCGTCATGAGCCCCAGCTCGGTGAGTTTCTCGCGCGCGAAACGGTTCATCGCCGGGCGGTCGAGCTGTTTCAAGATCGTGCCCAGAGGCCCTTTCTTGCGCAGCTCCCGGCCCATGAAAATGTTGTCGGCGATCGACAGTGCGGGCGAGAGTGCGAGGGTCTGATAGACCGTTTCGATCCCCTGCTTGCGCGCGTCGAGCGGCGTGGAGAACGCCACTTCGTCGCCGTCGAGCCAGACCTTGCCGCTGTCGGGCCGGATCGCGCCCGACAGCGACTTGATCATCACCGACTTGCCCGCGCCGTTGTCGCCGATCACGGCCAGCACTTCGCCGGGGTAGAGATCGAAATCGGCGTTGTTGAGGGCGATGACCTTGCCAAAGCGTTTGACGAGGCCCCGGGCCTTGAGAATGGGTTCCATAGCTTTCGTCATCCCGAAATCTTTCTGATCCACTGGTCGGTGGCCACAGCCGAAATGATCAGCACGCCGATGAGCAGGTAGGTGAGCTGCGGGTTGGTGCCGAGCATCCGAAGACCAAGTTCGAACACGCCGACGATCAACGCGCCGAAGAACATGCCGAGGATCGACCCGCGGCCGCCGAAGAGCGAAATACCCCCGATCACCACGGCGGTGATCGCCTGGATATTGCCGATCTGGCCGGTTGAGGCGGCCGGGCTGACCGAGCCGTAGCGCCCGATCATCACCCAGCCGGCGACGGCGGTGAAAAAGCCTGCCAGCGCGTAGACCTGGATGAGTTGGCGCTTGACCTGAACACCGGCAAGCTCGGCGGCCTCGGGATCATCCCCAACCGCATAGGTGTGGCGGCCCCAGGCGGTCTGACGCAGGACATAGGCCATGATGATGACAATGGCGATGAGCAGCAGCACCGCGAGCGTGGCGGTCGTCGCCCCGATCTTGAAGCTCGTGCCCCAGAACTGCAGGATCGGCGCTTCGGCCTCGATGTCCTGACTTCGGATCGTCTCGTTGGCCGAATACATGAAGTTGGCCGCCAGCACGATCTGCCAGGTGCCGAGCGTCACGATGAAGGGCGGCAGCTTGACCTTTGCCACGAGCCAGCCGTTGATCGCCCCGAGTGCGGTGCCGACGGCCAGCCCGATCACGATCGAGATCGCAGGGGGGATCCCGTAGCGGAAGGTGAACTGGCCCATGACCACCGAGGTGAACACGGCGAAGGCGCCGACCGAGAGGTCGATGCCGGCGGTCAGGATCACCAGGCTCTGGGCCACGCCGAGAATGCCGACCACGGCGATCTGCTGCATGATGAGCGTGAGCGTTGCGGCCCGGAAGAAGCGTTCTTCGAGGAGGCCGAAAACGATCAGCGAGGCGGCCAGCACGATCAACGGCACCAGCGATGGGGTCGAGTGCAGGATTTGCTGGAACCGGCGCAGGGCGCTCCGCTCACTGTCGTCGAATTCGGCCACGTTTGCGGTGGCATCGGTCAGGGATTTCTCGAAGTCCTGACCCTTGAATTCGGTTTCTGTCATGATTTCCCCTCCTGGCTTCGCCGGGGGCGTCTTTGCGCGCCCCTCGGGAAGGAGTGTACGGGGGCCGAAAGGCCCGCGTCTATGAGGAAGGGGCGGCGGGTGCCGCCCCTTCGAAAGCCTGGATCAGGAGGTCAGCCCCAGCAGAGCGCCAGGCCTTCTTCGATGCTGATCGACTCGACGCCATCGACGGGCTCGCCCGTCACCAGCGCGACGCCGGTATCGTAGAAGTCCTTGCCCGGGGTTGGTTCCGGCTTGGAGCCATCAGCGGCGAAGGCCGCGATTGCCTCGATGCCGAGCGAGGCCATCAGCAGCGGGTATTGCTGCGATGTCGCGCCGATCACGCCGTCGGCGATGTTCTGCACGCCGGGGCAGCCGCCGTCGACCGAGACGACGATGACGTCATCCTGCCGGCCCATGGCCTTCAGCGCCTCGTAGGCACCGGCGGCAGCGGGCTCGTTGATGGTGTAGACGACGTTGATCTCCGGATCGGTGATCAACAGGTTTTCCATCGCCTTGCGGCCGCCTTCCTCGTTGCCGGCGGTGACGTCATGGCCGACGATCCGCGGATCGTCCTCGTCGCCCCACTTTTTGGGGTCGCCCAGCTCGATGCCGAACCCCTGGAGGAAACCCTGGTCGCGCAGCACGCCCACGGTGGGTTGGCTGACGCCAAGGTCCAGCATGGCGATCCTGGCATCGGCGGCGGCGTCGCCGAGCTTGGCCGCGGCCCACTGGCCGATCAGTTCACCGGCGAGGAAGTTGTCGGTCGCGAAAGTCATGTCGGCAGCATCGATCGGGTCGAGCGGCGTGTCGAGCGCGATGACGAGCAGGCCGGCGTCGCGGGCCTTCTGGATCGACGGCACGATGCCGGCGGTGTCGGATGCGGTGATCAGGATGCCGCTGGCGCCATCGGCGATGCAGGTTTCGATCGCCGCCACCTGGGCCTCGTTGTCGCCATCGATCTTGCCGGCATAGGCCTTGAGCTCGATCCCAAGTTCCTCGGCCTTCGCGGCGGCGCCTTCGCGCATCTTCACGAAGAACGGGTTGGTGTCGGTCTTGGTAATGAGGCAGGCGCTGGTGTCGGCAAATGCGCCGGTTGCCGTCGCCGCAAACGCAATGGCCGATGTCAAAAGAAGCTTGTGCATGGTTCCTCCCAGAACTCTCTCGTGTGGCGTGTCAGGCTGGTCTCCTCCCAGCCCGAACCTGCATGGTCCTCCCGTGCAGGTTCCACTGCACAGAACGGGATTCCCTTGCAGCTGTCAATAAATAAATAAAGTTGATTTATTAATTGAACGTGGCATCTTCCTATGGTGGGAGGAGAAACCTATGGTCGGCGCCATGGATGGCAGCAGGGCAAGCAGACTTGTAGGCGGCGTGAACCAGAGCGGGGTTCGCGACCACAACGAACGCCTGATCCTTTCGGTGCTGCAACGCAGTGGCGCGCTGCCCGGTGCCGAGGTCGCGCGCCGCATTGGCCTGTCGCCGCAGACCGTCTCCATCATCCTGAGAAAACTCGAAAAAGACGGCATTCTCCGGCGTGGCGACCCGATCCGCGGCAAGGTCGGCAAACCGTCGATCCCGATGGAGCTGGACCCCGACGGGGTGTTCGGCGTTGGCATGAAGATCGGCCGGCGCAGCGCCGATCTCGTGCTGCTCGATTTCACCGGCAAGGTGCGCAATCAGATCCATACGAC
>DQCI01000160.1:10650-17915 GCA_003545125.1 Paracoccaceae bacterium
CGGTTCACCGATCTGCCGGTCCTCGTTGTCAACGATGCAACGGCGGCCTGCAGGGCCGAACATCTCTATGGCTGCGGCAAGGAATTCCGCGACTACGCGTATTTTTTCATCGGTTCCCTCGTCGGCGGCGGTGTGGTGTTGAACCGGACCGTTTTCGAGGGCAACCGTGGCAATGCGGGTGCGCTGGGTTCGATGCGGGCGACGGGCCCCTTTGGCGAGTCCCAGCAGCTGATCGACGTCGCCTCGCTCAACCTGCTGGAGATGCGGTTGAAGGAGTCCGGGATTGATCCGGTCGGGCTTTGGCAGATGCCGCAGGACTGGACCGGGATCTGGCGACATGTCGAGCCCTGGATCGGCCAGACGGCGCAGGAGCTTGCCAAGGCCTCGCTGTCGATCTGTGCGGTCATCGACTTCGAGGCGATCCTGATCGACGGCGCGTTTCCGTCCGAAGTGCGCGACGAACTGGTAAAGCGGACGCGACGCTACCTTGCCAATCAGGACAAGCGCGGGCTGATCTCGCCGTCCATCGAAGCGGGCGCCGTCGGGCCGAACGCGCGCGCCATCGGTGCCGCCAGCGCGCCGATCTTCCGCCAGTTTCTTCTGGATACCAACGCGGGATTGGCGGCGTTCTAGGGGAGAGACCAGGGGCGGGATATCGCCGCGCAAACCGCGGGGCCGGGCCCCGGTGCCGCGGCCGTGCGCCCTCCGGGGGTCAGTCCCGGCAAAAGACCGGCTCCGGCCCGGACGCATGGAGTCCCGCCGCAGTCTTGCAGCGCGGGATTGCCGAGCGGATTGCGTGCGCTGCCCGCACGAACCGGTTGCCGGCAAGGGGGATGCAGTCAGCGGGCAGCCTTGCCTGGCTACGCTTCAGGCGACCTCGATCGGTGGGCGCCGCGCTCCTGTGTTGTTCGGTTCGCACCCGCTGCGCTTGGCGTGGCGAAAGACGCGTCGTCGCGCGGGATCGCGGGTGCGTTCACCCACCTTTGGGCGGATCTGGAGGCGAGGCCGATCTCGGCCGAGGACGGCCTCTCGCCGGCGGTCCTGCTCTGCCGCACCGGCTCCTGGTCCGTGCCGTCATTCGGGGCAAGGCGGAAGGCCGCGACCAGCTCGGAGAGCCTGCGGGATTCCGTCGAGAGGCTCGCGGCGGCGGTGTCGCAGGTCCTGGCCCGCGCCGCCCCGGACTGGACGGCTGAATCGATCCGGGCGATCGCGCCCGCGACCGATTTCACCGCGCCGGCCTGCTCCTCCGAGGCGTGATCGACTTCGGCGATCCGTTCGGTGAGGGCGGTGATCGCGCTATGGACCGTGCCGATCTGGCGGCCGGTCTTCTCGACGAGTTCGACGCCGCGGTCGATGTGTTCGCCGGACCGGTCGATGATGACCTTGATGTGTTCGGCGGCCTGGGTCGTCTTTTGGCTGAGCCCGCGCACTTCCGACGCAACGACCGCAAACCCTTTGCCGGCATCACCCGCGTGTGCGGCCTCGATCGAGGCGTTGAGCGCAAGGAGGTTGGTCTGAAACGCGATGGTCTCGATCTCGTTGAGGAAGGCGACGATCTCGGCCGAGCTTTGCGCGATCTGTCGGACGGCTTCGATGGTGAGGTCGATGTCGGCCGATCCCGTCGCCGCCTGCGAAGCCGCGCTGTCGGCATCTTCGCGCGCGGCGCGGGCGGTGGCGGCATTGGCGGCCACCGCGGTGTTGATCTGCTCGACAGCCGAGGCGATCTGGGACAGCGTCTGCGCCTGGGTGGCGTTTTCGCGCGCCAGCCCCCGTGCGATCCCCGTTACATCGTCGGAGCCCGCAGACACCTCGTCACCGGCGGCCGCTATCGCGCGGATCACAGTCGACAGGCGAATGGCGGTCGTGCCGATCATCTGCTGGAAATCTCCGAACACCCCTTCGAGATCGGTGGCACAAGCGACATCGAGGTTGGCATCGGCAATTTCGCCGATCGCGCGGTTCGCGCCTTCGAACACGTGCTCGATCGTGTCGATCAACCCGTTCACGCTGGCCGCGAGCCGGTCGAGCTGGTCGTCGTTCCAATCCAGCGACAGCCGCTGGCCGAGGTCGCCCGCGGCGACGGCGCCCACCACCGCGTCCACATCGGCGATCATGGACTCACGCCGGTTCTGGCGGTCGGCCATCGCGCCCGCCGCGCGCTCGGCTTGCGCCTTGCGGTCTGCGAGGCCGGCCGCGGCCGCGCGCGCCTCGGCCTCCTTGGCCCCGAGCTGTGCCAGGTTCGCTTCCTGCTGGAACTGCAGGCGCGCGATCTGATCGCGCCCGTCCTTGAAGGCGATCACCTGGTCGCGCAACAGCCCAAGCTCGTCGCGCGATGTCCATTCCGGCAGCCGGACCTCACCCTCCTGGGCGTTGAGTTCGCTCAGGACCCGGGCCAGGCTGCACAGACGCCGCACAACCCGTCGGCGGATCAGCAGATAGACCGCCGTTGTCACCGTCACCATGAGGGCTGCTCCGACCATTGCGGCCATGAGGGTGATCGACTTGACCGCCGCGACCTCCGTTATTCCCTGGGTCGTAAGCGCCTCGACGCGATCGACCATTGCGCCCGTCGATCCGGCGAGGGCTGCGTAGGCGGCGTCATAGTCGCGGCGAAGCTGGGCGCGGTAGCGCAGCGCCTCGACGTGGCTTTCCAGAATCCACGCCGCGTCCTCCGAAAGCGTTTCGAGCGCCGCGATCTGTTCTTCGAGGGGGGGCGCTCTGAAGGCCTGCGCCGCCTTGTTGAGCGCAACCCTGGCTGCTTCGAAGGCGGCGGTGACCGGAGCGGTGTCTTGTTCCGGGTCGAGTTTCACCAACAGGTCGAACAGGGTGCGCGACGCGGCGGTCACGGCATGGCGCGACGCGAGCACTGCGTGGCGTGCATGCATGGTGTCGACCGGGCCGTCTTCCGACAGAAGCGCTTTGAACATCGCGTCGAGACCGGCGAAGTCCTCGCGGAAGGTCCGCGCCGAGTCTGAAGAGGGGCCAAACTCGTCGAATTCCGAAGCCAGCCGGTTCTCGACGGCAAGTCGAAAATCGTAGAGCTGTTCCTGTGCCCTTTGCATGAGACCCTGCAACTCGGCATCTGCCACCGGCGCGAGAGTGGCCACAGGGGTTTCACCGCCTTCGGCCATGGCGGCGACGTAGGAATCGGCGATGTCGATTTCCGCGAGAGACGCGTCGAGCTTGTCCATGTCATGGGTGGCGGTGAACATCTCGGTGGCCTCGCCGGCCTTCGCCGAATGCACGACAACCTGCATCGCCGCCTGAGACAGCGGTGCGAGCTCGTTGCCGACACGTCGCGCCGTATCCGCAAGCCGCTGCACGCCCCACAGGCCGAACACCGCATTGCCGGTGATGACGATGCCCAGCATGAGGAACACCGCGAGGATCGGGGTGGATACCGAGGTCTTCAACTTCATGGCGGCGTCATCTTTTCGAAGTTGGACAAAAGCCCGTTCCAGCTCCGGCATAAAGCGACTTTCCTTCGATTCTCTTACCGCCCACCGGGATAGGCATGGCGGCGCACCCGCAGACAATCGTCGAGCCGGGGGAAATCTCCCGCACCGATCCGCCAAGTTGGTAAACCGTTTGTTTCTTTTCGCAACGCAACGATGCCTTGGGCGAATCTGTTCAAAGCCGTAGACTACCCGGCGTGGGTCTGTTGATTTTGGGGTGGGGCGCCGATGTCACGGCAGTCTGTCATTGATAGAATGATTGCGTTCGCGCTGGAGGAACTTGCCTCCGGCAGCGACGCGCGTCGGCGTGGGCTTGTGCGTCACATCTGTCTGCGCTGGCCGGAAGCGCCGGCCTTGTCGGTCGTATTCGCGATGACCTCCGCCGCCGCCATGCTCGAAGACAACCTCAAGCGGGATGCCGACAGAACCGAGGCGGCCCCGCTCGCTTATCGCCTCGCCGCCATTCTCGCGGCCGATATCTTCGCGGTCGAGAGCATGGGCCAGCGGCCGGCCACCGCGCAGGATCTCCTGCATTTCTGGCGCCGGGTCGACAGTTACTTCCTCGACATCTGATCCNNGATCCCGCGATGATCCTGCGACGGTCCGGGGAGGCGCGCGCTTCAGCGCTCACACCATCCGGATCACGTCCTTGTCGATCGTCAGCATGTAACCGCGGCGCGCAATGGTGCGCACCAGAACCTCGGACAGGAGCTGGTTGCCAAGTGCATCGCGCAACCGCTTGATCCGCATCGCGCCCGCCGATTCGTCGCAATCGGCCGCTTTCCTGCCGGAGATCAGCGCCTCGAGTTCGGCCCCGTTCAACACGTCATCATCCATCCGCGCCTCGGCGAGCACCGCGAGCGTCTCGATAGCGGCCTCGGTCAGGGAGAACTCCATGTTGTTGAGGTAGACCGCCCGCTCCTCGCGGCTGATCAGCAGCGAGTTCACCGTGATCCCGGCGCGTTCAATCTCGCCCATGCGCCGGTTGAGCGCGACGATGGTCAGAAGCAACCCGAGTGCCGCCACGAGCATCGCGGTGGCGAAGACGAGGAGCACGAAGATCACCACGCGGTAGCTCGCGAGCGTGTCGGAAAACGCGGTGCCCGATTGCGCGAGGATCTCCAGAAGCTTGATCTCCGCCGCACTTGTGAGGTCGTTCTCGACGAAGATCCGCTCGACGCGGGCGTTGAAAGCGTTGGCGTCGGGCAGATTGAGGAACAGGAAAATGGCCGCGAGTGCGAGAATCGCGACGACCGCAACAGTGCCGATCAGCGCCACCCGCGTGCCGGCGGCGCGGGTTTCAGTAACGGAGGTAGAACGCACCGGCATTGGACCTCCTCTCTTCGTCGTCCAAACCCGTCTCGTCGAACACCGAGACGACCGTGAGAAGTGTCCATCCATCCACGGCGATCCGCGCGGCAATGTCGGCTTGTGCCGCGTTCGGCGTGGCACAGGCGGTGTCGGGCAGGGCGATCACGCCGTAGTGCAGCTGCAACGGGTCATCGCGTTTCGCCTTGTAGTCGGCATAGCAATCGGCCGCGGCCGGAAGGGCCGTGAGCGCGACAAGGGCAGCGAGCCCGAATATGGCAATGTGCTTTTTCATGGGGTGGAGACTGCGCGGGAGCTCGGCGATATTCAATATCCTTCGCCCAAACCTGGCCTGTTATCCTCTAACACAGCGTCGTTATTGCCTGTCTTCGCCGTCCCCGGCCAGTCTTGCTGCATATCAAACGCGTCCTGACCCGGCGCCAGTTGAAAGGGCAAGACATGACCCCGACCCTCGCAGGCTCCATTTCCCGCAAGGCCCTCGCGGCCACCTTGGCCGCGGCGCTCACGTTCACCACGGCAGGTGTGGCTCCGGCCCGCGCCGACGGCAACGGCGACGCGATCGCCGCGGCCGCGTTTTTCGGACTGGTTGCCGCCGCGATCATCGCCTCGACGCGCGATCGTGCGGCGCGATCTCCGCAGCCCCACCCGCCTGCCGCGCCGCCGCGCAAGCTGCTGCCCGCGGAGTGCCGCTTCGAGATCCATTACGGTGCCGACCGCGGAAGATGGTTCGGGCGCAATTGCCTGGTCGCGAACTACGCTCATTGGCCGCGTCTGCCGGACCGCTGCGCGCGGCGGGTCGAGCTTCCGCGGCGTCATTACGATGTCGTCGCCTACAAGGCGCAATGCCTCGCGCGGGCCGGGTATCGGCCGGATGACCGGGGTTTTCGCTGAGGACCACCGAACAGGCGCGCGGCTCGTCGCAGGTTTTCGTCGCGCGTCCAGGGGGTGGCGGGTGTTTGCCCGCCGCCCCTTTCTGCTTGCGCTGGCGGGGGTGATGCGCGACCCATCGGCATGGCAGATCATTCCCCCGACTACAGTTTCGAGGCCGCCGCGCGAGATCGCGGCGCGGCGCGCGTGGCCGGTATCGACGAGGTCGGCCGCGGCCCGCTCGCGGGCCCTGTCACGGCTGCGGCCGTGGTGCTCGACCCCGACAACATCCCCCCCGGGCTCGACGATTCCAAGAAACTCACCCGCCGCCGCCGCGAAACCCTGTTTGATGCGATCCTCGCGTGTGCCGCTGTCGGGATCGCCCACGCCTCCGTCGAAGAGATCGACACCCACAACATCCTGCGCGCGTCGCATATCGCAATGCTGCGGGCGGTCGCCGCGCTCGACCCCGCGCCTGACCATCTGCTGATCGACGGCAACCTGTTACCGACCGGCTGCCCTGTTTCGGCTGTCGCAATAGTGAAAGGCGATAGCAGATCTCTGTCCATTGCAGCCGCATCAATCGTCGCCAAAGTGACCCGCGATCGGATCATGGTGGGATTGGCGCAACAGCACCCCGGCTATGGTTGGGAAACAAATGTGGGGTATCCATCAAAAAGCCATATTTCGGCACTTCAAGGTCTTGGGGTGACCCCACACCATAGACGTTCCTTCAAGCCGGTGCACAATATCTTGTATCAAGAGAAATCATAACCCATTGATTCAAAAAAGAATTTGACGTCGAATCGCCTTTGACTCATCCTGTGGATAACTAATGCGGTTTGGATTTCGCCGGCGAAGCCAAGAGATGCAAACCGTCCGACGCTGAATGCAGCGCGCGACGGTTTTCGCCTCCCCGGTGCCCGGAAAGACGAAAACCGCTTTATTGAGCGCATAAGCGCCGAGGGACAGAGCGCACAAAGCGCCGAGGGACAGAGGCAGTCAGATGACCAAACACGTGGAGGTGGCAGTTCCTGAACTGCCGCTCAATGAGATCCTTGCCGGCGATAGCGTCGAGATGATGAACGCCCTGCCCGAAGGCAGCGTCGATCTCGTTTTCGCTGACCCGCCTTACAACCTCCAGCTCAAGGGCGATCTGCATCGGCCGGACAACAGCAAGGTCGATGCGGTTGACGACCATTGGGACCAGTTCGACACCTTCCGCGCCTATGACGAGTTCACCAATAACTGGCTCGCCGCGGCCCGCCGGATTTTGAAACCCGATGGCGCGATCTGGGTCATCGGCTCCTATCACAACGTGTTCCGCATGGGCGCCGAGCTTCAGAACCAGGGGTTCTGGATCCTCAACGACGTGGTCTGGCGCAAGTCGAACCCGATGCCCAACTTCCGCGGCAAACGGCTGACCAACGCCCATGAGACGCTGATCTGGGCGTCGAAGACCGAGAGCTCCCGGCCGACGTTCAATTACGAGGCGCTCAAGGCGCTCAACGAAGGCGTGCAGATGCGCTCCGACTGGGTGCTGCCGATCTGCACCGGCCACGAGCGGCTGAAAGACGAGAAGGGCGACAAGGCGCATCCGACGCAAAAGCCCGA
>DQCI01000160.1:18026-18293 GCA_003545125.1 Paracoccaceae bacterium
GATCCGCAAGTTCGACAAGGAAGCGCTCACCGTTTCCGCTTCCAAACGCGCCGAGCCGCGCGTGCCCTTCGGCCAGCTGGTCGAACGCGGCATGCTGCGCCCCGGCGAGGTGCTGACCAGCCCGCGCGGTCAGATCGCCAAGGTGCGCGCCGACGGCACGCTCATCGCGGGCAGCGAAAAGGGATCGATCCACCAGGTCGGCGCCGCGCTCGAACGCGCGCCCTCCTGCAACGGCTGGACGTATTGGCACTTCAAACGCGACGGCAA
>DQCI01000013.1 GCA_003545125.1 Paracoccaceae bacterium
TGGCGTTTCAGGCGGCCAACAGCCTGATCGACGGTGTCGAGGCAATGCTGAATGGCGTCGTTTCGCGCATCAACACATTCATCGGCGGGATCAATCAGGGGCTGGAAGCGCTCGGCTCCGAACGGCGCATCTCGATCATCCCCGATCTCGAACTGGGCCAGATCGAGAACCGCTTTGAAGGTGCAGCGACGGCTGCGACCACCGCCGCTCAATCCGCTTTCGACCGCGCTTTTGAGGATAACCCGCTCACTGCGCCCGATCTCGGGCTCACCCAAGCGGCCAATACTGCACTGGCCACGGCCAACACGTATCGCGGTGCCGCGCGGGATCTGGCCGAAGGCGCGCGTGCGCCACTCGCCAGCTGGCAGGCCCTTCGTGACGCGGTGCAGGGCAGCGATGAAGATGGCGCGGACGCGCTGACCGAGGCGACCGACGCGGCGGACCGTTTTGAGACAGCCCTTGGTGATGCCGGACGCGCCGCTGCCGGTGCGGGCGCAGCGGCCGGGGCTGCAGCGGCCGCCGCCGAACCAAATACCGAAGCCGCAGTTTCCGGCTGGCAGGCAGTCACCGCAGCGCTCAGCGACTATGCCAGCAAGGCACGCGACATCGGCGGCGATATAGGCCAGAGCCTCGTCAGCGCGTTCCAATCGGCGGAGAATGCGGTCGGCGAGTTCGTGAAAACCGGCAAGCTCGATTTCCGCGACCTCGTCACCTCGCTGCTGGCTGATCTCGCCAAGCTGGCGGCACGTCGGTTCATTTTGGGGCCGATCGCCAATGCGCTCTCCGGTGCGCTTGGGGGTGCGGGCGGGATATTCGCGAACATCTTGCATGCAGGCGGCATGGTAGGTGCCTCCGCACCAGGCCGGATGGTCCCGGTGATGGCGTTCGCGGCTGCGCCCCGGATGCACTCCGGCGGCGTTGCAGGGCTCCGCCACGATGAGGTGCCTGCAATCCTGCAGCGGGGCGAGCGGGTGCTGTCGCGGCGTGAAGCACAGAGCTACGGCGGCGGTGGGGTCAATGTCACCATCATGGCCCGCGACGCTGAAAGCTTCCGGCAATCCCGCACGCAAGTCGCCGCCGATATCGCTCGCGCGGTGTCGCTCGGGCGAAGGGGCATGTGATGGCCTTTCATGAGGTGCGGTTCCCCGAAAATATCAGCCGCGGGGCGCGCGGCGGGCCGGAACGCCGCACACAGATCGTCGAACTGGCCTCCGGCGATGAAGAACGCAACGCCAGTTGGGCCAATTCGCGTCGCCGCTACGATGTCGCCTATGGCATCCGCCGCGCCGACGATCTGGCGGCCGTGGTTGCCTTTTTCGAGGCGCGCAACGGTCGGCTACATGGGTTCCGCTTCAAGGACTGGGGCGACTACAAGTCCTGCCTGCCTTCGGGCACGCCGTCGCCGACGGATCAGTCGATCGGCACCGGCGATGGCACGACGACCGCCTTCCAGTTGGTGAAGCGCTACGCGTCCGGCGCACAATCCTGGACGCGCGCCATCGCCAAGCCTGTGACCGCAAACGTTCGCATCGCGCTTGGCGGGGTGGAGCAGCCCTCCGGTTGGTCCGTCGACACCACGACTGGCGTCGTCACCTTCAGCGCTGCGCCGGGCGCTGGCGTCGCCATCACCGCAGGCTTCGTGTTCGACGTACCCGTCCGTTTCGACACCGACGTGCTCGACGTGACGCTCGACCTCGAGCGGCTGGGCTCGATCACCTCCATTCCACTTCTGGAGCTCCGCCGATGAAAAACATCACCCCCGATCTGCAAACGCATCTGGACGAGGGCACGACCACGCTCGCCTGGTGCTGGCGGATCGCCCGCGCCGACGGCGCGAGTTTCGGCTTCACCGACCACGACCGGACGCTGAGCTTCGACGGAACGGACTTCGAACCCGAGAGCGGATTGACGGCCTCCGAGGTCCGCTCGGGCTCCGACCTCTCGGTCGATGCGCAGGACGCCGAGGGGGTGCTGACCTCCGACCGCATCACCGAGACCGACATTCTCGACGGCCGCTGGGACAATGCGGAGGTCAAGGTCTGGCGGGTGAATTGGGCCGACACCGGCCAGCGCGTCCTGATGCGACGCGGCGCCATCGGCCAGATCCGGCGCGGGCGGCTCGCGTTCGTCGCCGAGGTCCGCTCGCTCGCGCATGTGCTCGGCCAGACGGTCGGGCGGACCTTCCAGGCGACTTGCGATGCGGCACTCGGGGATGCGCACTGCGGGGTCGATCTGGAGAACTCCGCGTTCAAGGGCTCAGGTGGCGTCATTGATCTCCTGCGCGACCGGGCCTTCACAGCCTCGGGACTCAGCGGCTTCAACTCCGGCTGGTTCACCTTTGGCACCGTCGAATGGACTGGCGGCGAGAATGCGGGGCGGCGCACCGAGGTGCTGGGCCATGACGTAACGGACGGTGTCGCAGTGCTGACGCTGCTTGAACCGCCAGTACGCGCCATCGCGGGCGGTGATGCTTTCACCATTCGCGCAGGCTGCGACAAGCGCATCGAGACCTGCAGCGCGAAGTTCGCCAATACCGCCAATTTCCGGGGTTTCCCGCACATCCCCGGCCAGGATGCGGTTCTGCGCTATGCCACGAAGGATGGCGGGCACGAGGGGTCCGTGCTTTGACCTCCGCTGATCCCGCACGCGTCATCGCCATCGCGCGCTCCTGGCTCGGCACGCCATACCACGACCAGGCCAGCCTTCGGGGTGTCGGCTGCGACTGCCTCGGACTGGCGCGCGGCGTCTGGCGCGAGGTCGTTGGGCCAGAGCCGTTCCTGATCCCGCCCTACAGCCGGGATTGGGGCGAGACCGGACCGAGCGAAGTTCTCGCCGAGGGCGCGCGGCGCATGATGCCGGAGATCGCAGCCTCTGATTTCGTTCCGGGCGCGCTGGTCCTCTTCCGCATGAAGCCCCGCGCCATTGCAAAACATGTCGGGATCCTTACCGGGCCCGACACCTTCCTTCACGCCTATGAGCGCCTCGGCGTGGTCGAGGAACCGCTCACCCCATCCTGGCGGAAGCGCATCGCCTTCGCTTTCTTGTTCCCGCAACGCTGAGATCCCCACATGGCCACCCTCGTTCTCGGTGCCGCTGGCGCTGCCATTGGCGGCAGCATTGGTGGCGCGATCCTCGGCGTCAGTGCCGCCACGATCGGCGGCTTCATCGGCTCCACTATTGGAACAGTCGTCGACAGCTGGATCATCTCGTCACTGGCACCCACCCAGCGGATCGAAGGCGCACGGCTGGACAACCTGCGCATCACCTCGGCCACCGAAGGGGCGGTAATCCCGCGCCTCTATGGCCGCATGCGGATCGGCGGCAATATCGTCTGGGCGACGGATTTCCGCGAGGAGACCAAGACCACCACGCAGGGCGGCGGCAAGGGCGGTGGCGGGGGCGGCAAGGTCAAGACGACCGAGTATTTCTACTATGCGAGCTTCGCGGTCGCGCTCTGCGAGGGTCCGATCACCGGGATCGGACGCATCTGGGCCGACGGCAAGCTGCTGGACAGCGCCGGGATCACCTGGCGCTGGTATCCGGGCGATGAGAGCCAGGCGGCCGATCCGTTCATCTCAGCCAAGATGGGCGCGGCCAACACGCCCGCCTATCGCAGCATGGCTTATGTCGTTTTCGAGGACCTGCCGCTCGGCAACTATGGCAACCGCATCCCGCAGCTGAGTTTCGAGGTGTTCCGCCCGCTGGCCGATCCGGACACGGCAGAGGGTCTCACTCGGGCTGTCACAATGATCCCGGCATCCGGGGAGTTCGCCTATGCCGCGCAGGGTATCCGGAAGGGCATTAGCGGGTCGTCCGAGCCCGAGAACTTGAACGCGCTGACCGACACCGCCGACATGGTGGT
>DQCI01000258.1:0-3561 GCA_003545125.1 Paracoccaceae bacterium
CGAAAACCTTTACCGAGCCGTCTCCGATCCCCCAATCTCGGCCAAAATCGTGGCCCGCTTTTTTTGGGGGGGCGATGATACAGTGTAGAGCATTGAAAAGGCGCGCCGGTTGTTGGTTTTTTGCATGCTCGGCGCCCCGCGCAAGCTATGTCACGCGCAACCGCACGGCTTGCCTCAATGTCCAAAGGCGACAGGGGCAGGGCGGTTCATCGGGTATCGCGCCGACTTTGCCTGCGCGATCTATGCGCGCCCGATCAGCCCACGGGTCGCGTCGCGCAGCGGGCAATGAAGCGAGATCACGTCGCAGCGCGCCAGGATGTCGGCCAAGTCGGCCTGTTCGGCCCCCGGCCCCTGCCGGCGCGTTTCGCGTTTGCAGGGGCCGCAAACCAGCACTCGCCCCCCGAACGCCAGCGCCTTTTGCGCGAACAACCGCCCGATCTGGCCGACCCCGATAATGCCAATGGTCGTGTCCTCGATCCGGCGCACCGGGATGCTCTGCCGGTCGTCCAAATCGCCCTTCCGGGTGCAGTGGACGATCAAGGGGGCCTTGCGCACCAGCGCCAACATCAGCCCAAGTGCGTGGTCGGAACTCGTTCATCCCGTGGTCGGGCATATTGCAGACGTGAACGCCATGCCGCATGGCCGCGTCGAGATCCACGCTATCGACACCCACACCGTAGCACACGATCAATCCGAGATCGGGCGACAGCGCCGCAAGCACCCGTTCGGTGAACGCCCCCGTATTGGTTGAGAATGACCGCGTGCGCCGGCGCACGCGGCGATCATGTCGTCCTCGGTCCGGCAGGCCAGATGGATAAAGCCGAGGCCGGCATCGGCGAGGATGTCTTCTTCGATGCGCATGGTGTCGTGGTCGCAATCGGATACGACGATCTTCATCGGGCTCGCTTTCGACATCCGCGCCAGGTCAGCGACCGAGATACCCGCCGTCCACGGGCAGGATGGCGCCATTGACGGAGGCCGAGGCGTCGGAGGCCAGGAACAATTTCGGCCCCTTCATGTCATCTGCCGTGCCCCAGCGATGGGTCGGGATACGCGCCGAGATTTCGGCATTGCGGCCCGCGTCCGCGATCAGCGCCGCGTTCATTTCCGTTGCCATGTCCCCCGGCGCAATTGCGTTGACACAAATCCCCCTGCTCGCCCATTCGTTTGCGAGCGCCTTGGTGAGCGGGGCAATGCCGCCTTTGCTGGCAGCATGGGCCGGCACGATCAGGCCACCCAGAAATCTGAGAAGGGAGGCGACGTTGATCGTCTTGCCCCCGCCCGGGGGCAACATCACCCGCGCCGCCCTTTGGCACAGATCGACGACGGCGGTCAGGTTGACCTCCAGCACCGCGTTCCGGTCCTCAAGCGGGAAGTCTTCGCTGGCGTACCGCCGGTCACGATGGCCTTGCGGCGCGTCACGTCAAATCTGTTCATCGCCCTGCCGTTGTCCCAACTTACGCTTCGCAATCTACGAGTACCTTGACGGTGCTCACGGACGGATTGGCGATCATTTTGAAGATGCCTTCCGCCTCCGATTGCGGCACAGTCTGCGTCATCACCGTCTCCAGATCGTCGGCAAGCGTCGTGGCAAGGGCCACCGACATCTCGAACGCGTGCTTGATAGTGACCCGTGAGCCGACAAGGGTCTGTTCCTGGAAGTTGATCTCGCGCAGATCGACCGGGCGCGGGGCCTTGTGGATGCCGGTCATGCAGATCGTGCCGCCCACCCGGGCCAGCTGCGTCATCTCGATCGCCGCGGCCTCGGCATCGGAACACGCGAACACGATGTCGATGCCTTCACCGTTGGGGCTGTCGTTGATGTAGCCCACCAGATTCACGTCGCTCATATTGACCGTCTCGAAGCCAAGCTCCTCGCAGAGATCGAGCCGCGCCTTATCCACGTCGGACACGACAATCCGGCGCGTCCCGGAATGCTTGAGGACGACCGCGGTCAATACGTCGGTCGGCCCGGCGCCGGTGACGACCGCGGTCGAGCAGGTTGAACCGCGCCTGATGCACCGAGCGCACGACCACGGCCAGGGGCTCGACCCGCGCGGTCGCCGCGTCCGACAAGGTATCGGGCACGTTGATCAGCACGTCCTCGACAATCCAGGCGTAACCGGCCATGCCGCCGTCGCGGTCGATCCAGATAAGCTTGAGCGTCTTGCATACATGCCGATGTCCGGTGCGGCACGGCCGGCAGGTGCCGCTAGACAAGAGCGGATAGGCCACCCTCCCGGTCACCGGGGGACACCCGGCCCGACCCGCCCTGTATCTGTTCAATCGTGCCCAAAAACTCGTGGCAGATCACCAGCGGCGCCTGCGCGCGCGGGGGTTTGCCCGCCACGATCCCGATGCCGGTTCTGAAGACACCGGAATAGCGCATCCGGACCTTGGCGGCACCGTCACGCCCCTCGGGCACTGGGACGTCGCGCAACTGAACCGCGTCGGGGCCGGTGTGGCCCAGAGCTCACTTCTGTCGTCCTTCTCACGCGCCGGACCGCCGTCAGTCGTCGAGGCAGTCTTCGAGCAGCCACCCCGGGGCATAGGTCTGCGACGCGGCGAAAAACATGTCCGACCAATTGTCGAAGTCGGTATGCCCCTGCACGGCCTCTTCCCAGGTGTTATCCGCGACGTGGGCGAGCGCCGCGTCGCTCACCTCCTGCTCACCGGCGAGGGCGAACATCTCCGAGGCCGATGCCAGCTTGGTCCGGTTCGCCATGAACCCCGCGCTCAACAGCTCAGCCAGCGACACGGCGCTCTCGGTCCGCAACGCTTGCGCGTTGGCCATGATTGTATCGACGTTTTCATGGATCAAGTATCGCGCCGTCTCGGCGGAGTGCGTGGCCACGAGTTCATCTTCCCTGTGGTCCCGGATGCGTCCTTGGCTGCAGGCGCGCCGCCTACCGCATCAACTGCCCGCCATTGGGGTCGAGGCTCTCGCCGTGGACGAAGTCGTTTTCGGTCACGAACTTGATCGCCAAGGCAATATGCGCCGCGGTACCGTTGCGTTGCAGCGGGTTGGCTTCGGCCCCGGCGAACATTTCTTCCGGCGACGACACTTTGACATGGAACGGCGTGTCAATCACCCCCGGCGACATCGAGTTCACGCGAATGGTCGGGGCAAGCGCCTTGCACCATCCGCGGGTCAGCGTGTCCGCCGCCCCCTTTGCGCTTTCGCAGAGCGTTGCACCCGCGGCGCCGAGGCGGGAGGCGACCGAGGTGATGTTGACGATGCTGGGGTTCTGCCCCTTGCGCAGCAGCGGAATCGCGAGGCTGGTATTCTTCATCAGCGAAAACACGTTGAGCGCGTAGGTTTCCTCAATCAGGGTCCCCGCCGGCGCGTCGGCCGTCAGGCGGCCGACCAGCCCAACGGCATTGTCGACCAGTGCATCAAGGCTGTCGGTCAGGTCGGCCGCCTTGCGCATCAGATCGATGCAAATAATCTCTCTTGTGATGTCGGACTGCAGGAGATGTACCGTCGCGCCGAGCCCCAAGAGCTCTTCGCGCAGCGCATCTGCCGCGTCCACCGAGCGGTTGTAGACCAGCTGTTTGATC
>DQCI01000258.1:3654-4100 GCA_003545125.1 Paracoccaceae bacterium
AGTGCATTGCGTCGCACTGTCACGAGAGGGGCACGCTTCGATCGCGCAACTGAGCCGGGAGCTCGGGATCAACCGGAAGACCGTCGCCAAGGGACGCAAGCGGTAGTCGCGGAAAGATCGCAAGACGGGGCCGAAGGAACCAAGGTCGATAGTTCTTGGTACAGACGCGGAGGCGATGATCCACGCTTTCCGCCGCCACACCCTCTTGCCGCTCGACGACTGCCTCTCCGCTCTGCAGCCGACGATCCCGCACTTGACCCGATCATCTCTGCACCGCTGTCTGCAACGCCACGGCATTTCGCGCCTGCCAGAGATCGAGGGCGACAAACCGAAGCGGCAGAGGGTCAAGCGCTACCCAATCGGGTATGTCCACATCCACCGCCCGGTAGGCGATTGCGCAGCAATCTGCCGAGAGGGGACATTGCCGAGGTGCACACCGCCGAGGG
>DQCI01000258.1:4224-7443 GCA_003545125.1 Paracoccaceae bacterium
GCGCCAGTGGTCCTAGAGAGTTGCCAGCGGGTGCGCCATCGGTCCGAGCACCGCTGGCGACGGCGCGGGGGATCCAGCTCGCCGACCAGCCCCGGACCCGAGGCAAAGCCTATTCCCGGCCCATGCGCTTCGACAACATCAGCGAGGCGAACGGCATCGAGCACCGGCTCACCAAGCCCAATCCCCCCTGGACCCACGGCCCAGTGGAACGGATGAACCGCACCATCGAGGACGCCACCGTCAAGCGTTGCCACTGCGACAGCCGCGACCAGCTGCGTGGCCACCTTCAGGACTTCCTTGACGCCGACATCTACGCCCGCCGCCTGAAAATCCTGCGAGGTCTGACGCCCGATGACGACATCTGCAAAACCTGGACTTCAGAGCCAGAGCGTTTCATCCTCGATCCGAACCACCAGATGCCGGGACTGAACACTCTCGTCGGAGCGAACGACCGATAACCTGTCTACCCGTCAGGATGCGTCGCTCGGCATCTTGTTGGGCAAACAGGCATTGCTCCTATTGCACCGCGCTCCGGCTCCAGAAGGCGAAACCAAAATAGCGGACATGAACACCGAGAGGGCCGGCGGGAAACAAGCTGTCGCCGTTGCCGAGATCGATCGTCGCGCCGAAGACGCCGCGATGGATCGCGTGCTTGAAGTCGTCGAATCCTGACAGCTCCTGGCTGCTCCGATCAGTCTTGCCTTTCGAGCTGAGGAAGCCAAAAACGCGTTCATTATCATCACGTTCGTGGAAAACAATCACGTCCTCGCCGATACCGCNNCGTTGCCGTTGCCGTTGCCGCTCGCCCGAGCTGCGAGGCCCAAAGCCGTCATTTGCCAAAGCTCGATGCTACCGCCTAGCTTCGCCAACCCCAGCGGTCGGCCAACGCGAGGACGGCTTCGGCGGTATCGACCGCCTCGTAGGTTCCGGGCGCACGCAGGCTGGCGGCGGAGGTCGCATGCCCCATCCGCAGGCAACGTGGGTGCGACCAGCCCTTGTGCCGGCCGTAGAAGAACCCGGCTGCAAAGGCGTCCCCGGCGCCGTTGGCGCCACGGTGGTCTTCCGGCGGCACCCGCACTGACGGGGTGAATACGGTCTCGCCGTCCCGTGTCACGAGGACCGCACCCGCGGTGAAATGCACCGCGACGAACTCCATCGCACCGGCCCCGAGCGCTTTGCGCGCCGCCATTTCGACACCGTCGATATTGGTCACCCCGCCGGCCACTGTTTCAGCGGAGGCCAGCGCGCCGATCTCGAAGTCGTTGCACACCAGCGTTGTGAGATGCGGCAGACAGGGCAGGATGGTCTCGCGCAGGTGATCGACCGAGGTACTGACGAGCTCCAGGTTCGTTTCCAATCCCGCTGAGCGCGCCCGTTTGAGCACCGTTACCCAGCCGTTCCTGTCCCCCTCCCAGGGTCCGTCCATCTTCTGGTGAATGCCGGGGAGGCCCAGGTGCAGGAAACGGGCGCCCGTGGTGCTGAAGTCGAAATGCTCCGGTGTCATCACCCGCGCGGTGCCTTCGAACAGGATATGGGTGCGTCGCCCGGTGTCCGAGGCGTGGTAGGCGTCTGTGGTCTGGGTGTGCGCCTCTGCGGTGCGGGCAAATCCGCTCGTGTCGATCCCATGCGCCTCGGCGACGGAGACGAGGAAATCGCCGTCGGCATCGGCGCCCACCAGCGTCTGGGTCTCGACCGGCACGGTGGGATCGAGCTTGCGCATGTCGATGGCAAAATTGCAGGCCGAACCGCCGCCGGCTGGCTCCACCGCGCGCGCGGTGGCGACCATGTCTTCCTCGGGCCAGCTATCGACGGTGATGTTGCGGTCGAGGCAGAAGGTGCCGGCGGTCAGAAATCCGGTGCGCCCAGACATGTGTTTTCCCCCCGCGCGATCAGACCACGTTGGCCTTCAACAGCTCCTCGGTGAGCTCAAGATCGTCGGCAAGCGGCCGATGCGCGGCGATGCCGGCGGCGGCGAGGTCGCCGTGGTAGGCCTTGACCCCCTCCTGCGAGGAGAGGCCTTCCTCAAGCACGCGCCGCATCGCCGTCACCGTCAGAACGCTGTCTTCCGATTGATAGATCTTGCGCCCGAAGAGCGCGACCCGGGCGCCGTATTTCTCGGCCTGGGCGATGAGCTCAAGGCAGTCGCGTGTTGTGCCCGCGCCGCCGCCGAGGATGCCGAAGATCAGGTTCTCGGGATCGTATCGCGCGATCTCTTCGGTCGCGGCCGGACCGTTGTAGGCGGCCTTGAGGAAGATCGGCCGGTCGAGCCGCGAGACCCCGGCGAGGATACGGGCAATCATGTCGTTGTTGTAGCCGCCGAAATCGCCCGTCGTGGTCTCGACCGGGAAGGCCGGATTGAAGACCTCGAGAAAGTGCCGCACGCCGGCCTCGGCCGCGTCGTCGCGAAAAACGGCGTATTCGTCGATCGTGTGAATGTCCTGGTCGAGGTCATTGTAGAGCGTGATGGCGTAGAGCCCCAGGTCGGTGATCGGCTTGGTGCGTTCAAGGAGGGCGGTGCGGAAGGGCAGCGCGGGGTTCTTGGCATAGGCGCCGCCGCGCGGGTGCCAGATGTCGGTGGTATCGTTGTAGCGCACGGCAGGGGTGACCTCCGTGCGCGCGAAAACCCCCTCACGGGTCAGCACCTCGGCGGAGGAGACCGACATCAGCATGATGTCCACAAGGTCGTTGTCGACCATCTTGATCATGTCGTCGCGGTAGGCGCGCAGGGGTTTCATCCGCCCGTCCGGCCCCACGCCCGGGGTGGCGCACCCGAAGGCCATGTCGCCGTCCTTCGCGTCGGCGATGATGAAATCCGTCGGAGTATAGGCGCCGGCGCGGATCGCGGCGAGTTTGCGGTCGAGACGCTTGGTCATCCTCTGTCCCTCAGTCGGAGGCCGCGGAATCGGATGGCACGCAACCGACTCGGACGGCGAGTTTGCACGCGTCAAGTCTATGCCCGGTATTGCGCGAAGGGAATGCAAAGCCCCGCAGTCACGCGGATTTGTCACTGAACTGGTCCGAGGGGGTGCGAATGCCGATACGCGTAAACAGAACCGCGATCCTGCCCGAAGCGAGATGGCTTGGGGCAGGGCGGCAGGCGAATGGCGGCGCGCTCGGCGACCGGGACGGAGGCCCGAAGACACAGGTCCGGGTTCCGCGCTTTGCCGGGGCTGCAGCTATCCGTTTCGTCGGTACGTCGGGGCAATCCGGTCCCGGGCA
>DQCI01000258.1:7531-8477 GCA_003545125.1 Paracoccaceae bacterium
TTGTTCACCTGGCCTCTGAACCCAGTCGAGATGCTCCGCTGGGTCTGGAACTCCTGGTTCCTGATTTCGGAAAAGCTGATCGTGCTCGGAATCGCGGTGGCGAGCTTCTACTGGTTCCACCCACCGCTGGAGCAAACCAGAACCCTCGCGTTCGGCTGGATCGCCCAGATCTACCTGCGCAATTTTCTCCTGGTCTTCGTCGTTGCCGGCCTCTTGCATCTGTGGTTCTTCAGCTATTCCGCGCAGGGCGACCGGCTGAAATTCGACCCCCGGCCGCTGATGGTGAAGGGCCGCCAGTTCACCCTCGGCGGCCAGATCCGCGACAACATGTTCTGGACCTTGGGCTCGGGCGTCTTTTTCTGGACCCTCTACGAGGTGATCATGTTCTGGTGCCTTGCCAACGGCTACGTGCCGATGCTCACCCGGAGCGCCAACCCGGTCTGGTTCGTGGCGCTCTTTCTGCTCACGCCGCTTTGGGAAAGCTTCTATTTCTACTGGATCCACCGGATGATCCACATCCCCGTCCTCTACAAGCACGTCCACGCGCTGCATCACCGAAACATCAACGTCGGCCCCTGGTCGGGCCTGTCGATGCACCCGGTCGAACACGCAATCTACCTTGGATCGGTGTTCATCCACTGTCTCGTCGGCGCGCATCCAGTGCACATTCTTTTCCATTTGCAGTATGTCACGCTGACCGCGGTGAGCACCCACACCGGCTATCAGGGCCTCCTGATCAACGACAAGAACCGCCTTGCGCTCGGCACATTCCACCACCAGATGCATCACCGCTATTTCGAGTGCAACTACGGCAGTCTCGAGATGCCATGGGACAAATGGTTCGGCTCCTTCCACGACGGCACGGTCGAGGCCAACGACCGCATGCAGGAACGCCGCAGGAGGATCATGGGCAAGTGAGACGCAGGAACCCGGGCCGGTGAATTCC
>DQCI01000122.1:0-4044 GCA_003545125.1 Paracoccaceae bacterium
CCCCGCCCGCCGCAGGCGGCGCGTCAGCGCAGGGATCTCCCGCGGCCCGGGCCCCGTTTCACCCCACCCGTTCAAGCCGGATCAACGCAAACGGCTTGTCGATATCGTTGATCGGCCAGCGGCCGGCCTCGACGAAACTCAGCCGTTCCGAGAAACCGCGCGCAGCGGCGTTGGCCGCGTCGACCTCGAGTGCGCGTTGGCCTTTGCGCGCGAGCGCGTGGTCGGCAAGGGCGCGGCCCACACCCTGCCGCTGCGCCGCGGGGGCGACGAACAAACCGCCGATGAAATCGTCGAGCAAGCGGATGAAGCCGAGGAAGACCCGATCCGCCTCGGCGCCCCATGGCTCCGCGCCCGGGAGACAGTGCTCGGCAACGACCGCCTGCCGGCGGCGCAATTCCGTCTCCCAAGAACCCTGTGCACCTCGCACGACGCGGCCAGCCACAGCGCCGCGAGCGCGTCGGTCTCCGCCGCGCGGAACCGGCGCAGGATCACAGGTAGTCGGAGCGCTGCAACCCGTACTTGGCCATCTTCTCGTTGAGCGTGCGGCGCGGCAGGCAAAGCTCTTCCATCACCCCCACGATCGAGCCCTTGTGACGGCGCATCGTGTTGTCGATGAGCATCCGCTCGAAGGCTTCGACATATTCCTTGAGCGGTTTGCCCTCGGTGGTCATGGTCTGCGGCTGCACATCCTCGTGGTCGTTCATCAGAAGCGACGAGATCGTGCCCGAGCCGCGGCGCGATTGCAGCACCGCACGTTCGGCGATGTTGATGAGCTGGCGGATGTTGCCGGCCCAGGGCGCCTGCAAAAGCTGCGCCGCTTCCTGCGCCGTCACCGTCGGCGCGGCACAGCCGTATTCCTCGGCGAACTGGTCGGCGAAGCGGGTGAACAGCATCAGGATGTCCTCGCCGCGCGAGCGCAGCGGCGGCAGGGTGATCTTCATCTGCGCGAGGCGGTAGAACAGGTCCGGCCGCAGCGCGTCCTCGCAGACATTGCCGGCTTCCTGCATGTTGCACACGGCCACCACCCGGGTTTCCGGCGGCGTGCCCTGGTCGTTGATCCAGGCCAGCAGCCGCGCCTGCAGCGCCATCGGCAGAGATTCGATGTCTTCGAGTACCAGCGTCCCGCCGCGCGCCTGCTCGACCAGGGGCTGCGCCCCGCCCTCTTCCATCGGGCCGAACATCTTGATGCCGAGCCCGTCTTCGTCCTGGCCCGCGAGCCGGACAACGACGAACTTGCGGCCCGCCTTGGCGCCGACCGCGTGCAACGCGTGCGCCACCAGCGTCTTGCCGGTGCCGGTCTCGCCGTCGATCAGCACATGGCCGTCGGCCTGGCCGATGTCGAGGATGTCCTCACGCAGCCGCTCCATCACCGGCGAGGCGCCGATCAGCTTTTTCATGATCGTCGTGCCGTCGCCAAGCTCGCGGCGCAGCGCGCGCGCATCAAGCGTCATCCGCCGGGCCGCCGTCGCCTTCTTGGCGAGCTCGGTCATCCGGTCGGGGTTGAACGGCTTTTCGAGAAAGTCGTAGGCGCCGACCCGCATCGCCTCCACCGCCATCGGCACATCGCCGTGACCGGTGATCATGATGACGGGCAAAGCAGAATCGAGGCTCATGAGCTTCTTGAGAAACTGCATCCCGTCCATCCCGGGCATCCGGATGTCGGAGACCACCACGCCCGGGTAGTCGGTGCCAACGCTCTTCAGCGCATCCTCCGCGGAGGGAAATGTCTCGGTGTCGAACCCCGAGAGCGCCAGCCATTGGGAAATGGACTGACGCATGTCCTGTTCGTCGTCGACGATCGCGATTTTCATTGCCTGGGCCATGTTCTTGGTACCCTCCGGCCCCCCTTTCGGGCCAAATTCCCCGGACCTATCCCGCCCGGGCGGATGTTCGCACACTCATTCGGCGGCTTCCACATCCTTTGATGCATTCTTGTCCCCGGCGTTCAGCACCGGCAGTTCCACTTCGAAAACCGCGCCACCCTCGCTCCAGTTGCGCGCCGTGAGGCGGCCGCCGAGGTCGGTCACGATGCCCGAGGAGATGGCGAGCCCGAGGCCGACACCGTCGCCCGGAGCCTTGGTGGTGTAGAAGGGTTCGAACAGCTTGTCGAGGTCCGCCACGCCGGGGCCGTTGTCGCGCACCGAGATCCGCGCAGACTCGCTGTCGGCGGTGAGCAGGATGTCGACCTGCGGCGCTTCGACCGCTTTTGTGGCGTCGATCGCGTTCCTCAAGAGGTTGATGAGCACCTGCTCGAGCCGCACCCGGTCGCCCAGCACGACCACCCGGTCGCGCGGCATGTTGCGGGTGATGCGCACCTGGCGGCGCTTGAGCTGCGGCTCCATCATGCTGAGCGCGGCCGAGACCGAGTTGCGCACGTCGAGCTCCTCGAACGCCTCGCCGCCCTTGCGGGCGTAGCTCTTGAGCTGGCGGGTGATCGCCCCCATCCGCTCGATCAGGTCGTCGATCCGCTGAAACGAGCTCAGCGCCTCCTCGGCGCGCTTGCGTTGCAGCAGCAGCTTGGCGCCCGCAAGGTAGGTCTTCATCGCCGCCAGCGGCTGGTTCAGCTCGTGGCTGACCGCGGCCGACATTTCACCCAGTGCCGCCAGCTTGGACGACTGGGCGAGCGTTTGCTCGGCGACCTGGAGGTTCGCTTCCGCCTTCTGGCGTTCGGACACCTCGCGCCTGAGCGCCTCGTTGAGGGTGCGCAGTTCGGCCGATTCAAGCTGGAACGAGAGCGACCGCGAGGTCGCGCGGCGCGAAATCACGTAAAACGTCACCGCGAGCAGGATGGCAAATCCCATGATCTCCAGCGCCAGCACCCCGTTCACGCGCTCGCGCACCGAGGCATAGGTGGTGAAGGTGGTCATCCGCCAGCCCTGGAAATCGATCCTCGCATCCTGGCGCAGGACTTCGTCACCGGTGAACAGCGCTTCGGCCGGCAGCGAGGCCCAGTTGGCGGTCGCCAGGTTCGCCCGTTCGATCGCACTGGCCGGCGCCATCAGCTCGAGCGCCTCCGTCTCAGAGCGGCCGCGCCAGCGCGATTCGGTCGCGAGGATCACCTGTCCTTCGGTGTCGGTCACCATCACCGCGTCCTGGATCTCGGCCCAGCTTCCCTCGAACTTCGCGAGATCGACCTCGACCACGATCACCCCGAGCAGATCGCCCTGCAAAGAGATCTTGCGCGCATAGGTGAAGCCGTAATTGCCGGCCTCGGCCCGCGCGGTGGTGAACACGGTGTCGTCCGAGCGCAGCGCGTTGACGAAATATTGCAGACCGCGGCGATTGGAGCCGAGCTGTTCGCGCTGGGTCGCCGCCACCACCCGGCCGTCCGAGTCGAGCAGTTCCAGCGAGGCGGCGCCGATCTCTTCGCGGTAGGAGATCAGCCGCTGCGAGGACGCGACGTAATCCTGGCTCGCAAGCGCGCCCATCAGCGTCGGGTCGCGCGACAACAGCAGCGGCACCACCGAGTTGCGCTGCAGTTCCGATTTCAGATTGCCCGAATAGAGCGCCATGCGCAGCTCGGCGCGCGAGCGCGTCGTTTCGGTGTAACGCGTTGTCAGCCAATCGTTCGAGACCCAGACCACCGCCACCGCAAGGGTGATCAGCACGACCAGCACGATACGCGCCCGCAGCGACATGCGCTGGGGGCCGGGCCGGTCCGGAGATGCTGCGGTTTTGCGTGACATAAGCGCGACTATACGCGCGGGCGGGGCCCGGTCACAATCAGGCGGTCACCAGCGCCCCCGCGAGCGAGCGGAACATTGCCACCCCGTCGGTTCCGCCATGGGCCGGATCGGCGGCCCGTTCCGGATGCGGCATCATCCCCAACACCCGGCGGTTGGCCGAAAGCACGCCGGCGATATCGGCGGTCGAGCCGTTGGGGTTGCCCTGGTAGGTGAAGGCGATCCGGTCCTCGGCCACGAGCCCGGCAAGCGTCGCCTCGTCGACCTGGTAATTGCCGTCGTGGTGGGCGACCGGGATGGTGATCTTCTGGCCTTTCCGGTACCCCGAGGTGAAGGCGCTGTCGGCGCTCGCGACGGTCAG
>DQCI01000122.1:4137-7060 GCA_003545125.1 Paracoccaceae bacterium
CCCCCGCGCCCGGCGTGCGCCACCACCGATTGCGAGATCGGGCTCTTCGCCGCGATGGCCCCGCAGCGAAGGTAGTCGCCGAAGGAGAAGCCGCCGGGAATGCCGACAATGTCGGTGCCGTCGGGCAGGTGATCGTCCTTGTGCCAGACCATGGCGACCTCGGCGCCGGCAGCGCGGAAGGCCACGGCCATGTCGCGGTCGCAATTGGAGCCGGGGAAGACGATGACGGCGGCGCGCATCAGCCCAGCACCTTGACGGCGTAATTCTCGATCACGGTATTGGCGAGCAGCTTCTCGCACATCTCGCGGATCGTGTCCTCGGAGGTGCCGTCGGCCACCTCGAGCTCGATCACCTTGCCCTGGCGTACGGCCTCGACACCCTCGAACCCCATCGCGCCGAGCGCATGGCGCACCGCCTCGCCCTGCGGGTCGAGCACCCCGGTTTTCAGCATGACATCGACGCGGACTTTCATGGCGGCGGCTCCTTCGATTCCAGATGGCTTGCGTTCTACAGGCAAGCGGCCAGAGGGACCAGATCCCACCCGACCCGAGGCCGGGCCGAAATCGCTTCGAAGCGATTTGACAAGCGTTTTGCAAAACGCTTGCCCGGCGCCCGTGGCAGGCTCAGTTGATCACATGCGGCTTCGGCGCGTGGGTCACGTTGGTCGGCAGGACGCCCAACCTGCGGGCCACTTCCGTGTAGGCATCGGTCAAGGACCCGAGATCGCGGCGGAACACGTCCTTGTCGAGCTTCTGGCCGCTCTCGATGTCCCACAGCCGACAGCTGTCGGGGCTGATCTCGTCGGCGATGATGAGGCGCATGTAGTCGTTGTCCCAGACCCGGCCGACCTCGATCTTGAAATCGACGAGCTTGATGCCGACGCCGAACAGCACACCGGTCAGGAAATCGTTGACCCGCAGCGCAAGTGCCACGATGTCGTCGAGATCCTGCTGCGTCGCCCAACCGAAGGCGATGACGTATTCCTCGGGCACCAGCGGATCGCCCAGCGCGTCGTCCTTGTAGGAGAACTCGACGATCGGCCGCGGCAGTTGCGTGCCCTCCTCAAGCCCCAGCCGCTTGGCCATCGTGCCGGCGGCGAAGTTGCGCACGATCACCTCGAGCGGCACGATCTCGACCTGGCGGATCAACTGCTCGCGCATGTTCAGCCGCTTGAGGAAATGGGTCGGCACGCCAATGTTGTTGAGCCCGGTCATGAAGAACTCGGAGAGCCGGTTGTTGAGCACGCCCTTGCCCTCGATCACGTCGCGCTTTTCGGCGTTGAAGGCGGTGGCGTCGTCTTTGAAATACTGCACCAGAGTGCCCGGCTCAGGCCCCTCGTAGAGGATTTTCGCCTTGCCTTCGTAGAGCTTTTTGCGACGTGCCATGAGATCACTTTCCTTGCTGCGCGCGCGGCCCTCGGAGGCGCGCGCGCGTATCGCGCCCTCTTAGACCAAGGGCGCGTGCGCGGCAAGAGAGGGCGCTATCGGCGCTTGGCCCGCCGGCCGCGCCACGGGCCGGCGACAAGGGCGTAGAGTTTGTTGCGCAAGGCGTCCGGGTCGCCGAAAATGCGCCCGTCCATTCCCGGCGGTGGCGGAATACCGGGACGTTTGCAAAACACTTCCTCCTCGCGCGGCGCCAGCGTCGATTTCGGATGCAGGAACACCCAATTGTCCGTCTCCAGCCCGAGCGTGCCCTCGCGCGCATGGCGGATCCTGAGCTTGAGGTCTTCGTTGCCCTCTGGACCAAGCGTGTCGCCGTCGTTGAAGCTGTTGCCGTATTGCAGATGCAGAATGGCCGCGCCGAGCACCAGTTCGGCGGCTTGTGCCGGTGCGATCCGGGCCAGCGGCAGCAGCATTTCGTGGCCGGTGAAGGCCGCCACGCCCACGGTCTGGGCGGTCACCGGCACCGGCGCCCCCCCGTCCGGCACCGGCTGGACGCTGAGGGTGAACCACTGAGAGAACGGCACTTCGCCCTTGAGCGCGGTCTTCGCCCCCTCGATCCAGGCGGCGGGCGCCACCACCGTGTCGCCGTTGGGGAAATAGACCGCCGTGGCCACCGGCAGGCTGGCGAAGACCGCCCCAAGGCGAGCGGCCCGCCGCGCGGCGTCGAAACGGGCCTCGAGCGAACGATCGACACTGTGCACGATCACCTGCACATGGGTGCGGTGCCGGGGGTGCGGTGCCGCGCCACCGCCGCGCGCGTCCAGAAAGGTCAGGCGGTTCTTGTCGCACATGTGGCCCCAGTCGATCTCGTAGCGCCCCGGCATCGACAGCAACGAGATCATCCGCGGCTGGTTCTCGTCACCGCCCGGGAACAGCGAGGTCACCACCACCTCGCCGGTCGTGTAGGTGCCGTCGAGAGGCCCCGGGGTGACATCCTCCTCGGCCACCGCGTCCGACCAGGACAGCTCGGGGAAATCCTCGCGCAACGCATCGAGGATATCGCGGTTGGTGAAGCTGACCGGCTCGGAAAACAGCACGTAGACGGAAAACGAGTCCGCCAGCCGCTTGTCGCTGTAGCGGTCCGGCTGTTGCGGCTTTGCGCCGCCGCCGTCCATGGTTCAGCCCCCCGGCGCGCGCTGCATCATGACCATGACATCGAAGATCTTGAAAAAGGTCTCCTCTGCAAGCCCGAGCGATTCTCCCATGGTATTCAGCATCTTCTTCTCAGTTTCTTCAAGCACCCCGTCGGCCAGCGCGGTCCGGATCGCGAAGCAGATCGCTGTCTCGCGCAATTTCGGCGAGAGCGCCGCCGCCGAGCGAGCGAACACCTCCGTCGCGCCCTTCGCTTTGAGCTCTTTGACGACATCGCCCGCAAGGTCCATCGTCCGGTCTGGCCCGACCGCATGGAACACCGGCGAAAAGGTGCACATGTTGGTAATCTGGGTGGTTTCCGGTGTGGAAATCTCGCCGTCGGCCGCCGC
>DQCI01000122.1:7123-7926 GCA_003545125.1 Paracoccaceae bacterium
AAAAGCACCCATCTTCACCTCTCGGTTTGGGAAAAACCCCACGCGGCAAGACAGCGTGAGGGCTGAGGCTGAAATGTCTCGCAAACGGACCCAGTCCACGAAATTCCGCCCCGGCCCGTTCGATCCCCGGCGATCTTGCGGGGCGCAGCGAATTGCGCAGGCCTCAAACCGCGAAAATGGTTGCGCCAACGGGCTTGTCTGCCCGACACTGGATATGCATATGGGGCCAAACACTCAAACAGGGGGAGCCACCAATGACCACATTCGACGATCGCGAAAACGCCTACGAGAACAAGTTCGCGCATGATGCAGAGATGCGCTTCAAGGCCGAAGCGCGCTGCAACAAGCTGCTCGCCTTGTGGGCAGCCGGAAAGATCGGCAAGGCCGAGGACCAGATCGATGCCTATGTGGCCGAGGTCATCAAGGCCGATTTCGAAGAGGCTGGTCATGATGACGTGATCCGCAAGGTCGCGGGCGATCTCGGCGATCTGTCCTCCGAGGCCGAAGTGCGGGCGAAACGTTCCGAACTCCTTGCCGTGGCCCAGGAACAGGTCGTCAAGGAGGCCTGACGAACCGGCGCGCGCCGGGGTATGTCGCCCCGGTCGCCCCGGTCGCCCGGCGCCGGTGACAGGGTGCGCGTGGGGGACACAGTCCCCGTAGCAGGGCCTCAGGCGCGAGGTCCTTTCCGGGGCCGCCTGCGAAATGGGCCGGGCGACAATGCTTCGGCGTCCCGAAGTGCCTTTCCCTGGAGTTCCGTCCAACAGCGGGCGCCCGGACCCCGGCCCCCGGGGCGGCACCCTGCG
>DQCI01000067.1 GCA_003545125.1 Paracoccaceae bacterium
ATGATGTCATAGGCCGCGCCAAGGTCGAGCCCGCGCATGTCGGCCTCGACGGCCTGGGCGCCGGGCAGATTGGCCGCGAACATCTCGACCATCGACGGGGCTGCGTCGACACCGGTGATGGTACAGCGCCGGTCGGCGAGATAGGCGGCGATCGGCCGGCCCGGGCCGCAGCCGAGGTCGAGCACCCGGCGGCCTGCGGCAAACGACAGCGCCCGGTCGAGCCAGCGGCGTTCGAACAGGCTGCGGTCGCGGCTCCGGGCATAGGCCTGGGCCGCGTTCTGATAGGTGGCGATCACGGCCTCGGGTCCGGGCCTGGAGCGCGACTGGTTCTGGGAATCCCTCATCACCGCGCCATCGTGCCCGGAGCGGGCGCGGGCGTCCAGCCCCGGCGAACGCCGTGCACACACAAAGCGGCGGTTTCCCGCGCGCCTCCCCAGGCCGGACGCACATCGGTTGCGTGGTCATCGCAATCGTGTTTTGACCCGTGCCCTACCTTGCGCTAAGAGGCGCGCGAGGCCATCGGAGGGCGCCCCTTGACCCGCTTCATCCTGGGTATTTTCGGCTCGATCTTCTCGCTCATCACCCTGGGCGCGTTCATGGCCGCGTTGACGGTCGGCGCGATCTTCTGGATGTATTCCAGGGATCTGCCGAGCCACGAGCAACTGGCCAATTACCAGCCGCCGACGATCAGCCGGGTTTATTCGGCACGCGGCCAGCTGATGGACGAGTTCGCCAAGGAACGCCGTCTCTACACCCCGCCCGCACAGATCCCGACCCTGGTCAAAGGCGCCTTCGTCTCGGCCGAAGACAAGAACTTCTACCAGCACCGGGGCTATGACCCGCGCGGCATGATCGCGGCCGCGGTGGAAGCCTTGCGCGGTGGCCGGCTGCGCGGCGCATCGACGATCACCCAGCAGGTGATGAAGAACTTCCTGCTCTCGTCGGACCGCTCGGCCGAGCGCAAGATCAAGGAGTTGATCCTCGCGACCCGGCTCGAAAGCTCGCTCGACAAGGAGCAGATCCTTGGCCTCTACCTCAACGAGATCTTCCTCGGGCAGAACTCCTACGGCGTGACCGCCGCGGCGCAGACCTATTACAACAAGACCCTCGACCAGCTCGCGCCGGAAGAGGCGGCCTATCTCGCGGCGCTGGCGCAGCGGCCGGGCTCGCTGCACCCGGTGCGCGAGAAGGAAGACGCGGTCAACCGGCGCAATTACGTGTTGCGCGAGATGTACGAGAACGGCTTTATCGACCAGGCGGCCTACCAGGACGCCGCCGCCAAGCCGCTTCGTACGGTGCAGACCGGCGACTACGCCTCGTTCCGCTCGGCGCTGCCGCCGCGCGACTATTTCACCGACGAGATCCGCCGCCAGCTCAGCCGCTCTTTCGGCGACGAGGAGTTTTTCGGCGGCGGGTTGACGATCCGCGCCACGGTCGATCCCGAGATGCAGATCATCGCCGCCATGGCCTTGCAGAAATCGCTCGAACAGATCGACCGCGACCGCGGGACATGGAACGGCACCGGCGAGACGATCGACCCCGCCACCCTCGACGATGGCAGTTGGGAACAGGCGCTCGGCGACGTGAAGGCCGCGCGCGACGTGGTGCTCGACGGGCAATGGTTCGTCGCCGCCGTCGACCGGGTCGGCGACGGGTCCCTGACGTTGAAGATCGAAGGACAGCCCGAGCCCAGCCCCTGGGAGGTGCCGCGCGCCGATATCGACTGGATGCAGGGCTCGTTCCAGGACAATTTCAGCCGCGGCGACGTGGTGCATCTGCGCCGGATGACCTCCGGCGACGACGGAGCCGGCGACTTCATCCGCTGGACCCTGCGCCAGGTGCCGGAAGTCCAGGGCGGCTTCATGGCGATGGACGCCAACACCGGCCGGGTGATCGCCATGCAGGGCGGGTTCTCGTACCAGAATTCGGTGTTCAACCGGGCCACCCAGGCGACCCGCCAGCCCGGCTCGTCGTTCAAACCTTTCGTCTTCGCTGCCGCCCTCGACAGCGGCTTCTCGCCCGCCTCGATTATCATCGACGCGCCGATCGAGGTGGACATGGGCGACGGGATCTGGCGGCCGCAGAACGCCAGCCGCAAGTTCTACGGGCCGACGCCGCTGCGCACCGGGATCGAACAGTCGCGCAACCTGATGACCGTGCGTCTCGCCCAGGAAGTGGGCATGGAAACGGTGGCGGGCTATGCCGAGCGCTTCGGCGTCTATGACGATCTCGACCCGTTCCTGGCCAACGCGCTGGGATCGTCGGAGACCACGCTGTTCCGCATGGTCGCGGCCTACGCGATGTTCGCCAACGGCGGCGAGCGGGTGGAGCCGACGCTGGTCGACCGGGTGCAGGACCGCTGGGGGCGCACGATCTACCGCCAGGACAAGCGGATCTGCGACGATTGCGGCATCGCGGATCTGCCCGAGGGCGCAAGCCCCCGGATCACCGCCAACCGTGAGCGGGTGATGGATGCGATCACCGCCTACCAGCTCACCTCGATGTTGCAGGGCGTCGTCCAGCGGGGCACCGCGGCGGGCCGGGTCAACCTCGGGGTGCCGGTCGCCGGCAAGACCGGCACCACCAACGACTCGCGCGACGCCTGGTTTGTCGGCTTCACCTCCAACGTGGTCGCGGGCTGCTACATCGGCTACGACCGGCCGCAACGCATGCCCGGCGCCTCGGGCGGCAAGACCTGTGCGCCGGTGTTCCAGCGCTTCATGTCGGAAGCGGTGAAGAAATACGGCGGCGGCAAGTTCAAGGTGCCCGCCGGTGGCCGGTTCATCAAGATTGATCGGTACACCGGAGCCCGCCTGCCGGATGATGCCAGCGGTGAATACGTGGTCGCGGAATACTTCCGCGCTGGCGAGGAGCCGCTGTTCGGCATCATGTTCGACGGCGGTTTCGCGATGGGCACGAACCTGCCGCTGTTCCTGCCGGGCGAGATCGACGCCTATTCCGAGCAGGGCTCGGCGGTCACCACCTCGACGGGCGAGGTCATCGTCGTGCCGGAACGCGCGGAGACCGGGGAAATCGCGGCCGGCGGGCTCTACTGAGATGGTCGGCCCCGGCGGATTTGCGAGCCCGTGGGATACCGCGCCGGTGCTTTTGTCACACCGCCCGAAGGCCTGACCCGAGCCCCGGCCGCCATCTCCGGTTCTCCCGTTCGACGTGTGGCGGCACAAGGGTTCTCAACCTTTAGTGCGGCGTGAAATCACCCAAACGCCCCATTTTCTCCATTGTCTTTTCACCACCTGAGCGCCTATGTAGAACCACTGGCGGCGGGCGCTTTTGTGTCCGAACGATAGAAAGTTTCGCTGACCCACTTGTTCGAGGCATTGGAAGCCGGGGCAGGCGGGTTCAGACCGAGAGGCGGCCGGGAGGCCGAAAAGGCCGCAAGGCCAAGCATTTGCCCGCCCAAGCCGGGGTGACAGACCGGTACGGCGTGGCCTTAATCAAGGCTTTCGGGACGCGCGGGCTACGTGCGACCGGGGGTCGGAGAAGAACCGCGATGAGGCGTCGGAGACAGGAGCAGGCGGGAGCGGAAACCCTTTCGGGTTTCGCCCCTCAGCCATGTCCCGCGCCCCTATTCGCCCTGACAAGACACCCCGCAACCCCCGCTTTTCCGCCAGGAGATGCGGGCGGGCAGGGTGCATTGAGTGAACATGCCCAAGAAAATGCTCATCGACGCCACCCACGCGGAAGAAACCCGCGTGGTCGTGGTCGACGGCAACAAGGTCGAGGAATTCGACTTTGAATCGGAAAACAAGCGCCAGCTCGCTGGCAATATCTATCTAGCCAAGGTCACGCGCGTGGAGCCCTCGCTCCAGGCGGCCTTCGTCGATTACGGTGGCAACCGCCACGGTTTTCTGGCGTTCTCGGAAATCCATCCTGACTATTACCAGATCCCGGTCGCCGACCGCGAGGCGCTGCTCGAGGAAGAGCGCGCCTTTGCCGAGGCGCAGGCCGCCGAGGACGAGGATCGCGACAGGAAGAAGTCGTCGCGCTCGCGCCGGTCGCGCTCGCGGTCGCGCTCGAAGGCCGCGAGCACCAAGACCGACGATGCGGTCGTGACCGCCGAGGCCGAGGCCACGGTGTCCGAGCCGGACGCCGAGCCCGAGGGGATGCCTGAGGGAATGCCCGAGGGAATGGAGGTGATCGATCTCGATCCCAGCGATGGCGACAGTGCCGAATCGCCGATGGAGCGGGTCGAGGAGACCCCGGTCGAAGAACCGCAGAACGGCGAGAGCGATGCCGCGGACACGGCGCCGGAAGCCGACGAGGCCGCGCCCGACGCCGACGACGCACCGGCGCAGGACGCTGGCGACGAGGACGCTGGCGACGAGGGC
>DQCI01000303.1:0-2654 GCA_003545125.1 Paracoccaceae bacterium
GCCAATATGGGTGCGGTGCTTGAACACGCCGTCGTAGTTGCAGGTGATGGTCCCGGCGCCGACATTGGCCGCGGCGCCGACGACGGCGTCGCCGATATAGCTGAGGTGGTTGACCTTGGCGCCTTCGGCGATCTCGGCGTTCTTGATCTCGACGAAATTGCCCACCCGCGCGCCCTCGGCGAGCTCCGCGCCCGGGCGCAGGCGGGCATAGGGCCCGACCACGGCGTCGCGGCTGACATGGCAGCCTTCGAGATGGGAGAAGGCGCGGATGCGCGCCCCGGTCTCGACCGTGACGCCCGGGCCAAAAACAACGTTCGGCTCGATCACCGCGTCGCGGCCGATGACGGTGTCCTGGGCGAAGAAGACGGTTTCGGGGGCGATCAGCGTCACCCCGTCTGCGATCGCCGTCTCGCGGGCGCGGGCCTGGAACATCGCCTCTGCCGCGGCGAGTTCGGCGCGGGTATTGATCCCCAGCGTCTCAGACTCGTCGCAGCTGACCGCCACCGCGCTGAGACCGCGCGCCCGAGCGATCTCGACGATGTCGGTGAGATAGTATTCGCCCGCCGCGTTGTCGTTGCCGACGGCGGCGACAAGCTCGAACAGAAGCGCCGCATCGGCCATGACCACGCCGGAATTGCACAAGCTGATCGCGCGCTCGGCGGGGCTTGCGTCCTTGAACTCGACGATCCGGGTGAGTGCGCCGTCTTCGACCACCAGCCGCCCGTAGCGCCCCGGGTCGGCCGCCTCAAACCCCAGCACCACCACGTCGGCGCCTGTCGCGCGTGCGGCGGCCATCGCTTCCAGGGTTTCGGGCCGAATGAAGGGCGTGTCGCCGTAGAGCACCGCCGCATCGCCGGCAACGCCCGCGAGCGCCGCGCCCGCCTGGGCGACGGCATGGGCGGTGCCGAGCTGTTCGGTCTGGTGCGCGACGATGATCTCGTCATCGCGCGCCTTGGCGGCCTTTTCGACCGCCTCGAAGCCGTGGCCGGCCACCAGGACCGTGCGGTCGAGTTCCAATGCCCGGCCGCTCGCCAGCGCATGTGCGAACAACGGCACACCGCCGAGGTCGTGCATGACTTTCGGCAAATCGGACTGCATCCGCGTGCCCTGACCGGCGGCAAGAACAATGAGGCTTACTGACATGATCTCTCTTTCAAATCGGTTGCGCCCGTTTTAACCGGGGCGTGTCAGGCTGCAAGCCCCATGGTGCGAACAGCGAGTTTCAACGAGGAGGCCTTATGCGCACGGTAGTTTTCGATCTCGACGGCACATTGGCGGATACCTCCGCCGATCTGATCGCCGCCGCAAACAGCTGCTTCCGGGCGCGGGGCCTGGGCGATCTGCTCGACCCGGTTGCCGACGCGCGCACCGCGTTCCGTGGCGCGCGCGCCATGCTGAGCTTGGGGTTTTCGCGCAGCGGCACGGGGGGGGCTGCGGAGGTCGAGGATGATTTTCCACGTCTCGTCGACGCCTACAGCGGCGCGCTCGATGTGCATTCGCGGCTCTACCCGGGCGCGCGCGCGGCGGTGGAACGGCTGGCGCAGGCCGGGTACGCCACCGCCGTGTGTACCAACAAGCCCGAGGGACTGGCCGACCGGCTGCTCGAAAGCCTCGGGGTGCGCGGGTTGTTCGGGGCGCTTGTCGGCGCCGACACGCTGACCGTGCGCAAGCCCGATCCCGCGCCGCTGGTGGCGTCGGTCGAGCGGGCCGGCGGCGACCCGGGTCGCGCGCTTCTGGTCGGCGATACCGAGACCGACCGCGAGACCGCGCGGGCCGCAGGTGTGCCCTGCGTTCTGGTGACGTTCGGGCCGGACGGGCGCGGGGTGGCGGCGCTGGCGCCGGAGGCGCTGCTCGATCATTTCGACGGGCTCGACGCGCTGGTCGCGGAGCTTGTCGGGTGAGCGCGCGCCGCTTGACCTGCGCGCGGGCCCGGACCAGTCTCGCGCCATGAGCGACGAGGTATTCAACGGCAAATTTTCGGGCAGTTTCACCCAGCAGGAACCGCTGCCCGCGGCGGCCATAGAGGCGGCCATGCGGGTCATGCAGTCGGGCCGGCTGCACCGCTACAACACAGGCCCGGGCGAGACCGCTGAGGCGGCGCTGCTCGAGCAGGAGTTTGCCGCCTTCATGGGCGCGAAATACGCGCTCGCCGTCGCCTCGGGTGGATACGCGCTGGCCACCGCGCTGCGCGCGGTCGGGGTGAAACCGGGCGAGAAGGTGCTGACCAACGCGTTCACCCTGGCCCCGGTCCCGGGTGCGATCGCGAGCCTGGGCGCGGTGCCGGTCTTTGTCGGGGTGACCGAGAGCCTGGTGATCGACCTCGACGATCTCGCCGCCAAGGCCGGTTCGGCGAAGGTGCTGCTGCTCAGCCATATGCGCGGCCATATCGCCGACATGGACCGGCTGATGGGCGTGGCGGAGGCGGCGGGGCTGGTGGTGATCGAGGATTGCGCGCATACGATGGGCGCGCGCTGGAACGGGATGCTCTCCGGGCGGCATGGGATCGTGGGCGCCTATTCGACCCAGACCTACAAGCACCTCAATTCCGGCGAGGGCGGGCTGCTGGTCACCGACGACGCGCAGGTGGCCGCGAAAATGACCATGATGTCGGGCAGTTACATGCATTTCGACCGGCATCTCGCGGCCCCGGGTCC
>DQCI01000303.1:2807-13286 GCA_003545125.1 Paracoccaceae bacterium
TTCCAGTTCCTGCTGCTCGACTGGCCGGCAGAAAAGGTGCGGGCGATGGTCGACAGAGCGGGAGCGCGTGGTGTCGAGCTCAAGTGGTTCGGCGGTGCGGAGCCGACCGGGTTCACGTCGCGCTACGATAGTTGGCGCTATGCGCCGTCAGACCGCATGCCGCAGACCGACCGGGTGCTGGCGGGGCTGATCGATCTGCGCCTGCCCTTGACCTTTTCGCTGGAGGATTGTGCTCTGATCGCCCGGATCATCAAGGCCGAGGTGGCGGCGGTGTTCCAGGCCGGCTTCTGAAGCGGCGGCAGGTCCCAACCTGAGGTCCGAACCCGTTGGCCGGAGGGTGCAGAGCTGGCCCGGTCTCGGATGGCGATTGCGGTCGGGTGATGGACGCGCCGGTCAGGCTGGGCGCCAAGCGGGTTCGAACCCGCTTACGCAAGGCGTTTTGAAACGCCTTTCCGCGCTAACGGATGGTTTCGAACAACATGTCATCGACGATTTCGCGTACGGCCCAGTCGGGGTCGTGCGGCGGATCGTTCCAGTCGGGCGCGGGCGGCACCGAGCAGCCAATGGTCCGGGGCGGGCGCTGCGCTTGTGTGGCGAGGGCGTGCTGGATCGTGCGGTGCAGGTCTGTGGACGGGGTCATGGCAGCCTCGGTGGCTCTGTTGGGTGGCTCCGGGTTCCCTCACATAGTGCACCATCGGCATTAACCAAGGCTGAACGCGCGCGGGAGAAAGACCGGGGCGCTTGCGGCGCGCCCCGGTCCGTTGTCGATGTGTCACAGCGCGTGCGCGCCGACACCCAAGCCTGTCAGGCCTTCTTCGCTTTCTCGGCGATCGCCACGTTTTCCTTCACGTCGAGGAAGCTGTCGGGCGTGACCGAGATCGTGTCGATGCCGGCTTCGACCAGGAACTGGGCGAAGGTCGGATCGTTCGACGGGGCCTGGCCGCAAAGACCGACATAGGAGTTGGTCTTGTGGGCCTTCTCGATGACCGTGGAAATCATCCACTTCACCGCTTCGTTCGATTCCTCGAACAGATCCGCGAGCCCGCCCGAGTCCCGGTCGACCCCAAGGGTCAGCTGGGTGAGGTCGTTCGACCCGATCGAGAAGCCGTCGAACCGGTCGGCGAACTGCTCGGCGAGGATGACGTTGGCCGGGATCTCGCACATCACGTAGATGTCGAGGCCGTCCTTGCCACGCTCGAGCCCGTACTCCTTCATCACCTCGATCACCTTGTCGGCCTCGTCGAGCGAGCGGCAGAACGGGATCATGATGGTGACGTTGTCGAACCCCATATCCTCGCGCAGCCGCTTGATCGCCTTGCATTCGAGGCCGAAGGCTTCCTTGTACTCGGGCGAGTAGTAACGCGAGGCGCCGCGGTAGCCGATCATCGGGTTTTCTTCGACCGGCTCGAACTGACGCCCGCCGACGAGGCCGGCATATTCGTTGGTCTTGAAGTCCGACATGCGCACGATGACCTTCTCGGGGTACACCAGTGCGGCGATCCGGCTGAGGCCGCGCGCGAGGGTCTCGATGAAGAACTCGCCCTTGTCGTCGTAGCCCTTGGTCAGCTCTTCGATGAACTCGCGGTCTTTCTTCTTCTTCACTTCGTCGAAGCGCAGGAGCGCCAGCGGGTGGGCGACGATCGAGTTGTCGATCACGAATTCCATCCGCGCGAGGCCGACACCGTCGACCGGCAGCCGCCACCAGCGCGCCGCGGTGGTCGGGTTGGCGAGGTTGAGCATGATCTTGGTGTCGGTCTCCGGCACGTGCGTGAGATCGAGCTCTTCCACCTCGTACTCGGCGAAGCCCTCGTAGATCAGGCCGGCGTCGCCCTTCGAGCAGTCCACGGTCACGTCCTGCAGGTGGTGCAGCACATGGGTGGCGTCGCCGCAGCCGACGATCGCCGGCACGCCAAGCTCGCGGCTGATGATCGCGGCGTGGCTGGTGCGCCCGCCGGAGTCGGTGATGATCGCCCGGGCCTTTTTCATGATCGGCACCCAGTCGGGGTCGGTCATCGTGGTCACCAGGATCGAGCCGTCGACGAACTTGTCGATGTCCTTGACGTCTTCGATCAGCGAAATCGTACCGGTGGCGACGGCGCCGCCGACCGAGATGCCGCGCAGGATCTCCTTGCCATGGTTCTTGACGGCATAACGCTTCATCGCGCCCGACTGGGCCCGGCTCTGCACGGTCTCGGGCCGCGCCTGGACGATGTAGATACCGCCGTTGACGCCGTCACGCGCCCATTCCATGTCCATCGGAATGCCGTAGTGCTCTTCGATGGTCTTGGCGTAGCGGGCCAGTTCGAGGATCTCCTCGTCCGACAGCACCCAGCTTTCCTTCTCCTTCTTCGAGGTCGGCACGTTCTTGGTCATGTCGTCGTCGTTCTCGGCGTAGATCATCTTGATCTCTTTGGCGCCGAGGCGTTTTTCGATGATCGGCTTGAGGGCCTTGTTGTCGAGGAACGGCTTGTAGACCTGGTATTCGTCGGGCGTGACCGCGCCCTGCACCACGTTTTCGCCGAGGCCCCAGGCCGCGTTGATGAGGATCGATTTCGGGAAGCCGGTTTCGGTGTCGATCGAGAACATCACGCCCGAGCCGCCGATGTCGGAGCGCACCATCAGCTGCACGCCGATCGAGAGCGCCACGTCGAGGTGGTCGAAGCCCTGGACGTTGCGGTAGGAGATCGCCCGGTCGGTGAACAGCGAGGCGTAGCAGAGCCGGCAGGTTTCCAGCAGTTGCTTTTCGCCGGTCACGTTGAGGTAGGTTTCCTGCTGACCGGCGAAAGAGGCGTCGGGCAGGTCTTCGGCGGTGGCCGACGAGCGCACGGCAACGTCGACGTTCTCCCGGCCGGCGCGCTTGGAGAGCTCATGGTAGGCTTCGACAATCGCGTCGCGGGTCGCTTCGGGGAATTCACCGTGAATGACCGCGTCGCGGACCGTCTTGCCGGCGACGGCGAGGGTGATTTTGCCGGCGTCCAGCTTTTCCATCGCCTGCTTGATGGTGTCGCCGAGATTGTTGAATGTCACGTAGTTGCGGAATGCGTCCGATGTCGTCGCGTAGCCGCCGGGAACCTTGACTCCGAGAGGCTCGAGCTGAGACACCATTTCACCGAGCGACGAGTTCTTACCACCGACTTCGGCCACGTCTTCGCGCCGGAGATCTTCAAACCAGATCAGTTGGCGGAAGGATGCGGTTTCTTGGGCCATGAGTTATCTCCTTTTCAAGCTTCGCCCCGGCTCTAAGACGTTTCGGTGCGTGAAACGTTGATCCGCATCAATGGTAGCGTTAACGGGCTCATTTCACGCACGAAAAACTCGGCATCGCGCTTCAAGTAAATGAAAATATTAGAAAAAGTTCGTGTGCCAAGGCATACCGATTTTCCTGGTCGGTGGCGCTAACGGCCGGGTTGGCGGGGAAACCGGCGCCGGTGGGGCGGGGCTCAGGAGACCGGGGGCGGCCTGGTGAAGGCGTGAAGCCTGCGGGCGTCGTCGGGGGCGACGACTCGGGCCGGCGGCGCGAGCAGGAGGCGGCCGAACAAAGCCCGGTTTTCCTCCGCTTCCATCAGGTCCGCAAACCGCGCTTCGCGCCAGTCCACGGCCTGCCGGTGGAGGATCGCGAGCGCCGGGTCGGCTTTGAGCCGCGCGAGGTGCGGCGCGGCGTGCGGGGCGCAGGCACGGATGGTCGTGTCCTCGACCTGGCACCAGTTGCGTTCGGTCCAGTAGTCGAGCCCGAGCGCATGGTCGGAATGCACCGCCCGGCCCCGGTCGCGCTTGACGATGTAACTCTCCATCGCCCCCAACGGGTAGTGGTTGAGTTGGGCGAGCCCGTAGTTCGGGCGGCCGAACTGCGAGAAGGTGCCTTGCGTCCTGACCCTTGCCTCCAGTTCGCGGCCGTGGCTGTCGTACCAGCGCATCTGCGCGGCCTTTTGCGTCACCGGTGAGCGGGGACGGTGGACGCCGAGTTTCCGGTAGGCGCCGGTATTGCGGTAGAGCGTCTTGAACATGAACGCCCGCCACGGCCAGGGCATCACCTCCGGCGCGGCGCGGGTGAAGGTTTCCGTGATGGGGGTATCGGCATAATCGCGCACCCCGCAATTGCCGAAGACCCGCCAGGTAAGGGTGATCGCGTCGGCGGCCGGCAGGGCGGCGATCAACGCGGCGAGGGTGTGGTCGCCGACATGGATGTTGACGAATTCGTCGATGTCGAGCGCCATCAGCCAGTCAGCCTGTTTCACCGCCGGGTGGGCATCGGCCCGTTTCAGCGCGGTGAACTGGATCCCGCCCTCATGCGGCCCCGGGTTCGGCAGATGGTGCAGCTCGCCCAAGGCGTCGAGCCGGTCGAGCATCGCGTCGGTGCCGTCGTCGCAGTCGTTCGACAGCACCACGATGTCGGTGAAGCCCAGCCCGAGGTGGTGGGCAAGCCATTCGATCAGGAAAGCGCCTTCGTTGCGCACGGTGAGAACCGCGGTCGCGCGCATCACCAGTCCTTCAGGAAGGTGACGACCTTCTTGTTCGAGGTTTTCGGATAGAACGTGAGCCCGGCCGCGTGGAAGGCGTCGAACACGGCCTGCACACCTTTCTGGCCGATCCATTGCGGATGCAGCTCCACCACGGCGACCCGGACGCTGGTGAGATCGGCCAGCGGCAGGAGCTCGGCCTCGGCGCCCTCGATGTCGCAGACCAGCGCGGTGGGGCGGATCTCGGCCATGACCTGGCCGATGCCCAGCACCGGAACCGCATGGGTGGCAACCACCGGGCTGGTCATGCCCTCGGGGGTCTCGATCAGCGACGAGGCGGCGAAGTTTTCACGCTCGTAGAAGGTCGCCGTGCCGTCTTCGGCCCCGAGGAGGGCGTTGGTCAGCGTCACCTTTCCGTCCACGCCATTGGTTTCGTGGACCCGGCGGATATAGGGGATGATGGTGGGGTTGGCCTCGAATGTGTGCACGGTGCGCGCCTTGCAGCTTTTGGCCATCAGCGTCGACATGAAGCCGATGCCGGCGCCAAGCTCCATCGCCACGTCATCCGGCCCCACCAGCGCGCGCACCGCATCGGCCTCGCGGCGCTCGTAGTCGTTGGTGCGCAGCAACCGGCGGGTTTTGCGGATGATGAACTTCGGGTCGTTCGGAAACAGCAGGCCGCGCGCGCGCAACAAACGCGGAGCCGCACCCGGCGCGTCGCGCGCATCGGACCCAGGCGCGCCGGATACTGTCTCGAAGCTCACGTCGCCGTCGCTGGTCATCGCCTGCTCCCTTCCGCTTTCCCGGTCAGTTTTCCACATCGAGCGCCAGTGCATAGGCCACCCGCTCCATCTCGGTGAGGTCGGTGGCCACCGCCTGGGCGTAGAGCTCGGCAAACTCGGGCGTTTCGCGCAGTTCCGCCGCCTTGGCCTGGTGCCAGGCGACCCCCGCCTCGTGCAGGCGTTTGACTTGCGGGTCGTCCATCAGCCGGGCCATCTCGGCGCGCAGCCGGGGGATGTTGCGCTTGATGGTGACGTCCTTGTTGCCGCCCCAGTCCATCCGCACCCAGTAGCTGAGCCCGATCCCGCGGTCGACATGCAGCGCACGGCCGCGCTGGCGCTTGACCAGGAAGCCTTCGGCAGAGCGCAAGGCGTAGTGGTTGAGCTGGAGCATGTCGTAACCGATGGTCTGAAGATCGGAGCGCCAGCCGGTCTCGTGGTATTTCGGCGTCATCTCGGACCCTGAGCCGTTGACCCATTTGATCGGCTGCGCCGGCGTGTCACCGAGCTTGTTCGGCCTGTGACACGACAGCTTCTCATAGGCGCCGATGTTCTTGGTCATGGTCTTGAAGCCCCAGGCGGTATGCGGCTTGGGGCAGTATTTCGGCGCGGCGGATGTGAACTGGTCGATCACCAGGTCGTCCTTGAAGGCCTCGACGCCGTTGTGGCCGAACAACCGCCAGGTCATCGCCACGTTGGTCGCGCCCGGCACGCGGGCGAAGAAATCGGCGAGCGTGCCGTTGCCGGTGCGGATGTTGATGAACTCATCGACGTCGATATGGATCACCCATTCGGCGTTCTGTATCAGCGGTTCCTTGAGAGACACGTCGAGCGCGTGCTGCTGGGGGGAGTTGCCCTGCCAGTTGTCGTTGTCGCGGCGCTGGACGATCCCGAGCGCCTGCAACCGGTCGAGCAGCGCGTCGGTGCCGTCGGTGCAGCCGTTGGTGTAGATCAGGAAATTGTCGACCCCGATCATCCGGTGATAGGCCACCCATTCGAGAATGTAGGGCGCCTCGTTCTTCATGCAGCCGACGATGACGTTGCCGGAGTTGTCTTCGGGCAGCAGGCGCATGGGCGCCTCGGGATAGGCCGCGGCAAGCTCTTCCTCGTTGACCCGGCCGATCCGGTTGTGCGGCGCGAACCGGCTGGCGCGCAGGGCGTGGAAGTTTTCCTTGGCGCGCGGGCTGAGGATCTTCTCTGCGATCGGCGTGAGCCGGTCGGCGCCGTCCACGGCACCCTGCTCGCGGCGCTTGCGCGCCTCTTCGGCGGCGCGGCGTGCCTCTTTCGTGACCTGGTCGATCCGGGGCAGGAAGGCGGCGGCATATTGGGTGGCGCGGAAGCCGAATTCCGGGTCGGCCTCGATGAAGGGCGCCGCGGGCTGCGGCGGGGTCAGTCCGTTGCCGATCTTCGGATGCCGGGTGGCAAGGTCGAGGTTTTCGTGCCGGAACCGGTGCGAGATATCGTTGAGGCTGCCCGGATCGAGCGGATCGCCGTCGATCGCCACTTCGTCGAGCAGGCGGGTCCAGAGCTGGCGCGGGATGTGGCGGCCGGTCTCGAGCAGACGCACGAAGACCTCGTTCATCTGCCGCCAGCGCGCCAGCGTGGCGGCCGGGACGGCGGGCTCGACCGGCACTTCGGGGGCCTTGCCGATGTTCTCTTCGATCTCGAGCATGTCGCGCAGCTCGTTGACGAGACCGGTGGCCTGGAAGCGGGCCGGGGTGTAGCCCCTGAGCTCGACCGCGCCGGCGCCGAAGACCCGTTCCCAGCGGGCGACGAGGCTCGTGTAGTCGAGCCAGTGCGGGGCGGCCTGCACCTCGGGGAAGGCGCGCGTGGCGGGCGCGATTTTCGCCCAGTCGACCAGCGCCGCACGGCGCCAGTTTGGCGTGTCGGCCAGCGACAGCTCGCGCACCAGAGAGGTCGTGCGCCCCTCGGCCAGCGCCATGGCGTAGTGGCGCACCAGCACCCGGGTCTGTTCGTCGACATGGGCGACGATGCGGATCTCGTCTGCGTGTTCGCCGAGCAGCGCCTTCAGCCGTTCCAATTCGGAGCGGTTGGGCAGGGTGGCGAGCTGCGCGGCGGAGAGGACATAGGTCTCGGGCTTCGCCTTGTCGAGCTCGCCCGCGATGTCGCCGGCGATGGTGCGTTGCAGCCGCGCCTGGGCGGCGGCCCGGGCGAAGCCGCGGGCGTGGCGCAGCGGATCGACATGGCCGGGATCGGAGACCGCCATGTAGAGCCGGGTGTGGTTCTTGCGGCCGAGCACGCGGCTGTAGAGCGTGCCCATACCGGCAAGTTTGTTGCGTTTCGCATCAAGCAGCGTCTGGAGCGCTTCCGCGCCGCAGCGGGGCAGGCCGATATGCAAGACAATGCGCATCAGACGGTCTCGGCCTCCGGGTGGGTCCGGTTCTGATTGGCTTTGCCCCACCAGGGCAGATCGAGCCCCAGGAACGCGGCGATCCGGTCGCGGGCGCCTTCTTCTTCGACGTCGTAATCCATGAAGTCGTCGGCGCCTTTGAAGACCTGGCGGCAGAAGGCAACGTGGCCTTCGATCCAGCGTTCGAGCTCGCCGGGGGCGCGTCCGTACCCTTCGGGCAGGCCCGGAACCGCGTTGCCGGGCAGGCGGGATTTGCCGAGGTTCGACCAGCGCCGCATCGAGCTCGCGTGTTTCACCGGGTCGCGGTGCGAGAGGATGAACCTGGCGCCGGGGTAATGCGCGCGGATCGCGGCGATCAGCGCCCAGTCGGTCTGCGGCCAGAGGTTCTTGCCGCCGCGGATGACCTCGATTTCGGTGAAGGCGTTGAAGTCGTGCAGATGCCGCAGCGGATCGCCGGTGGTGTAATAGCCATCGTACATCAGCTTGCCGACGAAGCCGCGCATGGTCTTCGACTGGCCGGGGCGGATCTTCCAGTCGGCCACCTGCATCCCGGCGCGTTTCAGTGCCTCGCCAAGCGTCGTGGTGCCGGATTTCGGCAGGCCGAGGTTGATGACGCGCAAGCTTTCGAGGACCGTGCCTTGCGTGATCTCGCTCATGCGATCAGCTCCTTCAGGGCAAGCTCGGCCGGGCTCTCGTGGGGGAGCGCCTTGAGCCGTTCCATGAACGCGCGGGTTGCGGGCTCGGCGATCAGCCGGTCGCGCGCGTCGCGGTGCGCCCAGACCGCTTCCTCGTGCAGCGCGGCGAGGTGCAGATCGTCCTTCAGCTGGCCGAGCTCGGTCCGCAGGCGAGGCAGATAGCGGTGGATGGAGGTGTCTTTCCAGGCTGGGTCGTTGCGCTCGCGCCAATAGGTGTCGTCGAAGGTGCGTCCCTGCCGGTTGACGTCGCCGCGGTCGGTCTTGACGAGGTAGCTGTCGAGCGAGCGCAGCGCGTAGTGGTTGAGCGTGGCGAAGCGGCGCGCGCCCTTGGCGGGGAATTTGCGCATCCGCCGCTTGGTGGCGGCGAGGCGGAAGCGCCAGGGAACGTCGCGGCCCGACCCGTCGGTCCAGCGGAACGTCTTTTCCTTGGCGAAACGGTCCTTCAGGAAGGGCCGGTGCGCGCCGTAGTACTTCACCGGAAAATCCTTCCGGATCAGGGTCTTGACCTCCTGCGACGTCTCCGCGCACCACACGTCCGGGTCGTGCGAGCGGGTGAACTGCTCGATCACCAACCGGTCTTCGAACCGGTCGACGCCGGCGTTGGCGAAGAACTGGAAGCAGAGAGAGATCGCCGCCGGATCGCCGCAAGCGTCGATCAGCTCGGGGAGTGTGCCGTCGCCGATGTGGATGTTGAGGAACTCGTCGACATCGGCGATCCAGACCCAGTCGGCCTCGTTCACCAGCGGCTGGCTGCGCGCATCTTTGAGCGCCTCCATCTGGTAATTGCGCCCCTCGGCCGGGTTGGGCAGGTGGGTGACCATCCCGAGCTCTTCGAGCCGGTCGAGGATCCGGTCGGTCGCGTCGGTGCAGTCGTTCGTATAGATCAGGAAATCGGTCACCCCGATCACCCGGTTGAACGCGATCCACTCGAGGAGAAACGGCCCCTCGTTCTTGACGCAGGTCACGGCCGTGATCTTCATGGCCGCGCGCCTCCGGTGGCGATTGCTGTCATGGCTTTGCCTGCCCGTTCTGCTGTGCCTCGGGCGCAAAGGCCCGTCCGCTCCCGGTCTCGTGCCGGATTGTTGAAAAAACTGTCTCAAATCGGGCGGCAAATAGCAATCGTTTCCGCAGCGGAGACAAACAAGTGTGGCGGAGACAAACAAGTGTGGCGGGGTGCCGGTCACGCGCGCCGGTCACGGGCGCCGGACCGGGCGGGCCGGGGCGGCGTGGTCTTCGCGCGAAAGGAGAAGGCGCAGCGGCGCGGGGCGGATGCGGCAAAGCCGAACGGGAAGCCGGGGCATCTCGCCGGACCGGTAGCGGCTGGGCTCAGGGGCACCAACCGTCAAGCTCGCCCAGGCTCGAGATCGGGACGACGCCGGGATCGGGGCGCGTGCCCGGGCTCAGCCATTGCAGGAAGGCGGGCCGGGTGTCCGGCGCCGTCCAGCTCAGGTCCGAGACGAAGTACGGCGCCTCCCAGTCGTCGATCTCGAACACCACGTGATCCGTGGTCACGCTGCCGCCGATCGCGCGGATCGCGCCGCTCTCGAAAAAGGGCGAGAACGGGTCGTCCGGCCCCAGCTCCGACTGGAGTTGGCGGGTGCAGTCCTCCGCCTGCCCGGGGACGAGCGCGCCCCAGCCAGCAGGGAAAACATGGGTTCGGGACTTGCTCATGCCGCGAAGATAGCGGCGATTCACCTGCGCACAATTGAAATGCGACGTTGCGCGTCACGGGGTTGTGGCAGGCGGGCAGGGATGCAACGCTCGGGGCCTGACGGGAGGGCCGACATGACGCAGATCGACGACGAGATCCCCGGCGAGATCCCGGCGATCGCCTTGGCCTGGCACCAGGATGGCCGTGGCGCGGCACTCGCGACGGTGGTCGAAACCTGGGGCTCGGCGCCGCGCCCCGCGGGTAGCCAACTCGCGGTCTCGGGCTGCGGCGAGATCGAGGGCTCGGTGTCGGGCGGCTGTGTCGAGGGCGCGGTGGTGGCCGAGGCGCGGGACGCGCTGGCCACGGGCCGCGCACGGATCGTGCGCTACGGCGTCTCGGACGACAACGCCTTCGCCGCCGGGCTGGCCTGCGGCGGCACGATCCGGGTGCTGGTCGAGCCGGTCGGGGAGGACCTCGCTGCGCTCGGGACCCCGGCGGGCCAGCGCCCGCTCGGGACCCCGGCGGG
>DQCI01000303.1:13401-18716 GCA_003545125.1 Paracoccaceae bacterium
AGGACGGCAACACTTTCATCGCCATACATAATCCGCGTCCAAGGCTGCTCATCGTGGGGGCCGTCCACATCGCCCAGGCGTTGGTGCCGATGGCCCGGCTTGCGGGTTTCGACCCGATTGTCGCCGATCCCCGCGGCGCTTTCGCCGCTGAACACCGGTTCCCGGGGGAAGACATCCGCGAGGCCTACGCCGACGAGGTGTTTGGTGACATCGGGCTCGACACGCGCACCGCGGTGGTGACGCTGTCGCACGATCCCAAGATCGACGACCCCGGCCTTGAGGCGGCGCTGGGCGCGGAGGTGTTCTACATCGGCGCGCTGGGGTCGACCCGGACACATGCGAAACGGATGGACCGGCTGGCGGCGCGCGGCTGGTCGCGGCAGGCGCTGGCGCGGATCCATGCGCCTGTCGGCCTCGACATCGGCGCCCGGAGCCCGGCTGAGATCGCGGTGGCGATCCTGGCCGAGCTCACACAATCCTTGCGGAAAGGGTAGCGCCGGTTCCCGCGGCAGGGTGCTGCGGATGCGACCGCGTCTTGCCCCGGCCCCCGAGCCTTGCCCGGGGTGCATGGCGGCCGTGTTCCATCGCCGGTTGACCCGGAAGAGGCGCGGGGTGCATGACCGGGCAAGAGCCGCCCCAGATCAGACCCACCGGACCGGTCCCCATGACACAGCTTTTCGATCTTTCCGAAACCGCCCTGACCCTGATCGCGCTGGCGGTCGCGGGCGCGCTCGGCATCCTCTTGGGCCGGATCCAGATCGGCACCGTCGGGCTCGGCATCGGCGGCGTTCTGTTCGCGGGGATCGCGGTCGGCCATGTCGCCGAGGCCTCGGGGGTGTTTTTCAACACCGATGTGATGCATTTCGTGCGCGAGTTCGGGTTGATCCTGTTTGTCTACACCATCGGCATCCAGGTCGGCCCGGGCTTCTTCCAGAGCTTCCGCGCCGACGGGTTGCGCTTCAACCTCGCCGCGATGGCGGTTGTCGGCCTCGGGGTGGCGATGACGGTGGCGGTGTTCTTCACCTTCAGGCTCGATCTCAACGTGCTCGTCGGCATCATGTCGGGGGCCGTGACCAACACGCCCGGCCTCGGGGCGGCGACGCAGATCCTGGCCGACGTCGGATTTGCCGGCGACGAGATCGCGCTCACCGGCATGGGCTATGCCGTGGCCTATCCGTTCGGGATCATCGGTATCCTCGTCAGCATCCTGGTGGTGCGCTTCCTGTCGCGCGCCGATGTCGAGGCCGAGGCCGCGGCCTTCAAGAAGGAAACACAAGCCGGGCAAAGCAGCCTGCCGACCATCGACGTGGAGGTGACAAACCCGAATCTCGACGGGATCCGCCTCGGCGATGTGCCGGGGCTGTTCGACCGGGAGGTTGTGGCGAGCCGGATGCGCACGGCAGGCGAGGTGGTCGTGCCGACCCGGGAGCTCACCGTGCACACCGGTGACGTGTTGCATGTCGTCGGCCCCGCCAAGGCGCTGCAAGCGATGCGGTTGGTGCTGGGCCGCGAAGTCGATCAACCGGTCTCGACCAAGGGCACCAAGCTTACCTGGGTACGGCTTGCGGTGACCGAACACAAGGCGCTGGGGGTGAAACTGCGCGACCTCGCCCTGCTCGAGGGTCATGACGTGACCATCAGCCGGATCAACCGGGCGGGGATCGAACTGCCGCCGAAAGCGGATTCGACGCTCGCCTTCGGTGACATCGTCACCGTCGTCGGCATGCCCGACGATATCGAGGCGGTGAAGATGCGGCTCGGCAACGAGCGCTCCCGGCTCGACCAGGTGCAGTTCGAGGCGCTGTTCGTCGGCATCGCGTTCGGCATTCTGCTGGGCTCGATCCCGGTGGCGATCCCCGGCCTGCCGGCGCCCTTGAAACTCGGCCTTGCCGGCGGACCTCTGGTGGCCGCGATCCTGTTCGGCCGGCTCGGCAATTTCGGGCCCTTCGTGTGGTTCATGCCGCCCGCCGCCAACCATGCGCTGCGCGAGATCGGCATCATCCTGTTCCTCGCCGTGGTCGGCGTGGCGGCGGGGGGCGGCTTTCTCGACATCGTGTTGAACGGGCCGGGGCTCGCCTGGATGGGCTACGGGGTGCTGATCACGCTGGTGCCGCTTTTGACCGTCGGACTGATCGCGCGGCTGGTGTTCAAATTCAACTTCCTGTCGCTCTCGGGCGTGCTCGCGGGCTCGATGACCGATCCGCCCGCGCTTGCCTTCGCGGTGTCGATGAACCCGTCGGCGGCGGCGTCTGTCGGCTATGTGTCGGTCTACCCGCTGGTGATGTTCCTGCGCATCCTTGCGCCGCAATTGCTGGTGCTCTTGCTGCTCGGAATGGGCGCGGCGAGCGGGGCAGGGGCCGACGCCGCGGCGGCCACACTTCCTCTCACCCAGTGACCGCCTGAGCGGAACCCCGCCGGTCCGGTGTCCGCCGGACGCGGGCTCTGGCCGGATCAGCCGGCGCGCCGCGAAACGGCACTGGATTTGTCCGGTGCGCGATATCATAACCGATAGTTCCCGCAGGCGCGGGCCCTTCAGGAGGCAGACATGCTCAAGACCGCCCTCAAGACCACTTCGGCCCTCGCGCTCTGCGCCGGGCTCGTCACGCCGCCCGCCGTCGCACAGCAGAACACGAAGGATCTGCCGCTGTGCGTGCTGACCGATGGCAACGGCACGTTTCCCTGCGTGCTCGAGGACGGCAAGAAGATCAAGAACGCCAAGACTTTGGCCCGGGTGTTGGCCAAGCGGGCGATCGAGGCGCAGACCGGTGAGGCGCCGTCGACCAGTAAACGAGAGGCGCCGGCAGNNCCGGCCCGAGGCCGCGCCCGCGCCGACTGAACTCACCGCGCCCGATGCTGGCCGAAAGCCTGCAACTGCACCGTCAACAGTGCCGTCAACAGTGCCGGCCGACACTGCGGCAGAACGACCCGCAGCGCCGAAAGCCGAGGCGCCGGAGACNNGAGACACCCCGTACGGCCCCGGTAGAAGCCGAAGCCGGCGCAACCAAGCCGAGGAGCAAGCCAGCGGCGGAGACCGCCCCGGCGCTGGTGGCCCCGGCCGAGGCCCCGCGCAGGGGCAAGGGCGGCCGCAAACAGGCGGCGGCGGCCGCTGCCGCCGCTGCGGCTGCGCTTGACGACGACCTGATGGCCGATCCGGGGGCCGGTGAGGTTACGACCGAAACCGTCACCGAGGCCGACACGCGCCAGTCCGACGAGGATTTCGCCACGGCGCCAAGCGTTGCCGCAGATGCTGGCCAAGCACAGGCGGAGCGCGGCGACGACAGCTTCCAGAAGGGCCTGCTGATCGGGCTCGGTGCGCTGGCCGTGGGTGCGATCCTCTACAACGGGGCCAAGGTGGTGTCGAATTCGGGCGACCGGGTGGTGGTCGAGGAACCCGACGGCACGCTCAGCGTGTTGAAGAACGACGACGAGATTCTGCGCCGCCCGGGCTCCGAAGTCCGGACCCAGACCTATGACGACGGCTCGACCCGCACCGTGGTGATCCGCAAAAACGGGGTGCGGATCGTCACTATCCGCGCCGCCGATGGCACCACGTTGAAACGGGTGCGGGTCCTGCCCAACGGTGAACGCTACGTGCTGTTCGACGATACCGTGGCCGCCGCCCCGGTCGAGACCGTGCCGACGCCGCGACCCGCGGCGGCCGGGATCGCGGCGACCGACCAGGACGCGCTGCGCGAAGCGCTGATCGCGTCGATGGCCGACCGCGCCGGGCGCCGCTACGGGCTGAGCCAGGTCCGGGCCTATCAGTCGGTGCGCGCGCTGGCTCCCGAGATCGAGGTGCGCGCGATCACCTTCCCAACCAACTCCGCAGCGATCCCGCCGAAGCAGGCCAAACGGCTGGCCGATCTCGGCCTCGCCATCGCCGAGGTGATCTACGAGGTGCCCGGCGCGGTGTTCCTCGTCGAAGGGCACACCGATGCGGTGGGCTCGGCCGCCTACAACCTCGCGCTTTCCGATCGCCGTGCCGAGAGCGTGGCGCTGGCGCTCGGCGAGTATTTCGGCGTGCCGCCCGAAAACCTCATCACCCAAGGCTACGGCGAAAGCGACCTCAAGGTTGATACCGACGAGGCCAACCGGAAGAACCGCCGGGTGGTGGTGCGCAACATCACGCCGTTGCTGCAATAGGCCGGTGACCGGGGCGGCGCCCCCCCCCCNNCCCCCCACGACTGCCCCCCACGACCGAGACCCACGACCGAGACCCAAGACCGAGCCGCATGACACCCAAGGCCCCGGCGCAAGCGGGGCCCTGAATGGGCCCACCGGCGGGCGCACTTGTGCGTGGGGCCCGATCATCGTTGCCCCCGACGGGCTTCCCGCTTCGACATGTTCGCGGCCTCAGCGGGCTCGCGGACATCGTTCGCGCCTCGCTCGATCGGCGCGCGGGCAGGGTACGGCGGGCCCATCGCGCGGTCACACGGCCTCAGCGTGTCCCGGCCCGTGTCGCCGGTCAGGATCGTCGTCTTCGCCGCGCTTATCGCGCCGCAACGACCGATCCCGTTGCCCTGAGGGCGTGCGGGCGGGCGACCTCGCCGGGCGACCTGACGCACGGACCGGCCCCGGTCGGAACCGGTGCACACCGGGCGGGTCGCGCGACCGGATCCGATCCGCGCCTTGCCGGTCGATGTGGTCCGTATCCCAATGGCACTGATCGCGGTATCAGGGCCGCCCGAATGCGGCGAGGGGATAACAACGATGTCTGGAGTCTACGAGCGTATCACGCGGTTTTTTCTCGGCGCGGTCGACCCCCACGATTTTACCGACACCACGCCGCGGCGCGAGATCTGGCCCAACTTGAAAGCGCACATTCGGCCCATGCGCCGGATCATCGCGGCCAGCGTGCTGGTCACCGTCGTCGCGGCCGGGGTCGAGGTCTGGCTGATCCGGTATGCCGGGCGGGTCGTCGACATGCTGGCCACGACCACGCCGGGCGCGCTCTGGCGGGCCGAAGGCACGAGGCTTCCGGGAGCCGCCCTGATCGTGCTGCTGCTGCGGCCCTTTGCGCTATTTCTGCGCCTCGCCGTCAACGACATCTTCTTCGACTGCAACATGGCCACCTTGCTGCGCTGGCGCCTATGACCAGCTGACCCGGCAATCGGTCGGCTGATTTCAGGAAGACCTGACCGCGCGCACCTCGGGGCGGCTCGTCGAGATCGGCAACCATGTGGCGGGCGCGGTTCACACCGCGCTCAACACGGTGGCCTTCGGGGTGGCCTTTGGGGTGGCCTTCGGGGTGGTCTACATGATCGGGGTCGTGGCGCTGATGGCAGGAACGGAGATCTGGCTGGCCCTGCCGTTGC
>DQCI01000303.1:18754-20078 GCA_003545125.1 Paracoccaceae bacterium
GCTGGTCGGCTCGGTGGTCGACAGCTTCTCGAATTTCGACACGCTGAAGCTCTTTGCGCCGAAGGATCAGATCGCCACGGAGCAGCGCCGCCATCTCGAGGGCACGCCGCAAGCGCTGTTCGGGACCCGGCAGATCGGGATCGGGTTGCGATTGCCCGCGGGGTTCTCAAAAATGCTCCGATCCTCATTCTCGACGAGGCGACCAACGCGCTCGACAGCGAAGTCGAGACGGAGATCCAGCAATCGCTGATCGACGTCATGAAGGACAAGACCGTGATCGCCATCGCGCACCGGCTGTCGACCATTGCCCGCATGGACCGGATCGTGGTGATGGAGGGCGGCAGGATCGTCGATGAAGGCAGCCATGAAGAGCTCAAGGCGAGACCGGGTCTCTACGCCGAGCCTTGGGGCCGCCAATCAGGTGGCTTCATTGGCGACTGACCCCCGGGGCCCGGGAAAGGCTGCCGACCGGACCTGCCTCTGCCGACGGCGCCTGCGCGTCCGTTTGACCGAGACAAACAAAACAGCCCCCGCCATTCGGCGAGGGCTGGTTCTCCTCCCGGTCGGACCGGATTACCTGGTGGTCGGCCCGATCATCATCACCATCTGGCGGCCTTCCATCTTCGGCATGTTCTCGACCTTGCCGAGTTCCTTGACGTCGTCGGCGACCCGTTCGAGCAGTTCGCGGCCAAGGTACTGGTGCGCCATCTCGCGGCCACGGAACCTGAGCGTCACCTTCACCTTGTCGCCGTTCTCGAGGAACTTCACCACGTTGCGCATCTTGACGCCGTAGTCGTGGACGTCGGTGTTCGGACGGAACTTGACCTCCTTGATCTCGATGGTCTTTTGTTTCTTGCGCGCTTCGGCTTCTCGTTTCTGCGTCTCGTATTTGAACTTGCCGAAGTCCATGATCTTGCAGACGGGGGGCGCGGCGTTGGGCGAGATTTCGACCAGGTCGAGCCCCGCTTCCTCGGCCAGTTCCATCGCCCTGCGGGGCGAGACCACCCCGTGGTTTTCGCCCTCTGCGCCGATCAGGCGGATTTCCGGAGCGCGGATGCGGTCATTCACGCGGGGGCCGGTGTCACGTGTCGGCGGGGCATTGTGGGGTCTGCGGGCCAGTGGGACGTTCCTTCTGTGGTTGCCTTCAAGCTATGGGCGCGGAAGGTAATCCGCGAGGGGCGCGCTTTCAAGCCGATTCCTGCCCGAAACATAAGGGGATATTGCCTTGGCCCCGATATCCTGCCATCCGGGATCGGCCTGCGGCTGCGGGCGGGACCGGGCAGGGCGATGCACAGGGCCGGTTTTCGCGCCGCCCCGGCGCCCG
>DQCI01000303.1:20088-20591 GCA_003545125.1 Paracoccaceae bacterium
GCTCGCAGCCCGGCGGGAGGCCCGGCCGGCGCCGGTTCAATCGTTTTTCGAAGGGAACGTTCGTTGCGCCATTTCATTTTTCCGGTCCTGCTTGCCGTCCTTCTGGCCGCCGGCCTTTTGCTGCTTCTGACCGCGCCCGAAACCGAGATAGCGACCGTTCCGGCCATGCCCGCATCGGTGGCGCCGGACCCGGTGAAGCCGGTGCCCTTACCGTCGGGCGCGGCGCAAACCGCCGCTGCGGGCGGCGGTCACGGTGAGGGCGGCGGCGGTGGCGGTGACGGTGGCGAGGAGGCGGAGCTTCAGGCCGCTTCGCCCGCGCCGGCGCCCCCGGTGGACACGACCGCGCTTGACCCGCCGCAGGCGGATCCGCCGGCGTTCGCGCCGGACGACGCGGCGGGGCCGGGCGCGGAAACGGCCGATCCCGTGGCCTCCACCGATGCCGCGCGCGGGGAAGCGGCAGATAGGGCGGACGGGCCGGACGCGGCGGCCACGCCCGACGCGGC
>DQCI01000303.1:20670-22819 GCA_003545125.1 Paracoccaceae bacterium
GCGGACGCGGCGGCGAACGACGGGCCCGACACCGACGGATCCTTGCCCGGTGAGGCCTTGTCCGATCAGCCCGTGTCCGATCAGCCCGTGACCGACGCGCCCGCCGGGTCCGATGAGGCGGCCACGGGGATTGTCGCGGCGGATGACATGCCCCCGGCAGGCGCCGACACGGCCCCCGGCGTAACCAGCGAAACCGATGCGCCCGACGCGGGTGCGACCGCCGCCCGGGCTGCGCAAAGCGCCGATACGGCGCCCGGTCCGGTGCCCGATCCGGCGCCCGAGGCAGAGGCTGCCGAAGCGGGGCCTGGCGCCGATGGTCCGGCGCAGACCGGGGACGGCAGTCCCGACGCACCTGCGGACACAGTTGCCGCAGCGCCGCCGGCATCGCCCGCGAAGCCCTTGCCACCTCTCGAAACGCTGCTCACCCCGGAGGGGTACGACTCAGCGGCCCTGATGCGTCTGGTCCGCGAGAGCGCACTGGGCGCCCGGCAGAAGACAGCCCTGGCCGGGGCGATCGAACAGGCGGCCGACCCTGCGGCGCAAGCACGTCTTCTCGAGCAGCTGCGCACATCGCTCGGACTTTGATACTTGCACAATTGCGACCATGTAACACCTTCGTGTAAAAGAATTCTCAGCCCGAACGGGTGCGTTGCGTGGAGGCCGAGGCCTCGTTAGTGTCGGCCGCGACAAGAGGATTTTCGATGCGATCTGCGATCACCGCTTCCGTTCGGCGTCTGGCCGTTGCCACGCTGATCCTGCCGGCGCCCGGCTGGGCCGCGGAGCGCATGGTCGCGCCCGCCGACATGGCCAAGTTCGCGCCCGCCGACGACTACCGGCGGACCGACCCGTTGCCGGCCGCCAATCCGCAACCCACGGGGATGGTGCAAGACTTCCGCATCACCGAGGAAGCGGACCCGGAGCAAAGCCCCTTCGTGACCGAATGCGACGTCGCGGCGGCAGATCCGGGCGACGAGACCCGGCCCGAAGGGGTCGCCGGTGTGGAGCTCGCCGCGCTCGATATCGAGGCCGGCGTGCGGTTCTGCACGATGGCGCACAAGGCCTATCGCACCCACGCCCGGTCCGCCTTCAACCTCGGGCGGGTCGAAATGGCGCGCGGCGCGGTCGAGGCCGCGATCGCGGCGTTCAGCGTCGCGGCCAACCAGGCCCATCCGCTGGCGGCGATGACCGTGGCACAGCTCTACGAAGGCGGGGTTCTGCCCGACCGGGGCGTAGCCGACGCCGTGCCGTTTTATGAACTGGCCGCCGAGGCGGGCGTGGCCCAGGCCCAGCTCGCGCTCGGCGGATTGCTCACGGACGGCGCCCCCGGGCTGACCGCGGATCCCGACAGGGCCACGCGCTGGTACCGCAAGGCCGCCGCGCAGGGCAGCACCGAAGCGGCTTTTGAGCTGGGCTGGGCCTTCGAGAACGGGCTCGGGGTGCCGCGTGACCCGATCACGGCGGCGCGCTGGTACACCCGCGCGATCGACGCGGGCGACATCAACGCGATCAACAACCTCGGTTATCTTTATGCCAACGGCACCGGCGTGCCCCGCGACGAGGAACGCGCTGTGACGCTCTACCGCCAGGCGGCGGATCTTGGGGTGACGGCGGCGATGTCGAACCTCGGCTGGATGCTGGAAAACGGCATCGGCACCGCGCAGAACGTGCCCGAGGCGGTGCAATGGTACAGCCAAGCGGCCGGGTTGGGCGAACCGCAGGCGATGCTCAACCTCGGCTGGCTCTACCTCACCGGCTATGACATTCCCGCCGACGCCGGTGCTGCGCTGTCGTGGTTCAAGCGGGCCTATGCCGCCGGGCGGACCGAGGCGCTCTCCTATATCGGCGAAGTCTACGAGACCGACCCGACCCTGCGCGATCCGGTCCAGGCCGCGCGCTATTACGTGCAGGCGCTTCAGGCGGGGGATGGCTGGCCGGCCCGCCGGGGCGCTGGCGAATGGGACGGCGAGACGGCGCGGGAGATGCAGAACGCGCTGTTCGAGGTCGGTGCTTACCAGGGGCCGTTCGACGGGGCGATGGGCGCCGGGACCAAGGAAGCGATGGACCGGCTGCTGGCCCGGAGCCAGTTGGGCAGCTGAACCTGCCGGCTGTGCGATGTCCGCAGAGAGCCCGGAGCCGTCGGGCCCAGCTC
>DQCI01000303.1:22835-23144 GCA_003545125.1 Paracoccaceae bacterium
ATCGGGAATATCGGGTCGATGCGGGCGCGCGCAGCGGGTCGCGCAGAACGTCGCTATCCGAACATGCGCAGCGAGAACCCAACCCACGAGCCGAGTGTGCGGCCGCGCATGAAAGGCCCACAGGACGGGCCAAGTTTCCGCGCGGTTCCGGTCGTCGTGTCCGTTTTCGTCGGTCCAAGTCGTCGGTGCAAGTCGTCGGGCCTGTTTTCGCTGGGCCGCGCTGCGGCAGAGCGGCACTGTGGCGCACTCTCCAGTGCCGGTTCACAAGGCGGTCTTCGCCTCGACAAAGGCGCGCAGCGCGGTGACCTC